>JBCCGJ010000142.1:0-14265 GCA_039029335.1 Actinomycetota bacterium | reverse complement strand
GTCGGTCTCATCGAGCAGGCCTGCACCGAACAGCAGTCCTGCTCCTGCGGCCGCACCCGCTGCCGCGTCGAGGTGGTACCCCTCGGGGTCACGGACGAGCGCAGGATCGATCGGATCGGGCTCCTCGTCGATCGGGGCCTCAGCGGGGATCCCGTCGCCCGGCAGACCGTACCCGTCCAACGGATCGTCGCCCGGCAGACCGTACCCGTCCAACGGATCCTCGCCGTCCAACGAACGTTGTTCGTCAAACGGGGCGGCCTCGCCCAACTGGCCCGCACTGTCGGCCACGGGCACGTCGTAGCCGACCACATCCGCATCCTCGGGCGAGCGGCCGTGGTGCTGCGGGTCCGACGCCTCGTCGATCCTGCTCTCGTCAAACCTGGCTTCGTCAAACCTGGCTTCGTCAAACGTGGCTTCGTCGAACGCGGTCTCGTCGAACCCGGTCTCGTCAAACATGGTGGCCGGGTCCAAGAGCACCGTGTCCTCGAGCAGGTCACCGTCGATCTCGTCCGCAGCGCCGGTGTCGGTCAGGGCCGCGGCGATCTGGTGATCGATGGTCGGATCCGCGGCGGTCGGGTCATCGGTATGCCCGTTGAGCGGGAACTCACCGACGTCCAACTCACCGACGTCCAACTCATCGGCGGCTCCCGCGGCGGCCGCCGCCAGGCCGATCGCCGGCTGCTCGCTGGTGGGGTCCGGCTCGGCAAAGGCGGGGTTGGGGAGGTCCAACCGGCCGTCGGCGTCGAGGCCGGGGTCGAATCCGGTGCTGGCTGCGGGCTCGCCGGTGCCGGAGCCGTTTCCCGCAGCCTGCCCGTTCTGTTCGGTGAGCTCGATCGGCGTGATGTCGACAAAGCCACCGCCCGCGGACATGGCCCGGCGACGCCTGAGGGCCCGCCGTTCGCTCCGACGGGCCAGGCTCGGTGTGCCGCCCATCAACTCCTGCAGCCGCTCCTGGGTTATCGGTGCGTCCTGGACCTCTGCGGCCAACGCCCGCATCTGCTCGACCACTTGCAGGCTCGGTGAGTCCTGAGCGCCGGTCGGGTTGACGCCGGCGAGGGCGTACTCGAACGGGGTGAGGTTGTCGACGCCGGAGAGACCGCTCTGTTCGTTTGTCATAGGATCACTGATCCGGATTCCACAAGACCACGCAAGCGGGCCTCGGCGCGGTTCTGGAGCGAACGGATCGCCCCGACCGGCTTGTCGAGTGCCTCCGCCGTTTCCGGGCCGGTCAGCCCGAAGAACACGCGGAGGACGATGACCTCCCGCTGTTCGGCGGTCAGTGCTTTCAGTGCTTCATACGTCCTGGCCGAGCTGTCCGACCGCTCCGCCAGGTCCTCCGGTCCCGCCCCCGGCTCGATCTGGTCGATCAGGTCACCGTCGTGCAGGGGCACCTGTCTGCTGCGGGCCCGCCGTTCGTCGATCACCTGGAACCGGGCGATCTGGTAGAGGTAGCTGGCGAAGTTCGAGCGGTTGCCGACGAACCGGTCAATGGAGCGAAACGCCTTAAAAAAGACGGTATTGACCACTTCGTCAGGGTTCGGGCAGGCCTCGGAGCGGACCAGCGCACCGACCCGGCGGTTGTACTCCGCATACAACCAGTTGAAGCCGTCGCTATTGCCTCGCTTGGCCTTGGCCAGCGCCGCTTCGAACTCGTCTCCGCTGTTGTGTTCGGGCGTGCTGCCTGTAACCGCCATAGAGAACTGTCCCGCCTAAACCGGCCCACCAACTCCATAACGACGAGCCGGAGAGAAAGTGTTCGGATCCGAGAAGGAAACCCACCTGGAAACCGCTCGGCGCCACCACTGAGCATACCTGGGCGACCACTGCCTGTTACCTCGGGGCGGGAATTCCGTGCGGCCTGGCCACGCGCGGGGCCCGCCCGGCGCTCCCCGGGCCCCACGTGGCGGTTGCGTGGCCGCCGGACCGCCTATACGCGCCTGCCCGCAGAGTGACCGGCGGGGTGGTGGCGGGATCCACCCCGGCCGGTCCCTGCGCGGCGGCCGTGTCCGGGTGACGACAGGTGCGACTGACGTGCCGTGTCGAGACCCGGTGGTGCAGACTCAGGAGCCGTCGCCGATGTCGACCTGGTAGGCCTCGTAGATCAAATCGGCGCCGCGCTGGCGGTGGCGGGTCATCTGCCCGAGCAGGTCGATGGCTTGATTACGCAGGTCGTTCGCCTGCCCCGGGACCTCGGCGTCCTCCACGTCATAGATGGCGATGCGCAGCGCATCGACCTCCTTCTCCAGACGTTCGTGGTCAACCTTGAGCTGCGTGACCCGCTTGTGCAGCCGGGGTTCCTCCACCACGACTCGATCGAGAAAGCCACCTTTTGCCTCGGTCTGCACCGCGTGTTCTTCGATGCGTGACTTGGCATGTTCGACGGCCATCGTCACCCGCAGACGCCATTTCTGGCCGTCGCCTACTGGTGTGGCAAGTGCATCCTCCAGGCCGACCACGGCCTCGTAGAGGGCTTCTCGGCGGCTCCGTACAGCGTCGAGCTGTGCTCGATCTGCCATCGGCGTTGTCCTCTCTGATTAACGTCCCACCCGCGTGACTCTGGGCACATACTAGGACAAGCACCAACAAATAGGTAGATATTCCCAACAACTTTCTGAATTCATCTGACCGCGGTCCGTGCTTACAGTGTCTGGCTGGCCGGGGTCGAGGGCGCGGATGTCCCCATAGCCGAGCACCCCGGCCGCACGGCCCGGACGGTGATGGGTTGAGACCCGGAAGGTCGCTAGTCGCCCCGGCCGACGATGACCTCGCGGCCAGGAAACTCCGGTTCGTCATCGACCATCTCGGATGGGAATCCCGGCGCCAGTACGGAGGTGCCGGTCTGATCCTCCAGCCTGCGGATGACGTTCGGCGACCACTCCCGCATGCCGTACCGGTCGGCGGCGTCGGCGACGATCTCCAGGAACAGCGGCGACAACTCAAGCGACACGCCGCCCCGGTCGGCCACGGCCTGGAACAGCGAGAGGTCCTTGAGCACCAGGTCCATCGTGAAGTTGATGTCCCGGCTGCCGTTGAGGATGACCTGGGACTCGGTCTCATGGACGAAGGAGTTGCCGGACGAGATCCGGATCGCCTCGTACGTGGTGTTGAGGTCCATACCGGCCACCGATGCGGTGGTGAGCGCCTCGGCCAGCGACAGCAGATTGGCGGTGGCCAGGTAGTTGGTCACCACCTTCAGCACCGATGCGGACCCGAGTGGCCCGGTGTGGAGGATGTTGCGCCCCATCGTTGTCAGTAGCGGCAGGATCTGCTCGAAGGCCTCCCGCTCCCCGCCGGCGAAGATGGAGATGTTTCCCGTTGCCGCCCGATGGCACCCGCCGGACACCGGGCAGTCGATCGGCACACCGCCCGCCGCGCTCACAAGCGTCCCGAGGCGGTTGACCTCCGCCTCGTCGGTTGTACTCATCTCCGCCCAGATCGTGCCGGGCGTCAGACCCGCCAGGATGCCGTCCTCTGCCTCCATGACCTGGGCGCTGGCCGCGGGGCTCGGCAGGCAGGTGATCACGACGTCGACCGCCGCGGCCATGTCCCGGGGGCTCTCGGCCCAGGTCGCTCCCCCGGCCAGGAACGGTTCCGCAGCCGACCGGTCGAGGTCCCGCACGGTCAGGTCCGCCCCGTTGCGCAGCAGGCTGTTCGCCAGCTTGCCGCCGACGTTGCCCAGGCCGATGAAGCCGACCGACGGGAGCGGTGGTGATGCGGCGCTCGCCGACGCCCCCGCAGTTTCGGATGGACCCACTGTGTCGCTCACGTCGCCTCCTCTGGCGTCCTCGATGCCCCGGCCATGCACTCACAAGCGGCCGGATGCGGAAATGATCGCAACAACCTACTCGCCCCCACCGGCCGGTCGCGTGTTTGTCCGGCCGCCGACCCGTCGAGCGGCCCGCTAGGTCTTGCGGGTCTCGGCCGCGCCGAGCGCAGCGACCAATCCGAGGACCGCCGCCCCGAGCCCGACCAGGAACGTCGCGGCGAACTGGTTGCGGCTTGCGTCGTCGCCAATGAGCACGTTCATCGTCTGGATGCCGCTGACGATGCCGATGAACATCAGCTGTTGGCTCATGCCGTTTGCGATGCCGATGTCCCGCTCGTCGACCGATCCGGCCACCATGGCCGCCACCGCAGGCTGGGACACGCCGGCAGCCGCTCCGGAGAGCGCCAGCCCGAACAACACCAGGCCGAGACCCACCGTTCGCCCACCGCTCAGGTCGACCACAGACGCAACCGCAAAGGCCACCATCGACCCGACCATGAAGATCGCACCGATGATGATCGGCCGCCGTTCGCCGATGCGGGTTGCCAGGTACCCGCCGACCGGCGAGGCAAGACTGAACACCCCCGGTCGGGGGACGAGCATGACGGCGATCGTTCCCAGGGTCAACCCGTAGACCGATCCCAGCAGCGCCGGTGTCACCACAAAACCTCCCATGTAGGCGAACTGGACGAGTGCGGCCGAGAGCATCGGCATGGTGAAGTTCCGCCGCCGGAAGTACTCCAGTCGAAGCATCGGCGCCCGGCTCCGTCGTTCGACGACCACAAACGCAATGCCGAGAACGCCACAGAGCAGGACCAGTCCGACGACGGCCGCGTCCGCCGCCCCGGCGACGGTTTCGGTGCGGACCCGGCCCGCGAACCGGGTGAGCGCCAACAGCCCGGCCAGCACCGATCCACCCAGGGTTGCGGCCCCCAGGTAGTCGAGCGGCTGCTGTTCCTGCCGCGGGGTCGGGCGGAGTACCCGAACACCGAGGACAAACGCCATCAGCGAGATGACGGCAAAACCGACAAAGATCGGCCGCCAGCCGACGATGTCGATCAGCGGTCCGCCGATGACCAACCCGATCGTGGGAGCCCCCGTCATGGCGAACTGGTACCACCCCATCGCCGTCGCCCGCCGGTGTGGTGGGTAGGCGTGCATCATCAGCGCCATGCCGCTCGGCATCATCATGGCTCCGGTGAGTCCGAACAGAACCCGGAAGCCGATCAGGGAGGTCGCATCCCAGGCGGCGGCCGACAGCAACGTGGTCACCACCCCGCCGAGCAGCCCGATGAGGAACAGGCGACGATGGCCCCGGATGTCGCCGAGCTTGCCGGCGATCGGGGTAGCGACGGCCATGGCCAACATCAGGCCGGTGATCATCCAGGTCAGGGTGGCCCGGGACGAGCCGATGTCGTCCGCGATGAGATCGAGGGAGACCGTCACGATGGTCATCAACGACCCGAACGTCATGACCGCCAACATCACAACGCCGAGCAGGACCCGTTGATACCGGGTGTCCTCCGGCTCGGTTGCGGCCGGTGTCGGTTGGCTCAGTTGATCTGTCACGGTCGATGTACCTGCCGGTCTGGTGCTCCATCGGCCGAGCGGTGCCCGGTCCGCGGTTCACCGGGCGGCTCGATTGCCGATTCGTTCAAGGCCGCATGCCGTGTGAGGTTCGGGAGTCGGGAGATGGTCAGCGCGCTCAGGGCGGCGAAGACCGTCAGGCCGACGAACACCGAGCGAAGGCCGAGGTCCGTGTCGGCCACGGTACCGGCCAGGGTCGGGCCGACGATCAGCCCGACGCCGTAGATAAGTGTCAGCGCACCGAGCGCGTTCGAGAACGCACGGTCCTCCAGATGGTCGCGGACATAGGCTGCGGTCAGCACGGGAAAGGTGAACGATGCGGCGCCGAACAGGACCATCGCAAGCCCGGCGTACGGTTCCGTTCCGACCAACATCAGCGCCGCCGCCACGGTGATGGTGGCCATCGCACCGGTGAGGATCGGCCGCCGCCCAACCCGGTCGGAGAGCCGACCGAGGCTGACCGCACCAAGAACCGCGGCCAACCCGAGCGCCGAGAAGAGGTTGGTGATGTGCTGCGGGCTGAACCCCTGATCCTTGAGCAGCAGGCCAACAAAGCCGGTGAATGCGGAGATGACCAGGCCGAAGAGGCAGTACCCGACGCTCAGAACGAACCACCCGGGGACCGTCCGGAGCCGCCGGATGGACACCCCGCCCTCGACCGGATCGGTGTGGGGCACGCGGACCGTAACAACCACGATGATGAGCAGCGCAACCGCGAACCCGGCCGCTCCGTACCAGGTCGGTCGCCACTGGCCGGGATCATCGGCAACCGCCCTGACGAGGTTCGTCCCCTGGCCGACCACCAGGATCCCGAGACCCATGCAGGACGAGAGCAGGCCCATGACCATCCCCCGCCGGTGGGCCGGTGCGGCGGAAGTGGCGATGGCCGGTGCGGACATCCAGATCCCGGCGCTCCCGAATCCGGTCATGGCCTGACCGGCGGACAGCGTGGCCATGCCCGTTGCGGTTGCCAGGGTGACAAACCCAAGCGCGGCGGCGCCGATGCCGGTCTTCAACAGCCGGATCGGTTCGACCTTGCCACTGATCACCGTGACCAGCGCAACGCCGAGCAAGTAGGCCACAAAATTCGTCGAGCCGAGCAGGCCGGACTGCTGTCGGTTCGACAGCAGGTCGGACTCGATCGCCGGCAACAGAATCGGAAAGGTCGATCGGGCGAGCGCGTGGGAGATGACCGCACTTGCACCCATGGCGCCGATGATCAACCATCGGTGAGAAGAGTTGGGGGGCTCGGTGACAAGGGTTGCTGATCCCGGTTGCCCCGTTCGGTCCCTGCCGGGCGGCTGAATCACTTCCAGGAAGGGTAATCGGTCCCGCTCCCCCGAAGAAAAAGGACGGCTCGGAGGGGAACGCCCCGCCGACGGAAAGGTAGGGAAAGTCGATGGGTCGGTTGTCGGAGTTGAATCGTTCGGTCGCCGGACGGAGTGTGCTGGTCACCGGGGCGGCGTCCGGTATGGGTCGGGCAACGGCGCGGCTGTTCGCCGACGAGGGGGCCCACGTGGCGGTTACCGACCTGGAGCAGTCCGGTGTCGATGCGGTCGTCGGCGAGATCACCGACGCCGGGCTCTCGGCGAAGGGTTGGACGCTCGACGTGGCCGATGCCGATCGGATCGGTGTGGTGGTCGACGAGCTGGTGGCGGCGTTCGGCGGGCTGGACATCGTTATCAACAACGCAGGCATCTCCCGCCCGACCCCGATCGACGGCGACGAGTACGAGGATCACTGGGCGCTTTCACTCGAGGTTCTGCTTACCGCCCATACCCGGGTGATCCGGGCGGCACTCCCCCACCTCCGCCGGTCGGACAGCGCCAGGATCGTGAACATCGCCTCGACGGAGGGATGGGGTGCCACCAAGTTCGGCAGCCCCTACACCGCGGCGAAACACGGTGTGATCGGCCTGACGAAGTCGCTTGCGGTGGAGCTCGGTCGCGAGGCCATCACGGTGAACTGCATCTGCCCGGGGCCGATCAACACCGGCATGACGGCGCAGATCGACGACGGCGACAAGCTGATCTTCGCCAAGCGGCGGACCGCGCTCGGGCGGTACGGGATGCCGGAAGAGGTGGCGCACGGCACGCTCAACTTCTGCCTGCCGGCGTCTCGGTACATGACCGGGGCGATCCTCCCGGTTGACGGTGGACTGCTCGTCAAGAACGCCTGACCGGACCCGGCCCGCAACCCGTCCCGACGGGATCGACCCGCAGACCGGTGCTAGCCTCCGCTGTAGGCGATTCGCACGCCTCACCTCTCTCAGCCCGCCCCGACCGGGCTGAACACACGGAGGCCAAGGGGATACCGGTCCTCGCGGTTGTATTGGTTCAACCGTCTTCGTGGCGTCGTCGGGGGGGCCGTCACGAGAGGCGTGGAGGACCGATGCGATGACGGCAAACCGAAAGTGGAAACGGAAGGTCAGGGCCCATGCGGCCCGAACCGGCCAGTCCTACACCGCTGCGCTGCGGTTCCTCCGCTCATCAGAGGAGGCGCACATGCGCAGCTATACAACAACAACCGCCGGGCTGACCGACATCGGTACGGTCCGGACCAGCAATGAGGATCATCTCCTGTCAGACGGCGACCTCTTTGTGGTGGCCGACGGTATGGGAGGGACCGGTCGTGGCGAACTGGCCAGTCGGCTTGCGGCCGAGACGGTCAGGGCCGAGTTCGGCCACAATCGAACCGCGGACGCTCTTGTCAACGCGGTTCGGACGGCCAATCGGGCGGTCCGCGATCTGGGGGCCGGCCCGGATGGTTCGATGGGATCGGATCGGCCGTTCGGGACCACCATCGCGGCGGTGGCGATGGTGTCCGAGCGTGACCGCGAGGAGGTGGTGTCGGTCAACGTCGGTGACTCCAGGGTCTACCTTCGGCGTGATGGGCGGCTCCAGCTCCTGTCCCGTGATCACAGCGTCGTGGGGGATCTGGTCAGGGCCGGATCGATCGAGGAAGCAGACGCGGTCGACCATCCGGAACGCCACATTCTCACCCAGGCCATCGGCACCGCGGAAGCGGTCACACCGCACGTTGAAGTGGTCAGGCCGGCGAGCGGCGATCGTCTGCTGCTCTGCAGTGACGGGCTGTTCAACGATCTCCCGGTGGCGGAGATCAACCGGCTGTTGGACATCGGTGACCCTGACGAAGCGGCCGGCGGTCTGATCTCGGCTGCGGTGGCCGCGGGTGGCAGGGACAACATCACGGCGCTGGTCGTCGACATCCGGGCCATCTAACCGGAGGGCCCGATCCAGGTGGTCCGGGAGCCACTGGTGGGTACGGACGGTCGCCCGGTGCAGCCGTCAGTACCCGCCGTGGCGGCCGGGCCGCCACAGCTGCAGAAACGTTCGCCAGCAGATCAGCAGATCCCCGCCGAGGGTCCGACGGGTGGCGTACTTCAGGTCCAGAATGACCCGCTGATCGACCGAGAGACGGTTTCTGCCGCTGACCTGCCACAGCCCGGTCAGCCCGGGCCGCACCTGCAGCACGACCGGCAGTGCCGGTCCGAACAACTCACCCTCGGACAGCAGGTTCGGTCGCGGTCCGACAACGCTCATCTCTCCTCTGATGATGTTGACCAGCTGGGGAAGCTCGTCGAGGCTGGTCCGCCTGATCAGTCTGCCGACGCCGGTGAGCCGGGGGTCGCTCTTGAGTTTGTGGAACCGGGCGTACTCCTCCCTGGCCGCCGGATCGGCGGCCAGGACGGCCTGCAGCTGCCGTTCGGCGTCGCGATGCATCGATCGGAACTTCCAGGCGGTAAAGGTCGTGCCGTGGCGGCCGATTCGGGGCGAGCCGTAGAGGACCGGTCCCGGGGAGTCGATTTTCACCACGGCGGCCAGGATCAGCAGCAGCGGGGACAGGACAACCAGCGCGGTGACGGCCACACCAAGATCGAACGCCCGGACCGCCAGCCTGGTGCTGGGATAGGGCCGGATCGCCCGGTGCTGGTTCGGTCCGACCGGCGACTCGTCACCAGCCGGGGCGCTCCTCGGCGGACCATCGACCGCTGGGCCCGTGCCTGTCGGCTCGTGGGAATACTGCCGAGGGGGTGCCTGACGGCGGGCCTCGGACCTCCCTGGTGGATGGTCCCGCAGATCTATCGTGTCGCCGGGACCGTACCGCCGTCGGGGCGGCGTGACCGGCGGGTCGGTTCTGGTTGAGCGGGAGGGCATTCGGGTTCTTCGTACCTTCAGTCACCGCAACCGTTCGAAACCGTAGACCTCTGAAAAACCAAAGGCAACGACCCCTCGGACAAAGCACCAGGATGGGCGGGTTCGACGCACTGTGGGGCGTGACGGTTTCCCATTCGGGCTGCTGGCAACGTTCGGGACCGGGCGTCAGCCGATCTTGATCTCGGCCGCCTCGTTGTCCAGATCTATCGTTTCGCCCCGACCATCGGCCCAGAGATCGGCACTGGAACCCGCCGGTTCGGAGGTGGCCGTGGACGCGGGCGAGGTGCGGCGGTAGTAGTACTGCCGCCCATAGGTGTCCGTATCGTCGACGCCGATCAACACGATGCCGATCACGTTCGCCCCGGTCTGGCGGAGCACGGTCAAGACCTCGGTGAGCTCCGGTTTTGTGGTCTGGCCTGCCAGCGCCGTGAGGACCACCGCATCGACGTGCTTGCCCAATGTATGGGCGTCGGAAACCGCAAGCAGCGGAGGTGCGTCGAGGACCACCATGTCGGCCTGGGACTCCATCCAGTCGATGGTGTCCAGGAACCCGCTTGTGCCGACAAACGCAGCCGGGTTGGGGGGCACGGTGCCGGTGGGGACCACCAGGAGGTCCTTCAGGCCGGGTTCGGTCACCGAGTAGGCGACGCTGCTGAGCTTTGCGCCGTGCAGCACGTAGTCCGAGAGTCCGGGGCTCTGCTCGATCTTGTAGATGTCGTGGATCCTGGCCCGCCGGAAGTCGACGTCGACCAGCACCGTCTTTTTCCCGACGGAGCTGAGGGCCAGTGCCAGGTTGGACGAGGTGGTCGACTTGCCCTCCGCGGCGCTCGGTGAGGTGATGAGCACCGACTTGATCTTGTTCTCGAACGAGGCGAACTCAATGGAGGACCGAACCTTGTGATACCCGTCCGCATAGGATCCGTCCGGGTCCCGGTGGGCGGCCAGCGCCAGGTCGGACTGGGCCTTGCGGCCGGCGAGCGGAATGGACGCCAACACCGGGAGATCGGTCACGTCCTGGACGTCGGTGGCGGACTTGATGGTCTTGTCCCTGGTCTCGGCCAGCAGCGCCAGGCCGAAGCCGATGATGAGGCCGACCACCAACCCCAGAGCCAGATTCCGGGAAAGCGGCGCGTTGCTTCGCTGCGCGGGCGGGGCCGCTGTCTGGATGATCCGAGCTTCACCAACCGCCGAGAGTTGGGCCTGCAGCTGCAGGTCCGTCAGGTTGCCGACGATGGTTTCCGCCTGGGCGGTGAGCAGTTCGAGTTCATACCGGAGATCATCGGACAGCCGGTCATAGTCCGACTGGAGGGAGGCGGCCACCTCGGGATTGGCGCTTCGGCTGATCCGGGCGTCCAGGTCGTCGAGCGGGCTCCGCAGGCGCTGCCGCTCGACCCGGAGTTCCTCCAGTTGCTCCTGCAGGCTGACGGTTGACGCGGTGATGTTCGCCACCGCCTGCTCCCGCTTCACCAGAACGTACATGTCGGCCCAGGTATTGGCGTGCAACGCGGCGTCGTTCGGGTCACCGGCGGATGCGACGAACACCAGCACGTCCGCATCCGGTTCCGGAGTGATCGACACGTTTGGGAGGATTTGCAGTTCGTCGATGATCAAACTTTCAACCGCATCGCTTTGGGCGAGCGAGATCTCATTGCTGAGAACCCGGGACAGGAACCCCGGGTTTTGGGAATTTGAGGTCAGGAGGTCCTGGGATGCCGTGGGAGCCAGGAGTACGCTGGCCGACGCCTCATACCGATCGGCCTGGCTGACGGTGTAGTAAGCCGAAGCGCCAAGCAGCAACAAGACCGGGAGAAGAATCCAGGGCCACCGCTTGCGGGCTATGACCCAGTAATCAAGCAGTCCGTACTCTTCTCTTGTCTCAGTAATTGAGGCAACCATTGGCGCAGAGTGTACCAGTCGGCGAACGCGCTCATGGCGGCGTACAAGCGGTCACCCGGTGCTACAGATGCTCGATGTTCGGCCCCGCTCCAAGCCGGTTTCTGGTGTCGAAGACGTAGCGGCCCATGGACCGGACCCGCTGGTAGTCGACGTTGTCGTGGTCCGTCACCAGGATCACCACCTCCGCATCGGCCAACTCGTTGTCGGTCAGCGCCCCCAACCGGACGATGCGGTCGTCAAGCTCGTAGGCGGCGACGTGTTCGTCGAACGCTCGAACCTCCGCACCCAGGTTCAAAAGCCGCAGAATCAGGTCGGTTGCGGGGGTCTCCCGGGCATCGCTCGAGTTTTGTTTGTAGGCGAGGCCGAGGACCAACACGCGTGAGCCCTTCACCGGCTTCCGTCGCTCATTCAGTCCGGCCTGAACCCGGGTGGCCACGTACGCCGGCATGCCGTTGTTGATGTCGTTTGCGATCTTGACGAAGCGTGAGGTTGCGCCGAGTTGGCGCTCCAACCTCCAGGACAGGTAGGACGGGTCGACCGGTAGGCAGTGGCCCCCTACTCCCGGTCCGGGACGAAACGGCATAAAGCCAAATGGTTTGCTGCTCGCTCCGTCAATGACGTCCCAGAAATCGATGTCAAGAGACCGGGCATGGATGGCCAGTTCATTCACCAACGCGATGTTGACGTGGCGGAACGTGTTTTCAAGAAGCTTGGTCAGCTCCGCCTCTTTCACCCCCTTCATCGGCACGGTGGTGGCGACGAGGCGGTCGTAGAACGCACGCACGGCGTCCAGGGATGCGGAGTTGATTCCGGAGACGATCTTCGGGGTTGTCGTGAATGTCCAAACCGCGTTGCCGGGGTCGATCCGTTCCGGTGAGTATCCGACCAGGAAATCGGTTCCGGCGATCAGCCCGGATCCGGCCTCAAGCAGCGGGCACACGTCCTCTTCGGTGGTGCCGGGATACGTCGTCGACTCGAGGATGACCAGTGCCCCCGGCGTCAGATGTCTGGCGACGGTTGCCGCGGCGGTTTTGATGAAGGTGATGTCCGGTGCCCCGTCGGTCAGCGGCGTCGGCACCGTGATCACCGCAACATCGAAGCCGCGGATGTCGTCTTCGCTGTCGGTGGGTACGTAGCGTCCGGTCGCCAGTGCAGCCGAGACGTCGCCGCCGGTGACGTCGTCGATGTAGCTCTCACCGGCCGACAGTGCGGAGATCTTCCGCTTGTCGGCATCGAGCCCGATCACCCGGAACCCCACATCGACCGCTCGCATGGACAGCGGCAGGCCGACATACCCCTGGCCGATCACGGCGACCCGGCGATCGGTCGACGGGTCCTTCGCGGGTTCCGATCCTCCCCCGCTGTCAACCTCAACCGCCATGCTCACCTCGGTCCGCCCGGTTCAGCTCAAGTGTAGATGGCGGGTCCGGGGGGCTATCGGCCCGATCGATTGGTGAACCTACCCACGGCGGCCGGGCCGGTCGGCTTGGCGCCCGGTTCGGATCCACCTATGGTGCTGGCGATGGACAGCTTCGAAGGGAAACTGGCGGTCATCACCGGCGGCGGGACGGGTATGGGGCGAGCCCTTGCCGAGCTACTGGCGGGTTCGGGTGCGCATCTGGCGCTGTGTGACGTACACCAGGCCAACTTGGACGAAACGGTCGAACGCTGCCGGGCGATCGACGGGAAGATCCGGATCTCCACGTTTCTGTGTGACGTCTCCGACGCGGACCAGGTCAACGCCTTTCGGGACGCCACCTGTGCCGATCACGAGACCGACAGCGTGAATCTGCTCTTTAACAACGCCGGGATCGGGGCCACGGTGAGCTTTCTCGATCAAAGCCCGGAGGCCGTCGCCAGCTGGGAGCGGACCTTTGCGGTCTGCTGGGACGGCGTCTACCTGTGCAGTCGAGCGTTCCTGCCGCTGCTGGTCGCATCGAGTGAGGG
The DNA here is from genome assembly GCA_039029335.1 of Actinomycetota bacterium. GTDB lineage: Bacteria > Actinomycetota > Acidimicrobiia > Acidimicrobiales > SZUA-35 > JAHELU01. The sequence continues at coordinate 891 of JBCCGJ010000142.1, read as the reverse complement.
CCATATCGTCAACACCAGCAGCGTGAACGGCTTTTGGGCGTCCCTCGGGCCGAACCGCACCCACACCTCGTACGCCGCGGCGAAGTTCGCAGTTCGCGGGTTCACCGAGGCGCTCATCACCGATCTGCGGCTCAATGCACCACACGTCTCGGCATCGGTGGTGATGCCGGGACACATCGGCACGGAGATCGTGGCCAACTCCCGCAGGGTGCTGGTCGGCGAGGTCACCGCACAGGCCGGCGAGGCGTCCGCCTCGTTCCGCAACGAGGCGCCGACCACCGCCGTCCAGGCCGCGCAGGTCATCCTGGACGGCGTCCGGGCCAACCAGTGGCGGATCCTCATTGGTGAGGACGCGCACGTGCTGGACGGGATGGTACGGGACCGGCCGGAGGAGGCCTACGAGCAGAGCTTTGTCGACGAACTCCACACGCTCGGCGTGTTCCAGGGCCTGCTGGGCTGATCGTCGGAGCGGGTCAGGTCGCCACGGTCGCCGGCATCCACTGCTCGGCGATGAGCGTGAGGCTGGTCAGCCGCTCCGCCAGCCCGTGGGTCCCGGTGTGCAGCATCAGCTCCGAGGCGTCGGTGCGTTCCGCCAGCGACCGGAGCCCGTCCGCCACTTCTGTGGCCGTCCCCAGGATGGATGACGAAGGCATCCGGACCGCCTGCTCGAAGTCGGGATGCCGGGCCGCATCATCCGGTGAGAGCAGGGGAAGCATCTGCCCCCGCCGCATCCCGAACCGGCGAAGCCGACCGGGCCCGGACAGCCACTCCGCTGCTTCCGCCGTCTCCGCCGCGATGGTTGACGCCGTCACGATGGTGTAGGGGGCGTCCAGAATCGGCGACGGCTCGAAGTACTCCCGGTAGATGGCAACCGCCTCGAGCGTGCCGCCC
>JBCCGJ010000141.1:0-14296 GCA_039029335.1 Actinomycetota bacterium | reverse complement strand
CCCGTAACACCCTTCGGGTGCGAGGCCGAGCACAGATCGTTCGCGATCAAGAGCTTCGTGAGTCGATGGCCCTCGACGGGAGGGTCCCCGAGCTGGCGATCGTGGTGGATGTCACCGTCGCCTACTTCCATTGCGCCAAGTGCATCATCCGGTCGAAGCTCTGGTCGGAGGAGCAGGAAGCTCAAGTCGGCGGCAGCGACGATCGCCTGCTCGCCGAAACCATGGTCAAGCACGGCGACCTCCCGTTGTCCGTCGACGAGATGCAGGAGATCATCGTCGACGACGAAGCCAAGAGACTGTATTAGCCTCGATCAGCGAGCCCGGCGAGTCCGGTGTGGCACGACCGGCGTGTCGACCAAATCGAGGCCCTGCGGTCGACCGCAGTCACGGGCGTCCGCCGAGGCTCGCCAGGGTCGAGCGCTTGGGTGGTGCGGTTCGGGTCATTCGACGATGGCTTCGGTTGGTAGTGCGACGATGCCTGAGGCGCCGAGTTGCTGGAGTGTGCTGAGGTTGGGCCAGAGGTCGGCTTTGTTGACCACGATGTGTACCGCTACCAGGTCTTCACGGCCGGCGAGCGGGAGGATGGTTGGAGCTGCCAGCCCGGGGAACACGGCACCGAGTTGGTTGACCTTGTCGGGGTGGATGTGAAGCACCAGGTACTGGCGTTTGGTTGCGGTGTCTGCGGCGGTGAGCCTGAGCGCCATGGCCGAGAGCGCCCCATGGGTTGCGGGGTCATCGGTTTCGGTCATGGTGAACACGGCCTGGCACGGTGTGATTTCCTCGATGGCGTGCAGCGAGTTGCGGGTCAGGCTTCGGCCGGTCTCGCGTAGGTCGACGATGGCATCGGCCAGGCCTTGAGCGCAGATGCCTTCGAGCGAGCCGCCCATGGCGACGATGGTGACCTCGATCCCCCTGGAGTCGAACCACCGTCGAGTCCAGTCGGGGAGATGGGTGGCGATGGTCTTGCCCGCCAGGTCTGCAGCGTTCTCGTACGGGGAGTCATCGCGGCAGGCCACGATCATGGTTGATCGGGAGAAGCCGAGTTCGAGGGTTGGGAAGTCCTCTATGTGGTTCTCCAAGGCCGCGTCGGTCGAGATGAACGCAGCGTCGAGCCTGCCGGCAGCGAGCCAAGCAGCGGCGTCGCGGGGACGCATCTCGATGAACCCGACATCGCCGGTCTCGGTCGAGGCCGCGGCCCCGGCGAGTCCAGAGGTCTGGTATCCGGCACGGTCGAGCACGTCGAGTACCGCCTCGCGGAGGCGCCCCTTCGAGGGGATTGCAACCAGGATCATGACCGACGGTCCTCGAGGACGGCGTACACCTCGCGCAGGGGCACATCGACGCTCACGAGGCCGACCAGCAGGTGGTAAACGAGGTCGGCGGCCTCCTCGGCGACCTGTTGGCGTGCCGTCTCAGAGCGTCCGAGTTCGAGACAGAACTCGAAGGCTTCCTCCATGACTTTGCGCTGCGACAACTCCGAATCGCCGAGCAACCGCGCCGTGTAGGACTCGGAAGGGTCAGCGGACCGCCGAGTCTGCAGCACCATCTCCAGATCTTCAAGCATGGCCGCAACCCTACGAGGTCCCCCTCGCGTCAGCGACCGATGTCCTTGGCGATGTCGGTGACGACCGGCACAGGTGAGTTCACAGTGGAGTCACAGGTCGGCGTCTTAGCGTCGCGGGCATGGACCACACCATTCCCGGCAAGATGCTCATGGGCGGACTCAGGACACGTATCAGCGTAGGCGCAGCCGTCCTGGCGCTGGCGTTGTTCTCCGCCTGCGGCGGCGACGATTCCATCGAATCCGCCGTTCCAGACAGCGGAGCTGTTGAGACCTCGCTCGTCGAAGCCGACGACGACGCCAACGGCCACGATGACGCCCACTCCCACGAGGATGACGAAACGCACACCCACGACGAGGTGGGGATCGACACCGCGATGTTCCTCGACGGCGCCTTGGCGGAGGAACCAACCCAGGTCGACTGCACGCTCACCGACGGGACCCAGACCACCTGTCTCGAACTAACCGTGGCCGGCTACCCGGTCGACGAAGGTGTTGGCGAGTTCTGCCCGACAACCATCGACGCAACGGCCGACGATGTTGGCATCTGGTTCGACGGAAGTGCCGTCTACGACATCGATGGCGACTTCATACTCGGGCTCGCCGAGCTCTACGACGACAACAACTGGCAGCTCAGCAACGAGGACGGAACGGTCAACGTCACCGACACCGAAGAGGCGTTTGACGCCGCCGCCCGCCCCGATGTCGACCCGGACTATCAGAACCACTGCGTCGAGGGCCAGATCGCCTGGCTGCCTGACGGCGAACCGATCGCGACCACTGTGACCATCCCGCTGGAACCGGTCGACACGACAACGCCGAGCGACACCGGTCGGGACAACCTCGGCGTCACGGTCAACGGTGTCGTGATCGCCAACTCCGCCCCGGTCGATGCGATCCTGTCGGCGTACACCATCGCTGCGTTCGACGATTGCGGCGGCCACATCAATCCCATCGACGGCTACCACCTCCACGGACATACGGACTGCGGCGAGGTTGCCATGGACGGCCACGCGGCGTTGATCGGCTATGCGCTCGACGGCTACGCGATCTACGCCGCCACCGACGCCTCCGACCTCGACGCTTGCGGGGGTCACACCGACGACGTGTTGGGCTACCACTACCACGCGGCTGAAACCCACGAGAACGCAGTCATCTCGTGCTTCACCGGAGCGATAGCTCGCTAGAACCAATAGCCGCCAAGCCGGGAGCAGCCGACGATATGAGCATCGGTGTCAGAACCAGGTTGACGGCTGTTGAGGCCCTGCCTAGTGAGCAGGATCAGGAACCAGAATGGCTCGGAGTTCCTGGGCATTGTCCACGAATCGATGGTTGAGTCCGGTGTCCTCTGCGATTTGTTGCAGCTGTTGCGCGGTGTGGTTGCGGGCGGGGATGAGCATCATCGGATAGGAGCTGTCGTCGGGGTCGCCCTGTGGATTCACGATGGCCAGCCGGGCGGCTACGCAGAGGTCGTAGACGAACCGGAGTGCTTCCAGGGTCAGGCTCGGCCGTTCGATGTGTGCGCTGACGTGGTCCGACGTATTCGGATCGGCCACGTTCAAAAGGGTGGGGCGGCTCTCGCCGTCAAGTTGTAGCGGCTCGCCATCAGCGGTGTGGACGTTGCAGAGCTCGCTGCCGAACTCGCTGGGCACAAGGACGAGTTGCCGCTCGTCGAGGAAGCGGCGGAAACCGTCGATGTCGGTTTCGTCGTCGAACCTCACGAAGTGCAGGCTGAACCCCACCGTGACTGTGTACCACGTCAAACGCCGCTCCGATCGAAGAAGCATCTCCGGATCTCGTCTTTCTGAGCAGGCGGAGTCGTCGCGTGTCGAGGGGAGCCGCCAGTTCGACACCTAGCGAGCGGGACGCAACGCTGTTCTGCCCGTCGACGATCGGCCGGTTCTCGCCCAAGGGTCAGCCGAGGACCACCAGTGTGGTGACGACGGCCACGGTCAGCAGCGAAAGGGGCGCCCCCAGCCGGAGGTAGTCCGTGAACCGATAGCCGCCCGGTCCGTAGACCATCGTGTTGGTCTGGTAACCGATCGGGGTCAGGAAGGACGCACTGCCCGCCACCGCCAGCCCGATCATCAACAACCGAGGGTCGAGTGCGACTTCTTCCGCGACCCCCAGCGCGATGGGGAAGATAAGCGCCACCGCCGCGGCGTTGGTGATCAACTCGGTCAGGAGCATGGTGGCCAACACCAGCCCGACGACGGCGCCGGCCGTCCCGGCCCAGCCGAAGCCGTCGATCACGCCGGTGGCGACACCGTCGGCCAGTCCGGACGCCCGGACGGCTTCACCAAGACCGAACGCGCCGCCGATCATCAACACGACGTTTGCGTCGATGGCGTCTCTCGCCTCGCGGGGCCTCAGCACACCGACGAGGACGAGGGCGACGCCTGCGGCCACGGTCGCCCTGGTGACCGAAACCACGCCGAGCACCGGCAGGAGGACCACGGCGGCCAGTGCGGCCAGGGCCAGTGGTCCTTTGGTCGCGGACGGGGTCATCGGCGCGTCGAGCCGGGACACCAGAAGAAAGTCGCCGGTGTCCCGCCAGCGGCGGCGAAACCCCTGCTGGGCCAGTACCAGCAAGGTGTCACCGGCCCGGAGCCGGACCACACCGATCTTGTCCCCGATGCGTTCCCCGGACCGATGAATCCCCAGTACCGCACCCTGATACCGGCCCCGGAAGTCGAAATCGGCGGGGGTGCGACCGACGATGGGGGATGCTGCACCGATCACCACCTCAAAAAAGGCGAGGCCGTCCTCGGCGTCGAGGATGTCGACCGCGCCGGCTTCGGACGGGGTCAGGCCCCGGATGGCCCGCAGATCCACGACGTCGTCGACCTGGCCGGCGAACACCAGCCGGTCGCCGCCCCGCAGCGTCTGGTTCGGGGCAACCGGGGCGATGGTTCGTTCCGGTCGAACGATTTCGACCAGGTAGACGCCGCTGAGATGGCGGAGCCCGGCCTCGGTCACACTCCTGCCGTCGATGGGGCCGTCGACGTCGACGTCCATACAGACCGTGAAGTCCCGACCGGCCGCAACGTCTCTCGGTCGGCGGCGAGCGGGTAGCAGCGCGGGACCGAGGGCGACGATGATGGCCAGCCCGATCAGGGCCAGCGGGAGACCGACGCGAGCCAGGTCGAACATGGCCAACGGTTCCTGTCCGGCCTGAACCAGCAGCCCGGAGACAACCAGGTTGGTCGAGGTGCCGATGACCGTCACCGACCCCCCGAGGATCGTGGCGTAGGACAGGGGGATCAGATACGTCGACGCCGACCGCCGGTGCTGATCGGCCCATCGGGTCACCGCCGGCACCAACATGGCAACGATCGGGGTGTTGGCGAGGAGTGAACTGGCGGCGGCAGCCGGGGCGGTGAGCCGAGCGAGGTCCCTGCGGTCCCCGGTCGGCCTGCCAAGGACCCGTGAGACGAGCGGTTGGATCGCGCCGGTCCGCTCGATCGCGCCGGCGATGACGTAGAGGCCGGCAACGGTGATCGGGGCCGGGTTGGCAAACCCGGAGAATGCTTCGGCCGCCGAGGTCACGCCGGCCACGTAGAGCGCAGCGGTCGCGCCGAGGATGGCCGAGGGGGGTGACAGCCGGCCGGTTACCAGCCCGCCGATCATGGCCACCAGGACAACGACCGTGATGACGGCGTCGAGGTTCACCGTGGTCCGATCGGTAGCGGAGCCCTGAATGTGATCGATCGGGGCAGGACCGACGACCGGTCAGGCGTTGCCCGGGTCAAGCCAGGAGCTCCTTGACCCGGGCGATCGTCTCGACCTCCGTCCGTCGATCCGGTCCGCACGGGGCGAGGTTGAGGGTGGTCGCCCCGGCCTCGACGTACGGCTTGAGGAACTCCGCGATGTCTTCCGCCGTGCCCAGCGGCGTGTACCGGGCGAACATCTCGAAATCGAGCTTGTAGAAGTCCGACATCCGCCCGGCGATATGGCCTCGCGCATCGTCAGGATCGGAGCCGACCCCGACCCACAGTTGGATGCCGTGTTGCCACCGGACGGATCGGTTGCGGCCGGTCTCCTCGACCGCTTCGATCCCGGCCCGGAGTCGTCGGGCCGAGCACCACGCGGCCAGCCACCCGTCACCGAGTCGCCCGGCCCGTTCGAGCGCCGCGTCCGAGCGGCCGCCCACGGTCATCGGCACGGGCGTTCGGGGGGTGGGGCGGATCCGGCCGTCGGTGAACGTGAAGAACTCACCGTCTCCGTCGACCGCCTCCCCGCCGAGCAGCCGGCGGACCAGATCGAGGGCGACGTCGGTTCGTCGTCCCCGGGTTGCCGGATCGACTTCGCAGACCTCGAACTCGTGCCGGTCCTCTCCGCCGACGCCGACCCCGACCACCAGGCGATCGCCGGCGAACTCGGCCAGGGTCGCGATCTGGCGGGCCGCCACCATCGGGTGCCGAAGCGCAAGCAGGTAGACGCCCAGATAGAGCCCGAGCCGGGGCTCCAGACCGCCGATGGTGGCCAGCCTGACGATGCCGTCGATCCCCGATCCGTCGTGGAAGCTGACGTGATCACTGGTGAACACAAAGTCGATCCCGGCATCGGCGATCTCGGCCAGCGCCTCCCGTTGGGCGTCCGGTGGCAGACTCGGAAGTCCCCAGGGGGTGGTGATGCCGACCCTGAGCTCCTGGTCGGAGTTCATCGGGACCGGCCGGGCGAGTCGGCTGGTGGTGAGTGCCGCATACTGATCATCGTCCCGTTGTACCGGGTGACGGCCCCCACCGGAACGTCCGTCGACTCACGGCCCGCCCGATTGACCGTGGATCGGTCTTGGATCCCGCTCGGTGTGACGGTCCGGCCGAGGCGGTGTGCGACCGATGTGGCGATACGCCAACAGCCGCACGAAGCGTGGGTGTTCTATCGCTAGGTTCTCTTTGCATTCGGTATTCTTGCTGCTTAACTGCAAGTCATGCGTTCCTTCCCGAAGCGACAACAACGTACCTTCCTGGCGATCTTGGCCGCCGTTGCTCTCCTTGTCTCCGCCTGTGGTGGCGACGACGACTCGGACGCCGCATCGGACTCCGCAAGCGCAGCCGGATCCGACTCCGCATCGGCGTCCGCATCAGCCTCCGCTTCGTCCTCGGAGCCCGCCGAGGAAGAGCCTGACACGGCAGACCCGGGGGAGACGGCCTACCCCCGGACGATTGAGCACGCGCTCGGCACCACCGAACTCGAAGCGGAGCCGGTGGCGATCCTGCCGCTCTTTGGCGAGCTGCTCGGTGAGCAACTGATCGCCCTCGGCATCGAACCGATCGGCGCGCTCCCGTACATGAGCGCCCTGCCGGCAACCAGCGAGACCTACGGGCTCGAAGCTCTCTACGACGTCGAGCCGGTCGGGGCGGGGTTCGAGCCGAATCTTGAACTGATCGCAGCGCTGCAGCCCGATCTGATCATCTCCGACGACCAGTTCTTCGCTGCGCTCTACGAACCGCTGAGCGGGATCGCCCCGACCTACACGCTCGACCTGTTCACCGATGACTGGAAGGCCAACTTCCGCAAGGTCGCCGACGTCGTCGGTCGGAGCGAACGAGCCGAGGAGGTGATCGCCGACTATGACGCTCGGGTGGCAGACCTCGCCCCGGACGTGGAGGGGCTCTTTGGCGGTCAGACCGTGGCGCTTGTCCAGCAGTCACTCCCCGAGGGTGGGACCGGCGACGGTGGTGTCGACGGCGCCCGGATCTATGGCGCCGACACGAACCCCGGTCGGTTCCTCACCGATCTCGGCATCGACGTCTGGGAGCCTGCCGATCCGGGTGGCAGCGAGATCGCCCCGTCAACCTACGCCGTGAGCTTCGAGGTGATCCCGACGATCGAGGCCGATGCGATCATCTATATGATCGAGGACTCGTTCATGGCCACCAGGGAGACTATTGAGGCCGAACCGCTGTGGGCGGCCACCGCCGCTGCCGAAGCAGGCAACTTCTACTTCCTGGACTTCGGTGCCCAGGTGCGTCTCGGCGGCCCGCTCCACAAGTTCGTTGCCATGGACGCCGTCGCCGCACTGATCGCCGGTGAGGAAACCGGCGGTGTGGCCGATGCGCCGACACCCGAGGTGCCCGACACCGGCGACGGGGCCACGACCGTTCTGGATGTTGCGGCTGACAATGGTGTGACACTGATCGGTCAGTTCACCTCGTTCTCGCCCGGACTCGCAGAAGCGATCAACGGCCCCGGCCCGGTAACCGTGTTTCTCGTGAGCGACGAGGCGCTCGGGGCGATGCAGACCGAACAGGCCGAACTCGCCGCTGCGCTGCAGTCGGACTTCGCGCTGCTGGACGAGGTGCTGCAGTATCACGCGGTCCTGGACGCGGCACTGTTGGCCGAGGACTTGAGCGGCGTCACCGAGGTGATGACCGCACTCGGCGAGCCGATCACCGTCGAGGTTGTTGACGGCGTTGTTGTGCTCAACGGAGGGCAGGCGACCGTCGTCACCGCCGACCTGGCGGCCGACAACGGAATCGGTCATGTCATCGACGGCATTCTGATACCACCGTCCCGGGCCGCCGACCTGGGTCTGTAGGACTTCGTGGTGGCGGCGGCCCTCCCGGGGCCCCGCCGCCGCCGACCACCACACCTGCGGGTTTGCCAGCGGTATCGACGTGGCCGACCTTCACCGCGATCCGGCTCGATTCGGCGCTAACCGAGGCGTTTGGTGAGCGGGTCGAGGTGGGCGTGGGCGTCCGCTTCGACCGCGGCCAATTCCGCGTATCGGGCGGTGTGCTCGGCGATGGGGTGGAAGGTGTCGTCCCGTTCGACAAGCAGGGCGCTCGCCACCTCGGCGGACGACCACAGACCGGTGAACAGCCCGGCGTTGACCGCACAGCCGATCGAAGCTGAGCTGCGGAGGCGATTCCGGGATGTCGGCACACCGTAAACGTCGGCCAGAATCTGCATCATGAGGTCGCTGTTGGCGCCGCCACCGCTGACGATCAGTTCGGTGAAGGGCTGATCCAGCTCGGCCGCCATCGGGTCCATGTGGTTCTTCAACCGTAGTGCGATCCCCTCCAGGACCGAGCGGAAAAGGTGGGCTCTGCCATGGCGACCGTCGAAGCCGATCATGGCGCCCTTGCGAAACGGGGCGTGCGGGGGAGCGGCCCAGTCGTGGATGGTCAGCAGACCGTCCGATCCGGCGGGGACCTCCGCAGCCTCGTCGTTGAGCAGTTCTTCGATTGATCGACCGGCCGTCGCCTGTCCGGCTGCTTTGGCGGCCGCAACGGCGGCATCGCCGAACTCGTCACGGAACCAGCTCACGCTCCACATGCCGCGGCGGACACCCCAGCACTCGTACAGGTACTGCCCGGGGAGTGAGGCCTGGAACGTCCAGAATGACTCGGCGTCCGGAAGGTGGCTCTGGCCATGTGTCATCGCCGCGATGTAGGTGCCGAGAGAGACCAGGCCGACGCCGGGTTCGAGCACACCGCAGCCGAGCGCCTCCACCGCCTTGTCGTGGGCCGTCGCCACGACCGGAAGTCCGACGGGGAGCCCGGTAGCCGCCGCGGCCTCCTCGGTGAGACGGCCGAGTTCTTCGCCCGGTTTCACCAGGTCGAACACCTGATCCCGGGACAGGTTGCAGCTCTCCCACAGCGCCTCGTCGTCGGACCAGTCGAGGGTGAGATCGTCGATCGGCCACCAGCCGATGAGGTTGGCGCAGGTGTCACGGCGTTCGCCGGTGAGCCGGGAACCGATGTACCCGGAGCTGGTGGTGATGTGGCTGACCTGGTCGGCCCTGCCGTACTGCTCCTCGTGGGTGTGCGGGTGGTCGAGGCGTTCGTCCATCCAGCTGATGACCGGATGGGCCAGTGAACCATCCGGTCGCAGGATGGCCCGGCAGCATCGAATGATGCAGATACCCATCGCCTCGATGTCGGCTATATCGCGGCCGGCGGCGGTGAAGGACTCGGCCGCAGACGCAAGCGCCGCGACCGTTGCATCCCAGAGGTCGTCGTCGGGGTGGATTGCCCGGTTCGGGGCCGGGATCTCAAGAGGCCGGAGCGTCTGGTGTCCCTCGGCCACCACGTGTCCGCCGGCGTCGAAGATCAGTACCTTCGCGCTCTGGGTGCCGACGTCGACCCCGATCACATAGCGTTGCGCCGCCATGGCCGGTCTCGCTCAGCGTTCCTCGGCCGGGTTTTCCTCGACCGGGAAAATGCAGCCCAGGTTCATGATCCCGTTCGGATCGAACTCACGTTTGAGGCCGGTCATCAGCCGGTACGCCGACCCGTGTTCCTCGGCGGTCCACGGCGCCCGATACTTTCCGATGCCGTGGTGGTGGCACATGGAGCCGCCGGCCTTCAACGCCTCCTCGACGAAGATCGCGTTGAGCGGGACGTGGTACTTCTCCCGCTCCTCCTCGATCGTGCAGTCGACCACGTTGTAGTCGTAGACGAAGTACATGTTCGTGCCGGTCTGATAGCTGTGTGACGAGTGCCCGCCCAGCATGGTGATGTCGTCGACGTGGGGGAACTCCTCCCGCACTCGACGGATGCCGTTCACATAGATCTCGTTGATGACCGACCAGTTGCCCGAGACTTCGGTGGTGTAGCCCATCCGCATGTTCGCTCGGATGAAGTCCCGCTCCTCCTGCAACTTCTCCGGACCCCAGTTGAGATGCTCGAACCACTCCTTGATGATCGTGGTGTCGACCGACGTCACCTCCGGTCTGGTGTTGACGATCTCGGCGATGCCGTCCGCGGTGGCCTGCGAGACCCCGGCGGGCCCCTCGGTGGTGAAGATCAATACGCACTGGTCCGGGGCGAACCGGTCAAAGCCGTGTTGGGCCCCGTCCTCGGCGTCGTAGAGCCGGGCCACCGACGGTTTGTAACCGGCTGCCATGACATCACGCAGGATCTCGAATCCCGGCTTCATCTCGTCGAGCCGCCAGCCCAGATAGTGGTTGTGATCCGGGTAGAAGGCGAACAGCTTCACCGTGACCTCGGTGATGTAGCAGAGGGCGCCTTCGTTCCCGATGATTATGTGGCGGATGTCGGGCCCTCCGGCCCGCCGTGGCACGTCCTTGATGCGAACCACCTCGCCGGAGGGGAGCACGGCCTCCAGGCCCATAACCATGTCCTCGATGCCGCCGTAGAGGGTCGAGAACTGGCCGATCGAGCGGGTGGCAACCAGGCCGCCGTACATCGCAATCGGTTTTGACTGCGGTGAGTGGCCGGTGGTCAGACCGATCGCACGCACCTGGTCTTCGAGATCCTGGAGCTTCACCCCGCACTGCACGGTGGCCTGCATGTTGACCTCGTCGATGGAGACGATCCGGTTCATCGCTTTGCCATCGATGACGATCGAGTTCTCGGCGATGGTCTCCAGGCCGCCCTCGGTGGCGGTTCCGCCGGTCTTCGGGACCACGTTTATCCGGCGTTCGTTGCAGAATGCAAGCGTCCTGGAGACGTCCTCGGTGTTGGCCACCCGCACAACGGCGGCCGGGATCGGCAGGTTGTAGACGCCGAAGATGTCCTCCAGTTTGCGGTACCGGTCGAGGCTGTTCTCCTGCAGCACCTGCTTGTTGGTGTCGACCTTGTCAGGCCCGAGCAGGTTGGTGAGACCGTCGACGATCGCTTGGCGGGACAGGGGCGTTGTTTGCTGCGACGTCACGGTTGTTTCCTGGCTGTAGGGGAGAGTCACTGGACGGAACTACCGGACAAGGTAGCCGCCGTCGACGGCGAGGATATGCCCGTTGACGTAGTTCGACGCCCGGCTGGCGAGGAACACGCAGGCGCCCATCAGGTCCTGGACCTGACCCCATTCGCCGGCCGGAATGTGGTCGAGCACGATCTTGTTCAGCTCGGGATCGGAACGCGTCTGGGAGGTCAGCTCGGTTGCGAAGTAGCCGGGGGCGATGCCGTTGACCTGGACGCCGAACGGACCGAGCTCGTCGGCGTACGCCTTCGTCAGCCCGGCGATGCCGTGCTTTGTCGCCGCATAGGCGGGGGAGCGTTGCCCACCGAGGAACGAGAACATCGAACAGACGTTGATGATCTTGCCGCTGCCCTGCTCGATGAACGCCGAGGAGGCGGCGTGGCTCATCTCGAACGCAGCCGTGAGGTTGACCGCGACCATCGGGTCCCAGGCGCTGCGGTCGAACTGTCTGACATCTTCGACGTTGATGCCGATGCCTGCGTTGTTGACGATGATGTCCACCCCGCCGAGCGTGTCGATACAGCCCTGCACCACCGCCGCCGGTCGGCCCGCTTCGGTGAGGTCGGCGGTGACGATCTCACAGCGGCGACCCTCGGCTTCGATCAGCTCGGTGGTGGTGCCGTCATCGTCGGCGACAGTCGGGATGTAGAGGTCCGCACCGGCCTTGGCCAGTGCGACCGCGTAGGCCTGGCCGAGGCCTCGGTTGCCGCCGGTCACGATGGCCCGCTTTCCGTCAACCGAGAAGAAGTCGAGCGAGAAGTCCCGGATGGGTCGCTCGTTCACCGAGGCCCCTTCGCTGAACCCCGGGTGGTGTCGCTCTGTCCTGCAGTTCGCCTTGTGGTGTGCATCATCGGCCAGAGTTTCGCATACCCGTCACAACTCCGCGGCGAGGGGATACCTGGCCGAGTGTTTCGCTTCGATTCGACTGGCTTACCAATACGCATCCCATGGCATCCCCTCGCATCGCACGGCGTCGATCCCGGCTTGGCGGGCGATGATGCGGTAGGCGTTGACGAGGAGAAATGCGCAGTCCGGGTTCGAGCTGCCCCTGGGCCAGATGATCGCCGGATCGAACCCGACCGGTGCTACCTCATGGATCGTCAGGTGCGACCGGAAGACAGCAGGTAGGCGCCGCATCGGTATTGGTGTGTCTCCTGCGGCCCGGTTCTGGTCTCTTCAGTCACCTGAGGCTGCCGCGACGTGCGCGGCAATTCCGTCAAGATAACGCTCGGTGATGCGCCGCTGCAGGATGATGCCAACGGGCTTGCTCACCCGCACCAGCGCCGAATCGGGTTTCGAGACGGCAACAATGTCGAACCAGACGCCGGTCTTGGTCGACCGAAGCACGAACGTCTCGTGGCCACGGACCGGATGGCCGGGGAGCGTGGCGTAGATGAACCCGAACCGGTCCGGTTCGTCGATGACCTGCTCGACGCGGCAGGCGGCGAGCACCCAGATCCCCAGCTGCCGGGTCAGCAGCGCCACGGTCGATCCGGCCTCCAGCGCAGCATCGGCGGGGCTGACCTCGAACCCCGCATGCCGGTGGCCCACCCACCGACGAAGGCCTTCACGGGCCGCCTCGAAGTCCGTCTGCCCGTGGCCGACGGACCGGCTGAAGACGTCCTCCCGGTAGCCTTCCGCGGCCGGGGCGGTTGACGGGTGTGACGGTGACACCTCGAGTCGCTCGACTCGGTAGGTCTCGATCTGTTCGGCGGACGGTCGACGGGCCAGGTGCATACCGTGAACCGTAGGCAACCGGACGGCGAGCCCACCACACCAGGCTGCCGGAGCGGCGAGCGCCCCCGCCCCGGCGAGCGGTCACCTGATCAGAGGATTGCTACGATCTCGTTCACAAGGAGGTGGACGGGACCGTGACGCTGAACCGCCGGAGGCCGGATCGTAGGAGTCTCCGACGCCGCTGTCTCCGGGGCCGGGGCCGCGGTCGTGCGGTCGTGCTGATCGTGGTGATGCTCCTGGCGGTGGGGTGTGTTTCCTCCAGCGCCGACCGGGCCAATGAGCCAACGTCGACCGCGTCCCGGACCTCGGACGGTTCGGCGCAAACCTCGGCGGTCGAACGCTCACCGGCCACGTCGGCCCCGGTGACGACCTTGTCCGTATCGACGACGCCACCCTTTCCGCCCCCTCGCAACGGCCTTCGGTTTCCCGATTGGTCCGATTGCACGGGCCCGGCCGAGCGGTCCGGCGGCTTCACCGAGGAAACGGTCCGCATCGGGGTGCGCTCGTTCTACGAGGACTGGAGCTTCGGGAACGAATATTTCACGGCCTACCTCGAACAGGTAGGTTCGGCCGGGGGCCGCCGCATTGAGCTGGTCCAGCTTCCCGAACTGGGCGACATCCCGGGCGACCTGGCTGTCGTTGCCGACTTCACCACGGTCTTGTTCGAACGACAGCTCACGGCAGCGCCGGCCTGCCAGCCGATTTTGGCCCGCGGCTACTCCCACGGCCCCCGGAGCGACTTCGAACTGTTGATGCCGGCGCTCACCACGGAGTCGGAGGCCCGGCTCATGGTCGAACATCTCCGGCGTTCGGTTCCGAACCTCAACAGCGTCGGCGTCCTCGTGGTCGATCATCCAAGCGGTGACGCGCTGCTTGGGCCGTTCGTCTCGGCGGTCGGACCGGGGGTTGAGTTGTACGTCGTCCGTCACGAGCCCATCCAAAATGACGTGTCCACGGAGGTCATCCAGATGCTGAACCGGCGACCGCAGGTCCTCGTGCTCATGACCTACGGGGAGCCCTGCCACCAGGCAACCCTCGCGGTCGGCCGATACGAGGGGGACATCCCCGAGATGCGCATGATGCCATCGGCCTGTCGTTCGATGATCAGGTCCGAGGGGCAACTCCAGGGGTGGCACGGCTTCCAGCAACCGCACGTCGACTTCGACCGGCTGGAGTCGGACGTGCTGGCTGTACTTGAGAAGGCGGCTCCGCTCGCCGGTGCGGTCAACGTCTCCGACAGCCTGCTCGCTGCGTGGTGGTTGGTCGCTGCGCTGGAGGCCGGTGTGGAGGATCGGGTCTCGCTGGTCGAGGCGCTGTTGTCGGTGG
>JBCCGJ010000140.1:0-14536 GCA_039029335.1 Actinomycetota bacterium | reverse complement strand
CGCGTATATGCAGGGTCAGTTCCCGGATGAAACATTGTATGCCGTCCCTGAGTCATTTTATTATGTTGTGCCATGGTTTTGGTTTGGGTTTGAGTTTATTCGACCTTTTGAGTACTTGGATTTTTGCAGTTGTTGGCAATGGTTCCTGGTTCTTCAGCTTGTTGAAGAAGTACGCCTCGTCGTGGGCCGGCACACCTTCGGTGATGGCAACGATGAATTCGATGCCGGCTTCGGCCGCCTCCAGGACCGCGCCCTGGACGCCGGGAGCCGGAATGAAGATGCAGGACGCCGTTGCCCCGGTGGCCTCCTTGGCCTCGGCGACCGAGGCGTAGATCGGCACACCGTCAACGTCGGTGCCGGCCTTCTTCGGATGGGTTCCGGCCACCACCTGGGTGCCGTACTCGGCGTTCAGCTTGCCGTAGTAGCTGCCCTGGGAGCCGGTCAGGCCCTGGTAGATGACCTTGGTGTTCTCGTCTACGAAAATGCTCATAGTGTGTCCTTTTGATCTCGTTTCCCGACGTTCTGCCGCAGGCAGAACTCGGTTAGGAGCCGCTCGCGGCTCCGGCGGCCAGTTCCACGGCTTTGCGGGCTGCGTCCAACATGGTGTCTTCCATCATCAGGCTCTCGTTGAGGTTCGGCCGTAGGATCTCCCGGCCCTCCTCGGCGTTTGTACCGTCGAGGCGGATGACGATCGGCGAGTCGATCGAGACCCGATTCATGGCCTCGAGAATGCCGTTGGCCACCTCTTCCCCCCGGGTGATGCCACCAAAGATGTTGATGAAGATGGCCTTCACGGCCGGGTCGTTGTTGATGACCTCGAGCGCACCGGCCATCACGTCGGCGTTTGCGCCGCCGCCGATGTCCAGGAAGTTGGCCGGGCTGCCACCCACCTGGTTGACGACGTCGACGGTGCTCATCGCCAGACCGGCACCGTTGGCGATCACACCGACCGACCCGTCGAGGCCGACGTACTGCAGCCCCTTGGCGTGGGCGTCGATCTCCCGCTCGTCCCGGGGCTGGGTGGCGTCGTACTGCTCGTAGTCCGGATGCTCGTAGGTGGCGTTGCCGTCCAGGCTGACCTTGGCGTCAAGGGCGTGGACCTCACCGGTGGGCTTGAGGATCAGCGGGTTGATCTCCACCAGGTCCGCATCACCCTCGGTGTAGGCGGTGTACAGCTTCATCAGGATGTCCACCGCACCCTCGGTGGCCTGGGGGTTGAGATTTGCCGCGGCCACCCAATCCCGGCACTGGACCTCGGTCAGGCCGGCCGTCGGGTCGATGTGGATCTTGGCGATGGCGTCCGGGTTCTCCTCTGCGACCGTCTCGATCTCCACGCCGCCCTCGGCGCTCAGCATGCCGAGGTGCAGCTTGGCGGACCGGTCCAGGGTGAAGCTTGCGTAGTACTCCTCGGCGATGTCCGAGGCCTTCTCCACCCAGATGGTCTTGACGATGTGGCCCTTGATGTCCAGACCGAGGATGTTGGAGGCGTGCATGCGGCACTCCTCGGCATTCTCGGCCAGCTTCACACCGCCTGCCTTGCCCCGTCCGCCGGTGTGAACCTGAGCCTTTACCACCACCGGGTAGCCGACCCGGTCCGCAATGGCCACCGCCTCGTCGACGTTGTCGGTGTCTTGGCCGTCCGATACGGGGATGCCGTACGAGGCAAAGAACTGTTTGCCCTGAAATTCCAGGAGGTCCACTTGGGGTACCAACTTTCTCTGTGCGGGTGCTCGATTGATACTGCTTGATTGATACGGGGCGTTTCTCGGTGAGGTGGGACGTGACCGTGACGTCGGCCACGTCAGCAAAACGATGCTGCGATACTAGGGCGGTGGGCGCCCGGTTGCCGACGCCGGATTCCGTATCGAAATCCGGGCCACCCGGTTCTCGGCCGGGCCCACCGGCTCCGATATCGTCGGTCACATGCCGGTAGCAACAAGCGGCCCTCCCCCGGCCCGCCAGGCGCTCCTCGTCGGTCTCGGCGTGATCTGCGGTCTCGGGGCCATCATCTTCCTCATCACCCAGCTCGATCAGCTGACCTCCAGCGGCGAAGGGGCGGGACCCCAACTCGGCGCCCCGATCTTCAGCCCGGGTTCGGCCGAGGACATGGCCGAGGTGGTCGAGGAACGGCCGTTCTTCCTGCCCGATGCCAGCGGCGGCGAGCGGGGTATCTGGCTGCAACACCTCGGCGACGATCCCACCGAAGGCTGGGTGGCGGTTGCGATACGGGCGCCGGACGCAGACGCCGGCTGCTTCGTGGAGTGGCAGCCCGACGCCGACGGGTTTGTCGACCTGTGCGACGGCACGGTGTACCCGCCGGACGGCGAAGGGTTGCGGCAGTACCCGGTCTCGGTGGACCCTGACGGGGACCTCACGATCAACCTGAATCGTGACCTGACCGGTTCGGAGTGAACACGTGCTGCTGGCCCAGCTGACCGACACCCACATCCTCGCCCCCGACTTCGACGGGGAACAGTACGTCGACAACAACGACCGCCTGGCCAAGGCCATCGCCGCGCTGAACGCGGAGAATGTCCGGCCGGAGGTGGTGCTGTTCACCGGGGACCTGACCGACACCGGTTCGGCGGTGGAGATGGCGCTGCTGGCCGAGCTGTTGGCCCCGCTGGAGATACCGCTGCTGCCGCTGCCGGGCAACCACGACCTGCGGGAGACGTTCCGGACGGCATTCGAGATGCCGTGGGCCACCGAGGACTCCCACCTCGGCTGGGTGGCCGAGTTGGACGATCTCACCATCGTCGGTGTTGACACGATCATCCCGGGGGAACACGGCGGCCTCATCGACGACGAGCGGCTGGAGTGGCTGACCGAATCCCTCGATGACACCGGCGACCGGCCGACCGCCATCGCCATGCACCATCCGCCGTTTCTGAGCGGCATTCACTGGATGGACGAGATGGGCCTCGATGGCCGGGATCGCTTCGTCGAGCTGGTCGGCCGCTACCCGAACCTGACCAGGATCTTCTGCGGTCACATCCACCGCCCGCTGGTGGCCAACGTGGGGGGCGCGGTTGCCACCGTCGGCCTCTCGACGGTCCACCACGTTCACCTCGACCTTGATCCGGCGGCCCCGGTCGCGGTGATTCGGGATCCGGTCGGCTATCAGCTGCACCAGTTCGACGGTGCGACCTGGGTGAGCCACAACCGTTACATCGAAACCGGGGAGGACCCGATCACCCCGGCGTGGGCGGAATCGGCCTCTTCCTTCTCCTGACCGGAAACAGGCCGTTTTCCCGAAGAACCCACGATTCATTCGCTACCAAACGATTTCCCAAGTACTCTTCTCGAAGCTTCGGTCGGCGGTGGGCGAGGTCCGCCGGTCGGCCGATTCGAATGGTGCTGTACATCGAGATCGATTTGTCAACGTCGGCAACCAGGCACGACTTCGACGACCGACCGAATCAAGGGGAGATCCAAGATGAAATTCCGTACGCTTGCGGCCTTGCTGGCCGCCTTCGCCCTGCTGGCTGCGGCCTGCGGCAGCGATGACGACTCGAGCGACGCCAGCGGCAGCGCAAGTGCCAGTGGGAGTGAGACCGCCGGGTCCGGCGGCTCCGGCGCCACCATCGACATCGACGCCATCCTGAGCGCCGACCTCGACAACTGCGCCGACGCACCATCGGGTGATCCGATAAGGGTCGGCATGGCCATGGACTTCAGCGAGGCGTCCGGCTTTGTTGACGTCCCCGGTTCCGAGCTGGTGCCCTACGTCGCAGAACTGGCCAACTGCGCAGGCGGCATCGACGGCCGGCCGGTTGAGGTGAACGTTCGTGAAGTCGGCGACGACGCCGCTCTGGCCGCTCAGGAGCTGATCGACTGGGGCGCCCAATTCTTCATCGGCCCGCCCTTCGCCGACTTCACGCTCCCGATCCAGCAGACCTCCGGTGGTCAGCACGCCATCTTCCCTGCGGCCTCGACCGAACCGACCCTGGCCGACGCCGACAACAACACGTTCCTTGTCACCTTCGACGACTTCGGCCAATCCGAAGCGGCCGCCGAGTACGCCCTGTCGCAGGGGCTCGACCGGGCGATCATCTTCACCGAGGGTGAGGGTATTCCGTACTCCGGTGTGAACCCCGATGCGTTCAAGGCCGCATTCGAAGCGGGTGGCGGCACCATCGTCAGCGAGCAGACCTATGTCTGGTTCGCCGACACCGACTTCTCGTCACAGGTGAACGAGATCGCCAACGTTGCCGAAGGCAACGAGGTGTTCTTCTCCGCTGCCGCGGCGTTCCAGGTGACCGCGCTCCGGGCTCAGATGGAGGGCCAGGGGCTCACCGACATCACCTACATGGGCACCGACGCCCTTGACGCCACCGGCATCGTCGTCGACCCGGGTGGTGAGGGCATGATCCACACGCCGCACGTGATCATCGAGCCGGACGGCCAGCTCTTCCAGGTGCTCGCCGACGCCGGCGTCGCCGAGAGCGACGGCTTCGCCTTCATGCCGCTCTACATCGACTCGATGTTCCTCGGCATCCAGGGCGTGCTCGATTGCGGGTGTGACGATCCGGCGGGCATCGCCGACGCGGTCAAGGAAATCTCGGGCTTCCAGGGCGTCTCCGGCGAGATCACCTACGCCGGAACGAACGGCATTCCGCCGAAGTCCGTCACGATCGCCCAGGTCCAAGGCGGCGCAAACGTGCTCCTGGACACCATCGGCGGCTAACCCCGATCATGCTCGAAGTCAGCGGGCTCACAACCAAATACGGTGCGATCTCCGCGCTTCGAGACGCAAGCCTCTCCGTGGGGGCTGGTGAGGTCGTCGGCCTCATCGGCCCCAACGGGGCGGGAAAAACCACGCTGCTGGGATCGATCGCCGGGCTGCTCCAGGCCGACGCGGGGTCGGTGACCTTCGACGGCGACGAGATTCTCGGGTGGTCGCCGGAGAAGATCCTGAAGTCGGGCCTTGCGCTTGTTCCCGAGCACCGCCGGATCTTTGCCGACATGACGGTCGAGGAGAACCTCAAAATCGGTGGTGTCACCTGCACCGCGGGCCAACGCGGCGAAACCATGGAGGAGATGTTCGACCTCTTCCCCGTGCTGCGTGAGCGCTCGTCTGCGGCGGCCGGGTTCCTCTCCGGTGGTGAGGCCCAGCAGCTGGCCATCGCCAGGGCGCTGATGTCCCGACCGAAGTTGATCATGATGGACGAGCCCTCGCTCGGGCTCGCGCCCATCCTGGTCGATCTCGTGTTTGATCTCATCGAACGCCTGCGGAGCGACGGGCGGACCATCCTCGTCGTCGAGCAGAACGCGACCCGGATGCTCCAAACCGCCGACCGGGCCTACGTGTTCCGCAGCGGCGAGGTGGTCGCCACCGGTACCGGCGCCGAACTGCTCGATCGGTCGGATCTCTTCGACACGTTTGTCGGCGGCTAGCAGGGTGGTTGAGGAGGCGGTGGTCGACAGATGAACGAACTCCTGCAGAACATCATCGACGGCCTGGGTCGGGGCAGCATCTACGCCCTGCTCGCACTGGGTGTTGCGGTGATCTTCGGCATCATGCACCTGCTGAACTTCGCCCACGGCGAGCTCATCACGATTCCCGGCTACCTGGCGTTCTGGGCGTTCAGCAACGGCTGGACCTGGTGGACCGTCGCCCCGCTGATCGTGGTTTCGGCCGTCGTCACGTCCCTCCTCATCGAGTGGATTGCGTTCAGCCGGGTGCGGGGCGCGCCGGACTTCACCATGTTGCTCACGTCGTTCGGTGTGCACTTCATCGTGGCGGCCGGTTTCCTCATGTATGTCTCGGCGGGTGTGAAGAGCATTCCCCGACCGACCTGGTTCGCCGACACGATCTCGGTCGGCTCGCTCAACATCGAACAGTTCGACCTGCTGGTGATCGCCGTCACGATCGTCGTCCTCGGGGCGACCACCTGGCTGCTGCAACGCACGATGTTCGGTCTGGCCATCCGGGCCGCCGCCGACGACTTCGAGACCGCCCGACTGATGGGGGTCAACTCCAACTCGGTCATCCGTGGCGCCTTTGCCCTCTCGGGGCTCCTGGCCGGCATTGCCGGGATCTTCTGGCTCATGCGGGCCGGTTCCGTCACACCGACGGCGGGCATCAACCCGATGCTCAGCGGTGTGCTGGCCGCACTCATCGGTGGTCTGGGCAGTTTGCGGGGCGCCGTGCTCGGCGGGCTTGTGCTCGGGTTGGCCGAGGTCCTGCTTCGCTCCTGGTTGCCGGACGGCATCCAGAACCTCACCACCGGGTTTGTGTTTGTCGGCATCGCCCTGCTGTTCATCTTCCGGCCCGGTGGCATCCTCTCCGTGCAGCACGTGGAGCGCGTCTGATGTTGTCGCTCGGTTCGCTCTTCCCGAACACGAAGCGGGACATCGGCTTTCCCGTGCTCGGCGCGGCGCTGCTCTTTGCCATCCTCGTCACCGGTGGGCTGGTCTACCAGACCATCCTTGGTACCGGTTCCGCCGAACGCCTGGTGACCACGATGTTGATCGACGCCATCATCGTCGTCGGTATCCAGATCTACATCGGCAACACCGGCATCCTGTCGTTCGGCCACGTCGGGTTCGGCGCCATCGCCGGGTACGCCTTCGCCGTGCTGGCCATCACACCGGAGGAGAAGCTGAAGCGGATTCCCGACGCCCCGTTCGGTCTGGTCGATGTGCAGGTCCATCCGGTGGTCGCCATCGCGGTGGCGGTCGCCATCTGCCTGCTCGCCGCAGTGATCCTCGGGATCGGCCTCGCCCGATCCGGCGCCGAGTCCGGTGCGGTCGCCGCCTCGATCATCACCCTGGCGCTCCTCTTCATGACCCATGAGGTGGCCAAGAGCTGGTCGGACCTCACCGGTGGCAACCGGGGCGGTCTGTCGTTCGGCATCGGCGACTCCCTCCAGAGCCGCTGGCCGATCCTGGTGGTGCTGTTCGTTGCGCTGGTGGTGGCGCGGCTCTATGCCCAGTCGCGGCCGGGCAAGCTGGCCAAGGCGGCGCGGGAGGACAACCTGGCGGCCCGGGCCATGGGCATCAACCCGCTGGTGCAGCAGATGAGCGCCCTCCTGCTGTCCGTCGCCGTGGTGTCCGTGGGGTCGACGCTCCGGGTGTGGCAGATCGGGTCGATCCTGCCGGACCGTTTCTTCTTCGACTACGCCATGCTCACGCTGGTCATGTTGATCGTCGGTGGACGCAACAGCGTCACCGGCGCCGTCCTCGGCGTTGCGATCATGACCGCGGGCCGGGAGCTGGCCCGCCGCATGGGTCAGGACGGGTTCGAATTCTTCGGCGTCGGACTCGACGGTGCCCCGCTGGACTGGATCTTCCGGGAGAACCTCAACACCGTTGTCCTCGGTCTTTCCATGGTCGGGTTCATGATCTGGCGATCGAAGGGGATCATCGAGGACTTCGAGATCGACGGTTGGCTCTACCAACGGTTCGGCCGTGGCAGCGAGTTGAAACCGGACCGGTTGCCCGAGGTCGATGACGTACCGGCCGGAACGCTGACCGTTTCCGGGATCGACGTGAGCTTTGGTGGCTTCCAGGCGCTCAATGGTGCAGGCGCCACCGCCGACCGGGGGGAGGTCGTCGGCATCATCGGCCCGAACGGTGCGGGCAAGACCACGTTCGTGAACGTCATCACCGGCATGGTGCCACCCACCGCAGGAACCGTCGTTGTCGACGGCAGGGACCTGGACGGCCTCCAGGCCTTCGAACTGTCAAGGACCGGGCTGGTTCGCACCTTCCAGAACCTCCGGCTCTTCGGGGCGCTCACCGTCCAGGAGAACGTTGAGGTCGCCGCGCTGATCGCCAAGGATCACCGGGCCGACGTGACGCTGCGGGATCCCGACGCCCTCGTTGCCGAGGCCGGTCTCTGGGACCTGCGTCATCGCCGGGCGAGAGAACTGGACTACGGCAACTCCCGTCGTTTGGAGTTGGCCAGGGCGGCGGCGCTCGGCCCGTCCTTCCTGTTCCTGGACGAACCGACCAGCGGCATGAGCGATCAGGAGTCGGTGGCCATGATCGAGCGCGTCCGGCACATGGCGGCCACCGTCGGCGCCGGCGTGGTGGTCATCGACCACGATCTGAACTTCATCACCGGCATCTCCGACCGGATCTACGCCCTGGACCAGGGCCGGGTCATCGCCACCGGCACACCGGCGGAGGTCCAGGCCGACCCGATGGTCCGGGCCGCCTACCTGGGTACCGCCGCCGGATCGGACGTCTAATGCGAGCCGTCCTCCTCACCAGGGCCAACGGCCCGCTCGAGCCGGTCACCGACCACCCGGAGCCGAACCCCGGCACCGGGTTGGTGCTTGACGTGACCGCCTGCGGGGTCTGCCATTCCGACATCCATGTTGCGGACGGGGACTTCGGGGCCGAGCCGCCCATCATCCTCGGCCACGAGGTGACCGGTGTGCACCCCGACCTCGGCCCCGTCATGCTGTACGCCCCGTGGGGCTGTCTCGACTGCCAGGAGTGCGGCGAGGGGAACGAGATGATCTGCTCGAACTCCACGGAGGCCGGACTCTTCACCGACGGTGGCTACGCCGAGCAGCTTCGGATACCGGCGCTGCGGTACCTGTCACCGCTCGACGGGCTTGACCCCTACGACGCGGCGCCCCTGGCCTGCGGTGGTCTGACCGCCTATCGGGCGGTGCTGCAGGGCATCGACCGGCTCCGGCAGAAGGGCGCGGACGCATCGGCGCTGATCATCGGTGCGGGCGGCCTCGGGCAGTACGCCATCACCTACCTCCGGTTGCTCAGCGACGCCAGCGTCACCGCCCTCGACCTCTCGGAGGCCAAACAGCGGCTGGCGCTGGAGATCGGGGCCCACGAGGCGCTCGGCTCTCTGGAGGCCGACCGTCGGTTCGATCTCATCATCGACTTCATCGGCGCCGAGGCCACACTGCAGACCGCAGCCGACCACATCAACAAGCTGGGCACGGTCAGCGTTGTCGGCCTCGCCGGGGGCACCATCCCCTACGGGTTCGGTGCCGTGCCACTCGAAGCGTCATTTGTTGCCAGCGTGTGGGGCAGCCGGGCCCAAATGGACGAGCTGCTCGACCTGGCTCGGCGCGAACCGGCGCTGGTCAGGCCGGTCGAGGTCCTGCCGCTGGCCCGGGCGGAGGAGGCCCACCAACGGCTCCGGGCCGGCGACGTGGCCAGCCGTATTGTCTTGGACATCGTAGGAACCCGTAGTAACCAGTAGTCAGCACAGCAACCGAACCAGCCAATCGAAGCAACAAGCCAAGCAAGCCAACGACACCAGAGAAGAGGAACAGGAACCGATGAGTGGAATCGCCAGGTCGATCGAGGAGTTTCGGGCCGCGGCGGCCGAGCACGAATTGCACACCGTTGAGCTAGCGGCCCCCGACACCCAGGGGCACCTCCGGGGCAAGCGGGTCCCGGTGCAGCGGTTCCTGGACGACGTCCACGCATCCGGGGCCAACATTGCGGACGCCATGTTCGTCTTCGACATGCAGAACGACCTGCCGGACAACGAGTTCGTCAACATGGACTCCGGCTACCTGGACTGCCACCTCGTGCCGGACAACACAACCGGTCGGGTGTTCTCGCATCGGCCGGGGTACGGGCTGGTCTTCGCCGACGCTGTCAACGAGCTCGGTGACCCGCACCCGCTGGCCCCCCGCACCGTGCTGGCCAACCAGATCGAGCGATGCCGAGCCGCCGGGGTCGACCCCGTTGTGGCCACCGAGATGGAGTTCTACCTCTGCACCCCGGACTGGCAACCGGTGCAGAACCACATCCAGTACAGCTCGCTCACCGACGGCATGGAGATCGAGCCGGTGTTGGCCGCCATGCGCGACGCCCTGGCCGCGGCCGGCCTCGAGGTGGAGTCGTCAAACGCCGAGTACGGGCCGGGCCAGTTCGAGATCAACGCCGGCCCAACAGACGCGATGACCGCGGCGGACAACACCGTGCTGTTCAAGTCGATCGTCAAGCAGGTGGCGGTCCAGCACGGCCTCCGGGCCACGTTCATGCCAAAGCCGTGGACCGAGCAGTCCGGGAGCGGCATGCACGTCCACACCAGCCTGAACGCCGACGGTACAAACGCATTCGCCGACTGTGAACACGGCGCACCGAATGACCTGATGCGCAAGTGGCTCGGCGGGCTGCTGGAGCACGCCGCGGCCATGACGTTCCTGGCCGCACCGACCAGCAACGGCCCAAAGCGCATCCGGCCGTACACCTTCGCCCCCACCCACGTCACCTGGGGCCTGGACAACCGGACCGTACTCGCCCGCTGCATCGCCGAGCCGGGTTCCGCCGCCAACCGCGTCGAGTTCCGCTCCGCCGGCAGCGACGCCAATCCGTACCTGATCATCGGTGCCGTCCTGGCCGCGGGCAGCGACGGGCTTGAGCGTTCGCTCGACCCGGGGATGCTGTGCGAGGGGGACATGTACACCAATCCCGGCGACCACGCCCCACTGCCGACCGACCTTCGAGGGGCGATCGACGCCTACGCCGGCAGCCGGTTGGCCGAGCGGATGGGCGATGTGTTCTCCCGGAGCTATGTCTCCATCGCGGAGGCCGAGGTCGCCCTCGCCGCCGAGCACAACCCGGACGCCGACGAAGTCAACGCATGGGAGCGGGAACGCTTTATCGAACACAGTTAATTTTGATCTTTTGTGACCGGTCTTCGTCATTGGATTTTTCGTGACCGGTCTTGACCGGGGTCGGCGCTGCGGCCGGATCCTCGGGTTGGGGAAACGTGATCCGCGTGGACGCGGCACCACAAAAGATCGGAGCCGGCCAGGTCCCTGGGGAGGACGTCATGACTACCACGCCGATTGCACCGAACGTCACCGAGGACTCGTTGTACCTCGACGGGATCCCTCACGATCGGTTCACCGAGATGCGGAACACGCCGGGCCTTGTGTGGCACCCCTACGGCGAGGACGGTTTTTGGGCGGTCACCCGCCATGCGGATGTCCGGGAGGTGTCCCGGAACGCCGGGATCTACTCCTCGGCCATCGGCCACACCAACCTGTGGGATCTGGAGGCCGACGCGCTCGAGGCCAGGCGGTCGCTGATCGACACGGACGCACCGGATCACACCAGGCTCCGGCGGTTGATCGCCGTGGCCTTCACCCCCCGCAACATCCGACGGTGGGAGGACACCGTTCGAACGATCACCGGCGACCTGCTTGATGAGTTCATGGCCGCGGGCTCCGGGGACTGGGTTGAGCGGGTGGCGGCCCCGCTGCCGATCCGGGTCATCCTGACCATGCTCGGCGTGCCGATCGAGGACGCCGACTATCTGGTTGAGCTGTCCAACTATCTGGTGGAGGGAACCGGCGAGACCCAGTCCATCCCGCCGGATGCGTTCGGCAACACCACCGAGCTGCGGCTGCTGCCGTTCAACAGCCCGGCCAGCCATGCCCTGTTCGAGTACGGGGAGAAGCTGGGAGCGGCGAGGCGGGCGAACCCTCAGGACGATCTGGTCACCACGCTGGTGCAGGCCGAGGAGGAGGGCGACCGGCTAACGGGGAGCGAGTACCGCAACCTGTTCCACCTGCTCATCTTCGCCGGGAACGAGACCACAAGGACCGCGCTCAGCCACGGCGCCATCGCCCTGGCCGACCATCCGGACCAGTGGCAGCGGATCCTCGACGCCCACCGTGCCGACGATCCGGAGCGATCCACCGCCATGATGGACACCGCCACCGAGGAAATCCTCCGATGGGCCACACCGGTACTCCACATGCGGCGCACAACCGCCGAGGCCACGGAGCTGGCCGGCACCCCGATCGACGCCGGGCAGAAAGTGGTGATGTGGTACAGCTCGGCCAACCGGGACGAGGCCGTCTTCGACGACCCATTCGCGTTCGACATCGGCCGGCAGGCCAACGTTCAGGCGGCCTTCGGCGGCGGTGGCCCGCACCTGTGCCTCGGAGCGTTCCTGGCCCGGCTGGAGATCCGGGTCCTGCTCGAGGAGATGGCCGACCGGGGCATGACGCTGGACCGAACCGGCGAACCGGTGCGGACACCGTCCAACTTCGTCCACGGCGTGTTGTCGGTTGGCATGGAGGTGGCGGGATGACCACAAACGGCGGCAACCAGGTCAAGGTCACCGTGAACCAGGATGTCTGCATCGCCAGCGGTCAGTGCGAGATGATCGAACCGGACGTGTTCCTGATCGATGATGAGACGGTCATCGCCGGCATCGTCGGTGATCCGATGATGAGCCGGGACCGGGCGGAGCAGGTGGCGGACCGCTGCCCGAGCGGGGCCATTACGTTCGCGGAGGACGTCGAGGCGGTGGAGCAGTGACCGATCCGGCGTCGGCCGGCTCGCGCGCCCCATTCGTCCCCGATGACTTCGTGATTCCGACCCCGCGGGCCGGAGCAGGCTGGCGGCTCGAGCCGCTTGGCCCGGAACACAACGAGCGGGACTACGCGGCGTGGACCTCCAGCATCGACTTCATCCGCGGCCTGCCAGGGTTCGACGAGTGGGAGGACTGGCCACCGGACGAGATGTCGCTTGCGGACAACCGGAGAGACCTGGTGATGCACGCCGACGAGTTCGAACGCCGCGAGGCGTTCGCCTACACCGTGCTCGACGTTCCGGCTGGAGCCGATGACGGCGAGGTCGCCGAGGTCGTCGGTTGCCTGTACATCAACCCGGTCAACCTGGAGGCTCGGCCGTACCAGGCCGGCCACGATGCCCAAATCCGCAGTTGGGTCCGGGCCGATCGAGCCGACCTGGACCGGGAGCTGTGGGCCGCCGTCTCCGACTGGTTGGCCGAGGCCTGGCCCTTCACCAACCCCCGCTACCACCGGCGTTAGGGCGGCCGTGACCAGGACCCCTGTCGCCCCGATCGACCTCAACGCCGCCGCAACCTTCGCCGGGGGCATCCCTCACGACGGGTTCGCCGCGATGCGAGCCGAGCCGGGCCTCAGCTGGACCCCGGATCATGCGGACGGCGGCCGAGGCTTCTGGTCGGTGACCAGAATGGCCGACCTGGTCGAGGTGTCCCGGGACTCGCAGACCTACTCCTCGGCGGTCGGCCACATCCAGATCTATGACATCGACGAGGACGCGCTGGACGCCCGGGCGTCGATGATCGACATGGACCCGCCGATTCACACCCGACTCCGTCGCATCGTCAGCTCGGCGTTCACCCCTCGCCACGTCCAGAACTACCGGGCCGCGGTGCGGGAACGGGTGGCGGCCGCACTCGACCGGTTGGAGGCCGACGGCGGTGGGGACTGGGTGTCCACCGTTGCCGCCCCCATTCCGATCGGCGTGATCTGTGATCTCATGGGCGTGCCGGAGGAGGACCATCGGTTCATGATTGAGCTGTCCGACTACCTGGTGGCCGGGACGGGCAACGAACCGCTGGAGCCGACGGCCTACGGCAACACGATTCCCCTCCGGCTGCTGCCGTTCAACAGCCCGGCCGCGTTTGCCATGTCCCAGTACGCCGCGGACCTTGCCGATCGGCGGCGGGACGATCCTCGGGACGACCTGATTACCAAACTGATCGACGTTGAGGTCGACGGCGAACGATTGACCACCGAGGAGTTCGCCAACTTCTTCCGGCTGATGATCTTCGCCGGGAACGAGACCACTCGGTCGTCGATGGCCCACCTGGCGCTCCATCTGCGGGATTTCGGCCCGGTGTTCGACGCTGTCGCCGCGGACCGGAGCCTCCTGCCGGGTGTCGCCGACGAGGTGGTCC
Source organism: Actinomycetota bacterium (assembly GCA_039029335.1). Lineage (GTDB taxonomy): Bacteria > Actinomycetota > Acidimicrobiia > Acidimicrobiales > SZUA-35 > JAHELU01. Next base: position 858 of record JBCCGJ010000140.1, on the reverse strand, counting down.
GGTACTCGTCCCCCATCCTCTACTTCCGCAGAACGGTCACCGCACCGACCACCCTGTCCGGTACCGATCTGAACGTCGGTGACAAGGTGGTGATGTGGTACGCCTCGGCCAACTTCGACGAGTCGGTGTATCCGGATCCGCTGGCCTTCCGGCCGGACCGACCCCAGACCCCGATGCACGCGGCGTTCGGTGGCGGGGGCGCCCACTTCTGCCTCGGTGCGTCGCTGGCCCGGCTCGAAGTGGCCGAGCTGATCGACGAGATCCTCGACCGGGGTATGTCGTTCGCCGAACTGGGCGAACCGACCTTTGTCGAGTCAAACTTTGTTAACGGCATCGAACACCTGGAGATCGACCTCTCATGAGCTGGCAACTGAGCGAACAACAGAAGCAGATCCAGGCCAAGGCCAGAGCGCTGGCCACCGAGGTCATCGGTCCCCGGGCCGCGGCGGTTGATCAAGCCGAGCAGTACCCGTGGGACAACGTCCATGCGCTCCGGGACGCCGGGTTCACCGGCATGACCGTGCCGACCGAGCTCGGCGGGCCGGGGCATTCCTTCCTGGACGCGGTCCTGGTGGTGGAGGAGATGGCCAAGGTCTGTGGGGTGACCGGCCGTATCGCGGTCGAGGCCAACATGGGTGCCATTTCCGCGGTGCTGGCGTACGGCACCGAGCAGCAGCGCAAGCTGGCCGCCGACCTGGTGCTCAGCGGCGACAAACCCGCCATCTGCATCACCGAACCGGAGGCCGGCAGTTCGGCATCGGAAATGACCACCCGGGCCGACCGGCGGGGCGACACCTACATCATCAACGGAACAAAACACTGGATCACCGGCGGCACGGTGTCCAAGCTGCACCTGAT
>JBCCGJ010000139.1:0-14565 GCA_039029335.1 Actinomycetota bacterium | reverse complement strand
ACCACCCCGGTTTTTGTCGACGATCGGCTGATCGGCTTTTTCGCCTCCACGTCCCACGTTGTCGACATCGGCGGCCAGGGATTCGGGCCCGACGCCAGCGAGGTCTACCAGGAGGGGATCCGGATCCCCATCATGAAGTGGGCCGAACGGGGCGTCCTCAACGAGGATCTGGTGACCATCATCCGAAACAACGTCCGGGAGGCCGACCAGGTCGTCGGTGACATCCACGGCCTTGCCGCCTGCAACGAGACCGGGCGACGTCGACTGATGGACATGCTGGACGAGTTCTCGCTGACCGACCTGGAGGACCTGACCGAGTTCGTCTTCGACCGGACCCGGTCGGCGGTGATGACCGCCCTGGCCGATGTGCCGAAGGGGGTCTACCACAACACGATGGACGTCGACGGCTACCACGATCCGGTCCACCTGGAGGTCACGCTGACCGTCAACGACGACGGCATGCATGCCGACTTCACCGGCACGTCGGCGACCGCCCGGTTCGGGATCAACGTGCCGCTGGTCTACGCCCAGGCCTACTTCACCTACGGGATGATCGTGGCCCTCGCCCCGGAGCTGCCAAACAACTACGCCTCGCTCCTGCCGTTCACCGTCAGCGCGCCGCCGGGGGTGATTCTCAACGCCGAGGATCCTGATCCGGTGGCGGTCCGCCACGTGATCGGCCACTTCGTGACCGATCTCTGCCTCGGGGCGATCGCAAAAGCGATCCCGGAGCGGATACCGGCCGAGGGCGCCGGGGCCCTGTGGAACTTCCAAGCAAGCGCCCGCAGCGCAGACCCCGTCAACAACCCGCTCCCGCCGGTGGAGATGCTGATGTTCAACAGCGGTGGCAGCGGCGCCCGGCCGACCCTCGACGGCCTGACCGCAACCGCGTTCCCGTCCGGCGTTCGGACGATGAGCATCGAAGCGACCGAACAGGTCGGTCCGGTCGTGGTCTGGCGCAAGGAGATCCGGGAGGACAGCGCCGGTGACGGGCGGTTCCGCGGCGGATTCGGCCAGATCATGGAGATCGGTTCGGCCGACGGGTACCAACTCGAGTTCTCGGCGATGTTCGACCGGGTCGACCACCCGGCCCGGGGACGGGACGGCGGCGGTGACGGTGCGCCGGGCGGCGTCCGCCTGGACGACGGCACCCCCTTCCGGTCGAAGGGGAGACAGACCGTTCCCGTTGACCGGCGGCTGATCCTGGAACTTCCCGGCGGCGGTGGCTTCGGCGACCCCGCGGATCGGGACCCGGCAGCGGTGGAGAACGATCGGCGCCAGGGGTACATCACGTGACCGGACACGCAACATGACCGAGCCCACCGTCCAACCGATCACCACCGCACCACGGCGGGACCGGTATGACGTGGTTATCGTCGGCGGTGCGATCATCGGCTCGTCGGTTGCGTGGTTCACCGTCACCAACCCGGACTTCGACGGGTCGATCCTGGTGGTCGAGCGGGACCTCAGCTACGCCACCTCGTCCACCGCCCACACCAACAGTTGCATGCGACAGCAGTTCTCCAACCCGCTGAACATCAAGATCTCCCGATTCGGGGCGGACTTCGTTCGGGAGTTCCGCAGCCACCTGGGCGACGATCCCGAGGTCCCGGAGATCTACACCAACCACTACGGCTACATGTACCTGGCGGGCGACGACAACTTTGCCGAAGTCCTGCGGACCAACCAACGGGTCCAGGCCGAGTTGGGGGCCGGGACCCGGATCATGTCCCCGGACGAGATCGTCGACGCCTACCCGTTCTACAACGTGGCGGACATCGTCTGCGGCAGCCACAACCCGATCGACGAGGGGTACTTCGACTCCGGCACCATGTTCGACTGGTGGCGGCGAAAGGCCAGGGAGAACGGGGTTGAGTTCGTCAACGCCGAGGTGGTCGGCATCGAACGATCGGGGGACCGCGTCACCGGCGTCACCCTCGGCTCCGGGGAGTCGGTGGCCTGCGGGACCGTGGTCAACGCTGCGGGGCCTCGAGCCTCCGGGGTGGCGGCCATGGCCGGACTCGACCTGCCCGTCGAACCTCGCAAGCGTTTCACGTTCATGTTCGACGCCGCTGAGGCGTTCGGCCGGGACGTGCCGCTGACCATCGATCCATCGGGCGTACACGTCCGCAGCGAGGGGACGGCGTTCATGGCCGGCTGCACACCGCCGGTCGACACACCCGTCGATCCGGACGACTTTGTGATGGATCGGGACATCTGGGAGGAGCTGGTCTGGCCCGCCCTCGCTCACCGGATCCCCGCATTCGAGCGCATCAAGGTCACCACCCAGTGGGCCGGCCACTACGCATTCAACACCCTGGACCACAACGTGGTGGTGGGACCCCACACCGAGGTGGCCAACTTCATCTTCGCCAACGGCTTCTCCGGCCACGGCCTCCAACAGTCACCGGCGATCGGCCGCGGGGTGTCCGAGCTTCTGGCCTACGGTGCGTATCGGACGCTGGACCTCGGGCCGCTCGGTTATCAGCGGATCGTGAACGCCGAACCGTTCGTGGAGACGGCGATCATCTGAGCCCGGCGCTCCGGGTCGGTATGCGCCGCTGTCCCGGTGGTCCCGGCGTGTCAGGGGGTGGCCAGTTCGTTCGGGGTCCAACCGAGCGTCTCGTCGACGTCGTGGCGTTCCGCCGGTCGTCTGGTGAGCCTGGCCGAGACGACGCGATCCAGGCGGAAGATCCTGCCGGCCCGCCGCAGATGGCACCAGCCGATCAGAAACCAACCGTCCCGGCCCTGGTAGAACCCGACCGGATCGACCGCCCGATCGGTCTCGTCGCCGGCGCGGTCCCGGTACCGCAGGTTGACCACGACACCACGCTGGACCGCAGTCTCCACCGACCGCTTGACCCGCCTACTGATCGTCCGGTCTTCGTGGATCCCGTCCGCTCCGATCTCATCTGACTCAGTATGGCCGGGCACCGACGTCCGTATCCGCGAGCGCAGTTCGGCCACGCCCACCCTTGTCGATGGGCCGAGGCCGTCCAGGAGGCGTTTGGTCGCCTCGGTGGCCGCGTCGAGGTAGGGCATGTCATCCGCTGCGGCGGTCACCGCCACCAGCAGCGCCGTGACCTCGCCGGGGGTGAGCGTCACCACCACGCTGCCGAGCTCGTCCAGCCTGACCTGGCCGCCGGTCCGTCCCCGTTCGGCATACAGCGGTACACCGGCGGCCCGAAGCGACGCAAGATCCCGTTCGATCGTGCGCCTGCTCACGTCGAACTCCTCGGCCAGCCTGGCGGCACTCACCCGGTGGGGCGCTGCTCGGCGAAGGGTGTCGTTGATGGCAAAGAGCCGCTCCAGCCGCTGCATGATCCCACCGAACCCCGATCCCCGGCGGTCGTCAAGGATTTCCTCGAATATCCGACAATCGGTTGTCGCACTCGACCTCTAGGTTGGTGCTCCTGGAGGTTCCCGATGACCGTTTCCCTCGGCTATGTCAGCTTCTACGTCTCCGACGTGCCCGCCGCCGTGCGGTTCTACACGCACGCGTTCGGGTTTGCCCGGCGCCTCCTCACCCCGGAGGAGGACTACGGCGAGGTGGACACCGGCGCAACCGTCCTGTCGTTCGTCTCGAACGATTTGGCGGAGACCAACCTCGCCGCGGCAGGCGGGTTCACCCGACTGGATGCCTCGGCACCACCGGCCGGTGCCACCATTTCGCTGATCACCCACGATGTGCCGGCGGCACTGGCCGCCGCGGTGGATGCCGGCGGCCGGGCCTACACCGGACCGGTCGACAAACCCTGGGGGCAGACCGTCGCCTACCTCATCGACCCACACGGCATCCTGGTGGAGATCGCTACCCCGGTGCCGGAAGGGTGAGGCGGACGAACCCGGTCACCAACTCCCACAGCTGCTCCGGTTGCTCCAGCCACGGGCTGTGACCGGCGCCGTTGATGATCTTCACCTGCACCTGCGGCAGGGTGGCGATCATCGAGGCCAGTGCGTCGATCGGCCGCGGATCAGACGCACCGTGGAGGACCAGGACCGGACAACGCACCCGGCTGAGGCCGATGATCTGCTGCTCCAGCGATCGTTTCCTGGCGTCCTCGTTGAGGGCGGCGTTGGCCTCCTGGTTGCCCGGCAGGGACTGTTCCGCGTCATACAGCCGCTGGGCCGTCCCCAGATCCTCGGTGTCGTGCAACTCGCTGCGGATGTAGAGCAGCCGCAACTCCCGATCCTCATCCGGTGATCGATCCCCGGTCCGCAACTGCGCCAGCCTGGCTCCGGCCTCCGGGCCGAGCCGCCTGACCTGGTACTCCTTGTGGAGCATGCTGAAGCCCGGCCACCACTCGACGCCGGTCCCGGCGATGTGGACCACGCCGGCGATCCGATCCGCCACGTCCGGCGCCCGCCGCCCGACGGCCGTCATGACATGCTGCATGGCCAGGTTGGCCCCCGAGGAGTGACCGAGCGACACGTACCGGTCAAGTCCGACCGCATCGGCCACCGCGTCGGCGTCGGCCACGAACCGGTCGATCGTGAACGGGCCCGCCGCGTCCGATCGACCGGCGCCCCGCTGGTCCCAACGAACGACCCGGAACGCCGGTGTGAGCGCCTCCTCCACCGGTTCCAGGTAGTCGCCGAGCCCCGGGCCGCCGTGGAAGCACAGCACCGCAGGTCGTTCCAGGTCACCGACGTCACGAACCCAGAGTGACACCCCGTCATCGCTGGTGATGTGTTGTTCAACGGTTCGGACGGTCATCTCGCCGACCCCTTCCCTTCCTCGGGCACTGCGCCACCGGCCGAGCCGGATTCGGCGAGTGATCGGTAGAACGCCTGCAGCACGCCATAGGCCAGCTTCTGTTCGCCCTCCTCGGACACCAGGCCTTTCCGGTTGTAGCCGTCCTGGATGCCCGGGAGGACCCGCAGCGGCGTCCGGAAGTCCTTCAGTATCCACGGTGACAGCCCGGCACAGTCCGGCTGGGCCCGGATCATGGCGATCTGGGCCTCATAGACCGCAGCCTGAAATTCCTCGGTCCAGATCTCGTCCGGCTCTCCGTGGTTGCCGGACTTTGCGCCGGCACCCAGCTCGCTGAAGACGATCGGTTTGCCGAAGTCGGTCGAGAACCGGATTCCCGGGATGTCGTCCCGGTCGCCGTAGTACCAGCCGAGGTACTGGTTGATCGCCACAACGTCGACCAGTTCGCCGAGCGGATCGTCGATGTGGAGGGCCGGATCGGCGGACGGGATGGTCAGCAGCGCCGCGGTGACCAGCCTGGTCCCGTCGAGGCTGCGGACCCGATCGATCAACGAGCCGAGGAACCGCAGCCGATCGTCACCCGGCAACGTCTCGTTCGCAACGGACCACAGGATCACCGACGCCCGGCTGCGGTCCCGCCTGACCAACTCGTCCGCCTGAGCCAGGCCGTTGGCCAGCACCGCCTCGTCGTCGAACGCGATGCCCCAGTACACCGGCAGCTCGCACCACGTCAGGAGGCCGCGGCGGTCGGCCTCCCGCACCATGTGCTCGTCGTGTTGGTAGTGAGCGAGTCTGACGAAGTTGGCTCCCAGGTCCTCCGCCCAGCCAAGCAGCGTCGCCGCATCGGTGGGGCCTGCGGCCCGCCGCCCACCGGATGGACCTTCGCCGTGGATCGAGATGCCCCGGAGGAACGTCTCCCGGTCGTTGACAAGTATGCGGTTGCCGTCCACCCGGACGGTTCGCAGCCCGACCGCGTCGTGCAGTTGGTCGGTGGCGGCGTCCGTGGCGGCCGGGGTGCAGCGCCACCGGACCGCGTGGAGGACGGGTGCGCCGGGGGACCAGCGTTCGAGTCCATCGGCGAGCTCGGCCGGGATCTCCACCCGACCGTCGACCACCTCGGCTTCGATGCCGGCGTCTGGGAACGAAACGGTGACGGCGGCACGCTCGGCGTTCGGCCCGTCGATCGTTGCACCCCCGACCAGCCGACCGTCGTCCGCCATCGTGATCCAGGCGTCGAGCAGGAATGTCTCCGGCACCTCGATCAGCGAGACACTTCTGGTAATCCCGCCGAAGTTCCACCAGTCCGATCGCATCGCCGGGATCCGATTCGGCTCCCGCCGGTTGTTGACCTGGACGACCAGCGAGTGTCGCCCCGCGCCGACCCGACCGGTGACCTCGACCGCGAACGGCCCGAACCCGCCGACGTGGGTGGCCAGCTCATCCCCGTCGAGGAACACCCGGGCGGTGTGGTTCACCGCCCCGAAGTGCAGGAAGGCTCGGTTGCCGCCCTGCTTGTTGTCCGGCGGCTCGTCGACGTCGAACAGCCGTCGGTACCAGATGGTCCCTTCGTAGTAGAGCAGTGTCGGATCCTGCGTATTCCAGTCTCCCGGTACGGTGATGGTCGGCGACCGGTCGAAGTCGTACTCGACCCGGTCGGCGGGGGAGCGGGGTTTGAAGTCTCGGAAGTACCCCTGGCGGTTCCGTTCGCCGAGGATGTTGACGTACCCGGTGTCATACGGGTCGACGATCATCCGCCACTCACCATCAAGTGACCGCCGGGATTGCTGCGGCCGACACAGCGTGTTGGTCATCAGCACCGTGTGCTGAGAGGCCGCAGGGTTCAGCAGGGGGTTGGACATACGGTCCAAGTGTGGATGGCGGATGGGCCGCCGTCCAAGAGGGGGAGCCCCGGCGCCGAATCCGGCGACTACAGTTAGCCGGCGGGATTCGGCGCCCGGAATCCGAGAGGGAACTGAGGAGATTTTTATGCGTTACCTGAAGCTCTACTTTGTCGTCGCGGCTCTGCTGTTGGCAGCCTGCGGCAGCGATGCAACAACCGAGGCCACCACCGACGCCGGTGACTCGACAGCGGCTGCCACTCCGTCGGATGACGCCGGCTCAGACGACTCGGGCGACGGTGACGGTGGTGCCGCGACCAGCGGCGTTGCCGACGACGGCGACGACTCGGACGGCGACACGATCTCCGTTTCCGCACTCGACGACATCCCGCAGGTCTGCCGGGATCTGATGTCGGACTTCCTGAAGGACATCGAGCCGGTCGTGTCGCCGATCGACTGGGACAACGCCACCCTGGCGGACTTCGAGACGATCAGCGCGGAGTTCGAGGCGCGGGCCGATCAGTTCGACGAGGACTCCGATGCTGCGGGCGAATGCGACGACATCGACCTGGAGGAGGACGAGAACTTCGATCTGATCATCCAGTTCGCCCAGGACGAGGCACCGGGCACGGTCGGGTTCCTCAACTTCATCAGCGACTTCGTCGACGCCGCCTCCACTGCGCTTGGCGATCCCACCGCCGCTGCCGGCTTCGAGACCTGCGAGGACGCCATCGCCTTCATGGACGGCCTGATGGAGAACTACGACTCGATGGACGAGGTCCCGGTCAGTGAGCTGACCGCCATGGCCGACATCGTGTCCGTGATCTTCACGTGCACCCCGGAGCAGATGACCTACTTCGACAGCCCCGAGGTCAACGCCTTCTTCGAGGAGTTCTTCGGCTAGTGCCCTGGGGGCCCAAGCCTTCGTCCTCCGATTCGTCGTCCCCCGAGCTCGGGGTTTTTGCCAACCGCACGTTGAACATGCGGTCGGTGCCCGCGGTCGGGTACGACATGGACTACACGCTGATCCACTATCGGGTCGACGAGTGGGAGGGCGCGGCCTTCCGGACCGCCAGGGACATCCTGGCGGACCGGGGATGGCCGGTCGCCGATCTTGCCTTTGATCCGGACCGGTTCACCCTGGGCCTGGTCTTCGATCTGCAGCTCGGCAATCTGGTCAAGGCCAGCCGCTTCGGTTACGTGGCCAGAGCACAACACGGCACACGCCGGCTGACGTTCGACGAGCAACGGGAGACTTACCAGGACACCGTCGTCGAGCTGTCCGAGCCTCGTTTCATCTTCATGAACACGATGTTCGAGCTGTCCCGGGCGGACCTGTTCAGCCAACTGGTCGACATTCACGACGCGGAGCCGCTGCCCGGAGTCGCCGGCTACGCCGACCTGTACTGGCAGGTCAACGACGCACTCAGCGAGACCCATCTCACCAGCACCCTGAAGGCCGACATCATCGAGAACCCGGATCGCTACGTGGTCCTCGACCCCGACATCGTTCCGACCCTCCAGGACCAGCGGGCGGCCGGGAAGCAGCTTCTGCTGATCACCAACTCAGACTGGTTCTACACCCGGCGGATGATGGCCTATGCGTTCGACCGGTTCTGCCCGGCGGGAACCACCTGGCGCGACCTGTTCGACATCGTCATCGTGTCGGCCAACAAACCGTCGTTCTTCGCCGAGAACGATCCGGTCTACCAGGTGGTCGACGAGGAACAGGCGCTGCTGCGCCCCCACTACGGGAAACTCGAACCCGGTCACGTGTACTTCGGCGGCAACGCGGCCAGGGTCGAGGAGAGCCTCGGCCTGTCGAGCGGCCATCCGCTGTACGTCGGCGATCATCTCTTCGGTGATGTCCACGTGACCAAGGATGTGCTGCGCTGGCGGACGGCGCTGATCGCCCGTGAGCTCGAGGCCGAGATCCAGGACGCGCTGACGTTCGCCGCGGACCAGCGGGAGCTGGAGTCGCTGATGCAGGAGAAGGTCGAGGCCGAGACCACGCAGGCCGCAATGCGCCTGTCCCGCCTGTCAGGACGCGGCGCGCCGGGCGACGGTGGTGCAGCCGGTGCCGGCAGTGGTGGTACAGCCGGTGATGGTGGTGCGGCCGGTGCCGGCGATGGTGGTGCGGCCGGCCCGAGTGCCGGCAACCTCGACGACCGGGTCGCCACCTCGGCCGAGCTGTCCGCGGTCACCTCCCGCATCTTCGAACTCGACGAACGCATCGCCCCGCTGGCCAAAGCAGCCTCGGAGCTGGGGAACCCGACCTGGGGTCCATTGATGCGGGCCGGAAACGACAAGAGCCTCTTCGCCCGCCAGGTCGAGCGCTACGCCGACGTCTACATGTCCCGGGTCTCCAACCTCGGCAGGCAGACCCCGTTCGCCTACCTCCGAGCAGCCAGAGGCTCCCTCCCCCACGACGCCGCCACGGGCGGCTGAGCCGGCCGCCGTGGAGCGGTCGGCCCAGCGAGCGTTCGGCTGTCCCGAGGCCGGCGTCGAACCTCCCGAAACTACGGCAACCATCGAGCCCCTTGGATGTCACACCTCCTGACTAGGTTGGTCGTATGTTGCTGTCGGCGGACACCGAACAGACCCAGGTTCGGCGCTCTGGTCGCGCCACGGTATGTGCCGCCGACCTGGATGATGCGTTGAAGCTGTTAGCCGAGTCCGACGCCCTGCGCAGCCAAGCCGCTGTGCTGATCGGCGGTCTGGCGGACTCGGGTTTGGCCGAGTTCCTCGGCTATGTGTCCATGGAGCGTCTGGTTGCCCACTGCAACGATTGGCGCAACACGGGCGCCCGTGACTTCGTTCGTGTCGCCCGATTCTTGGGAGCTCACCCGCTGAGCGCGGCAGCGCTACAAGACGGTCGTCTGTCGTGGGCTAACGCCGAAACTCTGGCCCGGGCCGCGCACGGAGATCGGGTCACTGTGTTCGCCGAGTATGAGGAACAGTTGTTGGCCGCAGCCGTGGCTTGCCCACCGGAGAAGTTCGACCGGCTTGTGTTAACGTGGCGGGCCCGGGTCGATGCACAAGCCGACGCAGCTGACGCAGAGCGGGTGTGGCGTGAACGGTCGTTGACGATGCAGTTGGCATTCGACGGGTCCTGTCACGGCCGGTTCCGTTTGGATCCCGTCGCCACCGAGATCGTCGCGTCGGCATTGGAGACACCGCCCGACCCGGCCGGGGTGCTCACCGAACCAAGGACCCTGGCCCAACGCCGAGCCGACGCCCTGGTCGAGCTCTGCCTCAACAAAAGCAGCGGTGATAGCGGTGGGACCAAGACGGCTGTAGATGTTGTGGTCGACATTGAAACCCTCGCCGGCACCAATGATCCCATCGTGGTGTCCCGGCTCCGCCAAGAACTCGGCCGAGGGGGTCCGATAAGCGGGCCCGGCCTGGACCGCCTGTTGTGCGACGCGTCGTTCCGATCACTGGTAACCGACGGCAAACACACCGTGTTGGCCTACAACCGGGCGACCCCAGATATCCCACCCGCTCTCCGACGGGCGGTGAAGCTCCGCGACTGCGGATGCACCTTCACCGGTTGCGACCGCCCCGCTCACTGGTGCGATTTACACCACATCATCCCCCGCAACCGTGGCGGCCCAACCACAGCAGCAAACCTCACCCTTCTCTGCCGGTTCCACCACACCACCATCCACGAAGGCGGCTGGCAACTGACAAGAGCCCCCAACGGCACAATCCAGGTGACGACGCCCTAGCTCCACAGCGGATCGCCCTCCGGTCCTGGGGCTGTGTCCCGGCCAACCCAATCACCAGCCCGACCTCGAACCAGAGCCCCACCCACCCACCAAGGCGCCCGGTTCGAGGCTTTCGGCGCGCCCCAGCCCACCGAACCAGCCCGACCCCCCGCCTCACGGGGCTCTTCAGCACAGCGCAGCGCCCCGATACAGCCAGGCAACACAGCCAGCCCGGCCACCCAAGACTCGACAACCAACCCAAGCCCGGAAGTCCGAGCACCCCAGCAGCCCAGGAGCCCAGCAACCGAAGCAGCCCAGCAGCCCAGCAACCGAAGCAGCCCAGGAGCCCAGCAACCCCAGCAACCCCAGCAACCGAGCGTGAGGCGGGGATGCGGTGGTGCGGCGAAAGCGAGGACTCGGAGCGGAGCGACGCCGCAGCTCGCCGCCACCAACCGCAATCAACGCCGGACACCGCCACCAACCGCAATCAACGCCGGACACCGCCACCAACCGCAATCCCCGCCGGACACTCTCACCAAGATCCCGGCAGACAAGCGCTCAAACCTCTCCTCCACCACCTGCAGCCAGCGATTTACCAGGAATTTTCGTCGCCGATGAAAGGATGGCAGCCAACCCGGACAAGAACCGGGTGTGGGAATCACCGCACTACGCTCATCACGGCGCTCAACCGAGGAACCCGCCACCGTGTCGAACAGTCCGTCGGAATCGGCTCGCCCTAACAAAAACAGGTCTGCGGACGAAGCGTCGTTCCGGGCCCTGTTCGAGTCGACCTATCCGAAGCTGGTGGCCTACGCCCGGCGTCGCTCGTTCGACCGGGGTTCGGTCGACGATGTTGTCAGCGAGGTCTACGCCACCGCATGGCGGCGTCGCGCGGACCTCGACGATCGGCGTGACCCGCTGCCGTGGTTGTACGGCATCGCGGCGAACGTCCTGCGTAACCAGTGGCGGGCCGACAGCCGTCGGCTGCAACTGGTCGACCAGCTTGAGGCACAGCCGGTAGCCGCTGCGGCCCCGGACCCCGCCGCCGCAGCCGACGACGGCAGCGCCGCCATTCGGGAGGCGCTCGGTCGGCTGACCTTTGACGACCAGGAGGTGCTCCGGCTGGTCGCCTGGGAAGGACTGAGTCACGCCGAGGTCGGTGAGGTCCTGGAGTGCTCGACGAACGCCGTCGGCATTCGGATTCACCGGGCCCGGCTGCGGCTCGAGGAGCAGCTCATGACGGGCCCTCTGCAGCACGCAGAACCGACCGACCCAACCGGGCCGGCCGCGGCGTCAACCGCACCAACCCGTGAGACCGATCGTCCGACAGGACCGACCGACAGCCCGACCGAACCGCACGACCAACCATCCGACGAGCAGGGAGGCCAGCCGAGATGACCGACCACAACCCCCTCGACCCGAAGACCGCCGAGAACGGGACCCCGACGACTCCCGACCCCGAGACGGCAACCGCCGAGAACGTAACCCCAACGACCGCAGGCAATGACGACTTTATGATGCGGCTGGCCGCAGCCAACCCCGTCGCCGGGTGGGACCTTCCGTCCGCCCAAGACCCCTCAGCACAGAAGATTCTGGAGACAGCGATGAATCAACACACCCCCCAACAAACCACCCCCCAAGACACCGGTTCGAACGAGAGCTACACCGACCACTACCAGCGGACCCATGTGCCGCTGGCCGAGTATCAGGCACCGGCCGGCGCGGAGTCGGTCGCACCCGCACCCCCGATCCAGCCCCTCGGCGCCGAGGCGCTACCGGCCCGCCCTCGTCGTACAAGGAGCCGGGGCATGCTGGTCGGCGCGGCTGCTGCCGTGCTGCTGCTGTTCGGCGGACTGCTGGTCTTCTCGCCGGACACCACCCCGTCCGCCGTTGCCACGGTGCGCAGCGCCGCCGCCGCTGCTGCCGATGCCGACACCGGCCGGATCGAGACCACGTTCTCCGCATCGGGCACCGACGGCACTGAAGCCGGTTCGGTCTCCGGCTCGTTCGAGGCCTACTACTCCGGCTCCGACATCGCCTTCACGGTCAACGTCGATGCCATTGAAGGCGTCGATGAGCTGGGCGAGATCCCGGTGAGCGAGGTCCGCCTCATCGACGACGTGGTCTACATCAACGGTGACGGCCAGTGGATGGCCATCGACACCGACGGCCTACTCGGCCAGATGGTCACCGACTTCGTCGATCCCCGCTCCGTCCTGGAGACCGTGCAGGAGATCACCGAAGCGACCGAGATCGGCTCGGCAACCGTCGACGGTGTCGAAACCACGCAGTACCAGAGCGTCATCGACCTGGCCGACGAGTCACTGACCGAATCCGGTTGGCTCGGATTTGAGGGCGCCGGCCTCGACGCCGAAGGCGAGATCACCGTCGACCTCTACGTCGACGACAACGGTCTCCTGCGGCAGTTCGACATCGGCGGCGACCTCCGTGACACCGCCGACGCCGGTGAGAACGGCACCTTCACCGTGACCACCCGCTTCTTCGATGTCGGGTCCGACATCACCGTCGAGGCCCCCGAGAACGTGGAGGTCTTCGACCCGCTGCAGGGTCTGCTCGGCGAGTAATCGCCGCAGCCTGCGGGGCCGAGGACAACGGCCGAGGATCCGCCACCGGGTAGCCAAGCCACCTCGGTGCACCCCGGCCCCGCACAACCGCCAAACCACCCCCACCAGCCGGGCGGCGACCATTCGGGTCGTCGCCCGGCCCGCGTCCTGCCACCGAGAGGTGGGCAGCCTCAGCTATCAGCTATCAGCTGACAACGATCCCGCCTCGGTCGCCGACCTCGATCGACCCGTATCGCTGGGCGAAGACCGGTGGCAGCCTGCGATCGCCGGGGACGGAGAGCCACAGCCGGAGCAGATGGCGGGGATCACCCGGTCTGTCGACGAACCCGGTCCGGTCATGCAGCAGGCTGTGATTGTGGACGAACTGCATGTCGCCAGGCCGCAGTGTCATCTGCAGATGCACCGACGGATCGTTGGCGATTCGATCGAACAGGTCCAGCGCCTCCCGTTTCCGCTCGGTCAGCGGTGGGGCGTCATCGAACCGCTCGGCCGACTCGATGTACTGCCGTTGGTAGAGCACGGTCAGCACGTCGTCGTACCAGTTGAGCACCGGGATGGTGAAAAACGGCTTCTGCCCCGGCGGGACCTCGCCCCGTCGGTCGGTGGCCACCGGCTCGAACAGCAGCGCCGCCAGCTCCGGCGCCTCACCGAGCATCCGGTTGTAGATCGTCGCCGCGCTGACCAGCATCGACTCGCCGCCTGACGCCGCGGTCCGCAGACACAGCAGACCGACCACATCGGTGGAGTCGGTGTGGAACGTTTGCCGGTGATCGGTCTGGTAGATCCGCACGTTGGGATCCGTGACGTCCGCACCGATGTTGCGGACGTGACCGAGCAGATCCCCCGCGGCGTTCTGTGACCGTGGGTTGCCGAGCAGAAGGCCGAAGGCGGTGAAGACATCGCCGGCTTCCTCGACGGTGAGCCGGTCGACGGGGAGCCCTCGAATCAGCTCGAACCCCCGTCCCCGGAGTAGCTCCAGCCGAAGCCGCTCCGCCCGAGCGCTCAGCTCCGGGCCGAACCGACGGCTCACCAGTTGGTCGACCTCGGGCTCGGAGAGCTCCCAGATCCACGACGGATCGTCGGCCAGTTCCGCACCGACCCCGGCCGACGGTCCGTGCTGCTCCCGAGGAATGTGCATGACCACACCGTAGAGCCCACCGAGCCCCCACGGTCCATCCCGTCCACCCGGCTACGGTTCCGGTGGCCGATGAGATCCGGAGCCGGTCGGCGAAACCGGTCCGGCGAGGGGAACGGGGACCGGATGACCACCGATGATCAGGAGGAGTTCAACAGTCGGCGCAGACGGCTGTTCGACCGGGATCCCATCCGGTACCGGGACGGGCGCCCCGGCTATCCGCCGGAGGTGTTTGCACTGCTGCGCCGCCGCTGCGGACTTGGGCCCGGTTGCCGGGTTCTGGAGATCGGGCCGGGGACCGGCCAGGCCACCCGGCCGCTCCTCGCCACCGGAGCCGACGTGGTCGCGATCGAGCTTGGCCCGGACCTGGCCGCAACCCTGGCCGGGTCACTGGTCGACGATGCGTCGAGCGATCGTCTCTCGATCCACGTCGGCGCGTTCGAGGAGGTCCCCCTCGACGGTGATCTCCGACCCGAGAGCTTCGACCTCATCGTGTCGGCCACCGCATTCCACTGGATCCCCCAGCCGGACGGGTTCGAACGGTGTCATCGGCTGCTCAAACCGTCCGGCCACCTTGCCCTGT
>JBCCGJ010000138.1:0-14584 GCA_039029335.1 Actinomycetota bacterium | reverse complement strand
GCCGAGCGCAAACGCCATCCCGGTAGGCGATGAGTCCGGGGGTGCTCCGACGCCTGCAGCGGTGCTGTATCTCGGCAGACTCCACACCGAGAAGGGGACTTTCGACCTGATCGATGCGCTGGCCAACCTTGCCGACCTTGCCTGGTCGGCCACGCTGGCCGGCAACGACCAGGTCGCCGAGGTTCGCACCGCGGTGGCGTCCGCCGGCCTGACGGATCGGATCACCGTCCTGGACTGGGTCGACCGGGACGAGGCAACCAGGTTGGCGGGCCGATCGACGATCTTCGCCCTTCCGTCCCGCAACGAGGCGATGTCGATGTCGCTCCTGGAGGCGATGGGCCAGGGGATGGCCTGTATCGCAACCGAGGTTGGCGCTCACGGTGACTTCCTGGCCGACGGCGAGAACGCACTGGTCGTCGAACCGGGGTCCGTCGACCAGCTGACGGCTGCACTGCGGGCGGTCATCACCGATGCCGACCTGCGGGCAGCCCTCGGTAGGAACGCCAGCCAACTCGTGGCCGACGGCTACGACGCAGCGGTGGTGCGGTCCCGGTGGGAAGACCTCTACGACGAGGCCCTCTTCGCCAAGCCGGCGGTGACCGCAGGCGGCTGACCGGTCGAGCGATCGAACGGTCCGGCACTGGACGGCGGGCCGTCACGGTTGGCAAAGTGGCCCATGGCAAAAGTGCTGACCGACGACCAGGTCGAGTCCTACCAGGCCGACGGGTGGATATCCCCGCTCGATGTGTTGACCGAGGCGGAGGTGGCGGACGCCCGGTCAAAGCTCGAGGCGTTCGAGGCCCAGTACGGCCCGATGAGCGGCCGACCGGAACGGTCGCGGGCCTACCTGCCGTTCACCTGGGTCGACGACATCATGCGGCACCCTCGCCTGGTCGACGCCGTCGAGGATCTCATCGGGCCCGACATCCTCTGCTGGAATGCCATCTTCTGGATCAAGGAACCGGGGGCGGAGAGTTTTGTCGGTTGGCATCAGGACTCGACCTACTGGGGCCTGGACAATCGAGAGCTGGTCTCGGTTTGGGTTGCGCTGTCGGTGGCCGACGAGACCGCAGGGTGTATGCGGGTGCTTCCCGGCAGCCACCGGGTAACCCTCAACCACGATGAGACCTACGACCCGGACAACCTGTTGACCAGGGGCCAGCACATCAACGACATCGATCCCGGCGACACGGTGGCCATGGCGCTGCGCCCCGGTCAGGCGTCGTTCCACAACGTGGCCACCGCTCACGGGTCCGGGCAGAACAACGGGACGGATCGGCGGATCGGACTGTCGCTCCACTACATGCCGCCCCACACCCGCCAGACCATTGGGGACTGGGACAGCGCCGCCCTGGTGCGGGGCGAGGACACCCACAACAACTTCGACCATGCACCGCAGCCGACCGCCGACCTCGATCCGGAGGTCATGGCGTACCACACCAGGTCGGCGGACGCGCTTCGCAAAATCGTCTACGACGGCGCCGACGCCAGCAGCCCAACACTCTGAGCCCTCGGCCGGACGGGATGGCCGAACAGCATGGCCGAACAGCATGCGTAGACGGCGAACGCCGCCGCGGATGACGCCTTTGCCGGCGACAAGAAAGGGGCCGATCGGTTCTCGGGCTGATCGAGCGTCGGTGAAGCGGCTGGGGGAGTTGCTCGGCCGAACCCGGGGCTGACCATGACGAACGGGCCGGTCAGACGAAGCTGATACCCCGGTAGTCGTTGTTCTTGGCCTCGGTGATCTTCTCCACGTACCGGGGTGCACCGCCGAAATACGCCTGATAGCGGATCTTGCCCTCGTGGTGACCCTCGACGTTTGCGTTGTAGCCGGTGAACCAGCCCTTGCTCCGCCGGAACAGCATGCGCTCGTGGGCCCGGACAACGGTATCCACCCACCCCGCCTCGGCTTCCGGTTCCGCCTCGATCCTGGTCACGCCGTTCTCCCTGGCATGGGTGAGCAGATCGGTGACCCAATTGACGCCGGTCTCGATCGCCCGGGGGAAGTTGGTGGACCCCGAGACGCTCTGCGGTCCGGCGACCATCAGCATGTTGGGGAAACCGTTCGACAGGACGCCGAAGTAGGTGCTCGGGCTGTCCCGCCACTTGTCACCCAACGTCTCGCCGTCGACACCGCGGATCTCGATCCGGTCGTAGCCGCCGGTGATGGCATCGAAGCCGGTGGCGTAGACCAGGACGTCCAGGTCGTAGTGGCCGTCCGTGGTCTGGACGCCCCGTTCGGTGATCCGTTCGATCGGGGTCTCGGCGATGCTGACGAGGTGCACGTTGTCCCGGTTGTACGCCTCGAAGTACTTGGTCTCCAACGGAAGGCGCTGCATGCCGAACCCGTGGTCGGTCGGAATCAGCATCTCGGCCGTCTTCGGATCGTCGACCCGCTGCCGGATCCGGTCCGCAACGTACTCGGAGATCTCCTGGTTGGCCGCCTCGTCCCAGAAGATCTCGGCGAAGTTCTGGGCCAGCAGGGCGAACCCCGGCTGCTCATAGAGCTCGTCCCACTTCTGCCGCCGCTCCTCGGCCGGGACGTTCCAGAAGCCCCGCCAGTCCGGGACGTGCTCGAACCCACCGGGAGAGGTGGCGCAGTTCTGGAAGATCTCGTCGTACCGATCCCGGATCTCGGCCATCTCCTCCTCGGAGATCGGCCCGTTGTTCAGCGGCGTGCTCCAGTTGGGGCGACGCTGGAAGACGAACAGCTCGCCCACCTTGTCGGCGATGTCGGCGATGACCTGGATGCCGGTGGCCCCGGTGCCCATCACCCCGACCCGTCGTCCCTCCAGCTCGACCGGCTCCTTTGGCCACCAGTAGGTGTGGAACGACTCACCGGCGAACTCGTCCATGCCGGGATAGCTCGGAAGGGTGGGAATCGACAGCGGGCCGAGGCTGGGGATCACAAACCGGGCGGTCAGCGCCTCACCGTTGTCCAGGTCCAGCCGCCAGTGATGATCAGCCTCGTTCCAGGTCATCGTGGTCACCCGGCGGTTGAACCGCATGTGACGACGAAGGTCGAACTTGTCGGCGACGTAGTTGAGGTATTTCAGGTTCTCCGGCTGGGCCGAGAACCGCTCGGTCCAGTGCCACTCGTCCAGCAGCTCCTTGGAGAACGAATATCCGTAGGTGTAGCTCTCGGAGTCGAAGCGGGCGCCGGGATAGCGGTTGCGATACCACGTGCCGCCGAGGTCTTCGTCGGCTTCCAGGACGATTGCATCGACGCCGAGGTCGGTAAGGCGCTTGATCTGGTAGATGCCGGAAACACCGGCGCCGATCACGATCACCTCATGGTCATAAGCCGTCATCACCGCAAAGTTACTGCGGCGACCCGTCGTCGATCCAAACGGGCGAGCGGCCGGCACCGCCGTCACACGGCCGCCGCCGATGTGCTTGCTCCCCGGCGACCGGTCAGGTAGTACAGAGAGACCACCTCTGGGGAGGGGTGAGCATGGGGGTATGCGCACCGGGTGAGAAGATGAACAGACTGTGAGCAAGGCGAAGCTGATCGGTCAGAAACTCATCGAGCTGGTCGTGGTGCTGTTTGTCGTGACGCTGCTCAGCTTCCTGCTGTTGTCTCTTGTCCCGGGCAATCCGGAGGTCCAGATCCTGGGTGACAACGCCACTCCGGAGGCCCTGGCCGAGCTTCGGGCCGAGCTTGGGCTCGACGATCCGCTGCCCACCCGGTACTTCCGCTGGTTGGGTGATGTGCTCCAGGGGGATCTCGGCCGATCGGACCGGCTGAATCAGGACGTGGTTGACACGCTGGCGGAGAAGATCCCGGTCACGCTTGAGCTGGCGGGCCTGGCGATCGGGGTCGGCGTGCTGTTCTCCGTTCCGCTCGGCATCCTCAGTGCCTGGCGGGCCGGCGGTAAGGTCGACCGGTTGATCACCGCGCTGAGCTTCGGGGTGCTCTCCCTGCCCGGCTTCCTGATCGCCATCGGATTGCTCATCATCTTCGCCGTGAAATGGCGGATCCTGCCCGCCGCCCCCGCCTGGGTGTCGTTCACCGACGACCCGCTGACCAACCTCCGCAACGTTATTCTGCCGGTCTCCGCCATGGCCCTCGGCGAGGTGGCGGTCCTGACCCGGGTCCTGCGGTCGGACATGATCGAAGCCCTGCAGAGCAACTTCATCGAAGCAGCGAGGGCGAAGGGCCTGCCCACCCGGTACATCCTGGTCCGGCACGCACTCCCTTCTTCGTTACTGTCGATGTTGACCCTGATCGGGTTGCAGATCGCCGGAGCGATGACCGGGGCCCTGGTCATCGAGCAGATCTTCGGCCTCCCCGGCCTCGGCCAGATGCTGGTCATCGCCATACTGACCAGGGACCTCGTTCTGGTCCAGGGGGCCGTCCTGGTCATCGCCACCGCCTACGTCGTGGTCAACTTCATCGTCGACCTCAGCTACCAGCTGGCAGACCCCCGGGTGCGCAGTGGCTAGCCCGACGATCCCCCGACCAACGCTCACCGGACGTCGGGTTGGCAACGGGGACGGCTACGGCGTGTTGTTCTGGCTGAGCGCCGGGTGGATCGTGCTGATCCTCTTTGTCGCGGTGTTCGGCGACCTGCTGCCGCTCAAGGATCCGAACCGGATCAACCCGGCCGACAAGCTGCGGCCGATCTTCTCCGACGGGGCAATCCTCGGTACGGACCAGCTCGGCCGGGATCTGCTCGCTCGGCTGGTGTCCGGGGCCAGGATCTCGGTCTTCATCAGCGTGGCCAGCGTGACCGTCGGCATCGTGGTCGGCGGGTTGATCGGGACCGCGGTCGGGTTCTATCGGGGCCGGATCGAGCGGGTGGTCATGGCAGTCGTCAACATCATGCTCTCGTTCCCGGCGCTGGTGCTGCTGCTCGGCGTTGTGGCCATGGCCGGTTCCTCGCTGACGGTGCTGACCAGCGTGTTCTGCGTGTTGGCGATTCCCGGCTACGTCCGGTTCGCCCGGGCGTCGACACTGTCGCTGATGCAACGGGACTGGGTGCTGGTGAGCATGATGATCGGCTCGACAAGCCGGCGGGTGATCCTGCGGATTCTCATGCCGGAGGTGCTGATCACCCTCATCACGTTCGGCCTCCTGGCGCTCGGCGGGGTCATCGTGGCCGAGGGGACCATCGCGTTCCTCGGTTTTGGTGTTCCGCCACCTCAGGCGACGTGGGGTTCGATGATCGCCGAGGGAAAAAACGCGCTCGACGAGACGCTCAACCTTGCGCTTGTCCCGGCAACGGTGATGTTCTTGACCATCCTCTCGTTGAACCTGGTGGGGGATGGACTGAGAAGGAAGAACCAGGCCAGGGAGTCACAGATCTAATGAACGTCCCCAGGGACGCCGTCGCCGGCCAGAATCGGCCACCACAAGGAGCAACCATGACGAAGCGTTTTCCCGCACTGATCGCCCTCATGTTCTGGCTGCTGCTCGGAGCTGCGGCCTGCAGCTCGGATGACGGCGACGACAGCTCGACGCCGACCACCGCCGCCGACATCAGCGACGCGGAAACGGCGGCCGCACCGGACGAGTCCGGACTGACCGTCCAGCGGGGTGGCGAGGTCTCCATCGGCATCGTGGCGGAGAGCTCCGGTTGGTATCCGCCCAGCGCGGAGACGGCGTTCTCCGCCGGGTTCCTGGTGATGGACGCCCTGTACGACCGGTGGTTCCATCTCACCGGAACCGGTGAAATCGTGCCGGTCCTGGCCGAGGAACGAGCGACCCCGAACGACGACGCGTCGGAGTGGACGGTGAAGATCCGGGAGGGTGTGAAGTTCCACGACGGAACGGACCTCAACGCCCGGGCCGCCGTCGACATGGTGGTCCAGTGGTCCGAGGGGCCGTTCGCCGCAAGCTCCCCGATCGATCGTGCCGAGGTGGTCGACGAGTTCACCGTCCGCTATTTCCTCAACGAGCCGGACCCGGCCTTTGAGAACACCCTGGCCGGCACCGCAAGCGGAGCAGCGTTCTCCCCGACCGCCGGCCGGGCGTTCGGCCCCGAGGACTCGGTCGAGAACCCCATCGGTACCGGCCCGTTCATGTTCGAGTCGTGGACTCGAGACTCTGAGCTGGTGCTGGTTCGCAACCCCAACTATTGGCGGTCGGCGCCGGACGGCGGCACCCTGCCGTACCTCGACCGGGTCAGGTTCCGGGTTCTCACCGACGGCGACGCCCGCCGGGCCAGCTTCGCCGCCGGGGACCTCGACCTGATCACCCAGGGTGGGCCGGACGGCGGGCAGGCGCTGATCGATGACGGCGCCGTCCCGTACGAATACATCGGCAACGGCACCGGCGTGAACATCTACAACGTCTTCGAGCCGCCGTTCGACGACGTCCGCATCCGTCGGGCCGCCGCCCATGCGCTCAATCCGGACAGCCTTGTCGCCCTCACCCCGTCCAACCTGTCGGGGATCAACGTTGTCCGGACCCAGTACTTCAGTTCGACCAGCCGGTGGTACGACGAGGCGGCGGGCGAGGGGTACGCCACCTACGACCTGGCAGAGGCGCAACGCCTCGCGGACGAGTACATCAACGACCCGGACCGCAGCGACGGAAAGGCGGTGGGCGAGCCCGTCTCCTTCATCTACGACTGCAACACCGATCCGGTCAACCTTGACCGGGCCCAGCTGTTCCAGCAGGAATGGGGAGACATCGGGTTCGAGGTCGAGATCGAAACCACTGAACAGTCCAGCTACATCACCAAGATCGTCGGTACGAACAGCGAACCGCTGTTCGCCGGTGAGTTCCAGATCGGCTGCTGGGCGGACGGGAACGAGCAGGACCCGCTGCAGATCTTCCGCAACCGCTACGGCGAGGATCAGGTGCTCAACTGGACCAACCTGGTGACACCGGAGATCACCGAACAGATCAACATCCTCCGCAACAACCTGGACTTCGACGTTCGCAAGGCCGCAACGGCGGAGATCAGCAGGATCACTGCCGAGCTGATGCCACTCCACTGGTGGGCGTCCGGGTCGAACCTGGTGCTGACCAAGCCAATGGTTCGTGGGCTGGAGAACTACACCTACCCGGACGGGGGTGCCGGCGAGCGGATGCCTAGCGGGCGGATCTGGTGGCATGAGGTCTGGATCGACGACGCCGAACCGTTGACCGACATCCCCACCGACTTCATCGCCATCCCCGACGTACCGGA
Source organism: Actinomycetota bacterium (assembly GCA_039029335.1). Classification (GTDB taxonomy): domain Bacteria; phylum Actinomycetota; class Acidimicrobiia; order Acidimicrobiales; family SZUA-35; genus JAHELU01. The sequence goes on along the minus strand of JBCCGJ010000138.1, from coordinate 7,445 downwards.
GCCCACAACGACCACCACCGCACCCCCGGCACCTGCGGTGCCGACCAACCCGGACGTCGAGGCGTTGCTGCCGCCACCGCCGGCCGGGCTGACCGCGGCCGGCAACGACGCACCGCTGACCGAGCTCTGTCCGGGGATCAGCTTCCTCGACACGATCGAGCCGATCTCCGCCACCTTCCAGCAGTACCAGGCGGACCCGACCGTCGGACCGTTTGTGGCGATCAACATTTACGAGCTCGCCGAGGGTGAAGCGGACGCCATCATCGCCCGGTACGACCAGGCGGTTGTCGACTGTGCCGAGTTCTCGACGGTCCTGGAGAGCACGGGTGCCGCGCTGGAGCTCGGTTACGTCGAGCGGGACTTCGGGTCCTTCGGAGACGAGACCAGGGGGTACGGCACCGCCGGAACCGCCGACGGGTTCCCGATCGACAGCGACGTGGTCCTCATCAAGACCGGCAACAATCTTGCGGTGGTGACATCGCTCCATGTGTTGAGCCCGGCCGACGGCACCGTCGTCGGTTTCGCCGAGACCGCAGGGGAGATCCTGGCGTCGCTCGGCTAGCGCGGGCCGTGGTGGAACGTCGGCTGTCCCGGCGTTTTGGTGACTGTCCGGTATGGCGGCGGCAGGTGCGGCTGCGCTGCGGCGTCGCTTCGCTCCGAGTCCTCGCTTGTCGCCGACCTCCCGCCACCCCACCTCTCGCTTGCTGCCCCGGGCCGGCCGCCGAGCGCCCCAGGGTGGGTGTGTGGGGCGCTCGGTGGGTTGGTTGTTGTGGCTCCGCCGAGTCGGCGCTGCACAAGACCGGCCCCCACGCCCCAAGACACTCGGTCGGATGGGCGGGGCCGGCCGCAGCGAAGCGAGCGATGGGGTCACCAAGCGGGGTTGGTGTTGCGGCAGCGAGGACTTCGGAGCGGAGCGACGCCGGAGCGAAGCGATACCAAACCCGCTACCGAGCCCGGGCTCCCAGGCTCCCGGCTCGGGGTCGTCAGTCCGAGTAGTCGATCCAGTCCTCCAGCTGCACCCCAAGGCCATCGGCGATGCGGTTCACGTACGCGTAGTACCCGACCACCTCGGTGATGTGGAGGATGTTCGTGTCGCTGTGCCCGGCCTCCCGCATGGCGATCACGTCGGCCTCCTCCATCGCCCACGGGGTCCTGGTCAGCTTCGATGCGTAGCGGAGCATGGAGCGTCGCCGGTCATCGAGGCCGGCGGTCTCGAAGTCCGCCTCGATCCGTTCCAGGAGTTCGTCGTCCTTGAGCAGCCGGCGCAGACCGCGCCGGTGATGGACGATTCAGTAGTGGCACTCGTTCAGGGTGCTGACCACCAGGGCCACCATCTCCCGGTCCACCTTGCGGAGGTCCTTTGTCCCCCGCATCGCCTGCTCGTAGAGGAGCTGGTGGGCCTTCATGCTGCCGAGGTCCAACCCGTGGATGGCCAGGATGTTGTCCACCCGGCCGTACGCAGGGTCGGCGATTTTGCGGCCGAACTCGCCGAGTTCGCCGTCCCACGAGCGATCGTCAGGAACGTCTATCCACGCCATGGTGAGCCCGTCAGTCGACGGCGGCCTCGACCATGATCTCCACCTTGATCTTTGGGCTGGCCATCGCCGCTTCGACGGTGGCCCTGACCGGTGCTTCCCCCGGGGTCAGCCAGGCGCTCCACACCTCGTTCATGTCGGCCCAGGTGCTGATGTCGCTGAGCCAGATGTTGGCTCGGAGCAGCTTGGATTTGTCGGTGCCTGCCTTGGCGAGCAGGCCGTCGATCGACTCCAGGATCGACGCGGTCTGGCCCTGGACGTCCGCGTCAAGGTCGGCTGCCACCAAACCGGACAGGTAGGCGACGCCTCCATGGACAACGGCCTTACTCATCAGCGGGCCGGATTCGATGCGGGTGATGCTCATGCCCCCAGCCTGGGGCGGACAGCACCGGTTTGCTACCTTCCGGACCGGAGGAAGACGATGGGCGGAGCAACCGGTGTCAAGGCGGACGGCGGAACGGTCGATGATCACCAGGTGATGAATCGTTCGTATCGCCCTATCGCCCGTTTCCCTTTCGCTCGTCGCCTCGTCGGCTGTGTCGCCGCTGCCGTTCTCGCTTCAGCCTGCGGCACAACAACCTTTGACGACTCGACCCGGAACGACGCGGGCGAAGTGATCGAGGCGGGGGACGTCGGCGTTCTGGCGATCAAGGTCGGCGACTGCTTCGACGATCCGCCCGGGCTACTGGACAGCGTCGAACAGACCGAGATCGAGGCGGTTGCGGCCATTCCCTGTTCCGCGCCCCATGACAATCAGGCCTACGCCAAGTTCGATCTGGCCGACGGTGATTGGCCGGGCCAACAGGTCATTGCCGACGACGCATTCGACGGCTGCCTCGATCGGTTCGAGTCGATGATCGGCGAACCCTACGAAACCTCACCGCTGGACATCATGCCGCTCTCACCGACCGAGGAGGGCTGGCGGTTCGGGGACCAGGAGGTCCTGTGTGCGGTGTACAACGTTGATCTCTCGAAGCTCACGACCGATGTGATCAGCCCCGGCGCCTGATCCGGACCGCGGGGGATCGGACCGCTACCGGGCCGAGGCCGTTTCGAGTTCCTCGAAGCGTCGGCGGGCGGCCTTGACGTCCGGCAGATGCTGCTCGGTCCAGTCACGCATGGCCTCGAGCGGCTCGGTCACCGTGAACCCCAGGTCGGTCAGTGAATACTCGACCTGGGGCGGCCGCATCTGGGTCAGGACCGTGCGGTCGACGAGCCCGTCGTGTTCGAGACGCCGCAGGGTCTGGGTCAGCATTTTCTGGGTGATGCCGGGGATGGCCCGGCGAAGCCGACCGAAGCGGTGTGGCTCCTCCTGGAGTTTGCCGATGATGAGGGCCGACCACTTCGAGGCAACGAGGTCGAGGATGTCGCGGCATTCGCACTCGGCGGAGTAGAGGTCACCGAAGTGCCCGGGATCATCGCAGGACTGGTGTGTCGCGGTGGTTTCATCGGTGGTTTCCATCGGGTACCTACCTGTTGCAAGAGTGCCTTCTTGCCAATGGATACTACATCAGTCAGGGTGACCGGCAAGACCTGCGAGTAGCCCGGAGGGCACCTGTTCATGACGGCGAGCACGACCGACGAACCGAACGTGATCGACCCGACCTCGTTTGTGTCGATCAACCGCGGGTATGACGCGGTGTTTCATCCGGGGCGATTGAGCGTTGGCCTTGTGGCCCCGATCGAGGCCTACGGTCCGCCCGTCCCGACGATGGAGCGCCACGTGGAGCGGGTGCAGTTGGCCGAGCGTCTGGGATTCTCGGCCGTGTGGCTGCGCGATGTCCCGTTCAACGTCGACTCGTTCGGGGACGCCGGACAGGTCCACGACCCGTTCGTCTACCTGGGCCTCCTGGCCGGGGCGACCGGGACGATCGCCTTGGGTGTGGCCAGCATCATCCTCCCGCTTCGCCACCCGGCCCACGTCGCCAAGGCTGCGGCCAGCGCCGATGTCCTCTCCGGCGGTCGACTGATCCTCGGGGTGGCGTCCGGCGACCGCCCGGACGAGTTCCCGGCGATGAAGGTGCCGTTCGACGAGCGGGGGACGCGCTTCCGGGACGCATTCGACTATCTGTCCCGGATGGCCGACCGTCGCCCCCACTTCGAGAGCAGCTACGGCGCACCGTCGGCATCGATGGATCTGCTGCCAAAGCCGACCGGGGGTCGACTGCCGCTGATGATCACCGGGTAGAGCCGGCAGTCCTCGGATTGGATCGCCGGGAACGGCGACGGTTGGATGACCTACCCCCGGGCCAATGCGGCGCAGCAGCAACACGCTGTGGCCGGGTATCGAGCCGGGCTGGCCGCCGCCGGCCGGGCACCGCAGCCGGTCATGCAACCCCTGTACATCGACCTTGCCGATGATCCGGGTGAGCGGCTCCGACCGATCCACCTCGGTTACCGGCTCGGCGTCGACCGGCTTGTCGACCATCTCCGATCCCTCGAGCGGATCGGGATCAACCACGTCGCCCTGAACCTGCGGTTCAACCAGGCGCCCGTCGAGCGCTCGCTCGAGGTGCTCGCCGACCGACTCATCCCCGCCTTCCCCTCCTGAGGATCCTCCTGATGACCACCATCCTGATCACCGGCTCCACCGACGGCATCGGCCTGGCCACCGCCGAGCACCTCGCCGGCCTTGGCCACCGCCTGGTGCTCCACGGCCGCAACCCGACCAAGCTCGACGCCGCCGTGCGGGCCGTCGATGCCCGCCGACCCGGCTCGGTGGCGGCCGCCGTGACGGCCGACCTGTCCCGCCTCGAGGCGGTTGACGCACTGGCCGAGGCGGCACGGGTCGATGACCTTGCCGTCGTCGTGAACAACGCCGGCGTCTTCCGTACCGACGATCCGATCACCGGCGATGGTCTTGACGTCCGATTTGTGGTCAACACGATCGCCCCCTACCGGCTGACCCGGCTCCTCTTCGACGCGCTGCCATCGGACGGGCGGGTGGTCAACCTCTCGTCCGCCGCGCAGGCGCCGGTCGACCTCGATGCGCTGGCCGGTCGGCGTCGGCTGGATGCCGGCGATGCCTACGCCCAGAGCAAGCTCGCACTCACGATGTGGTCGAACCACCTCGCCGCCGAACAGGGGCCGAAAGGTCCGGTGGTCGTCGCCGTCAACCCCGGCTCGCTGCTGGCCACCAACATGGTGCGGGACGGTTACGGAATCGACGGCAACGACATCGGCATCGGCGTCGACATCCTCACGAGGGCCGCCGTCGGCGAGGAGTTCGCCGGGGCCACCGGCCGCTACTTCGACAACGATGCGCGGCGGTTCTCCGATCCTCACCCTGACGCCCTCGATCCGGCCAAGACCGCGGCTCTTGTGGCGGAACTCGACAACCTCATCCCACCGGTCGTCGGCCCCTGAGCGGCCGCCGAAGGTTGGGAACGACAAAAGGAACCAATCATGACCTACTACTCCGTCCTCGAAGTGACGCCGACCAGCGAGGAGTGGATACCCGGCTACCTCGAGCCGGCCAACACGCTGGTGGCCAAGCACGGCGGAACCTACCTGGCCCGAACCGCCAACCACGAGCGGGTCGAGGGTGACGGCGATGCCCCGGCACTTCGGATCATCATCGAATGGCCGACAAAAGAGGCCGCACTCGCCTTCGAGAACGACCCGGACTATGCCCCGCATCTCCAGGCCCGGCTGTCGGGATCGGTGAGCCACCACGTGCTCGTCGAGGGCACCGACGATCTGGCCTGACCGGATTGGCAGGGCCGCCGAACGCCACGGTCAATCGTTCCAATCTGGACGCTTCTCGACGAATTTGAAGCGCGCCGGGCCCGCATCGTAGACGGTTTATGGTACGGCAACCCATATGCGGTAACCCATGTGAGGTGCCGGACCAAGCTGAGGAGGGTCTCGGTGCGTGCAACGACATCGACCGGTTCGAACCACACCGCGACGGTGGTGATCGACGACGGACCGCCGATGAAGGCCAGCGTTCGAGTTGCGGCCCCCGGCGTACTGTCGATGTCTTTTCGACTGGGCGGCCCGGGCAACGAGCAGGCCCTTGGAACGCACGCCGATGGACGCCCGCCGGGCGTTCGTCTCGTCGGTGACCTGGCCACCGTCACGGTGGAGCCGACCAAGGCCCAGGTCCTGACCGAGATCGTCTCCGTGTCCGTCATGGGCTACGTGGAGGTTTGTGAGGCCACAATCCTGCGGCAGATCTCCGGCCCGCCGATCGAGCGCCGGACCGAGCGTCGCAAGGCGACACGCTACCGGTTCGCCGAGGTGGTCTCGGTGAACATCAACCCGATCGGAACCTTCAGGTACGCCTCCGCCCAGTTGGGCGACCTCTCGACAGGCGGTTGCGGCCTCGAACTGCCGACCGCGTCCTACCAGAAGATCGGTGGCCTGGTCGAGGCCACGCTCTCCTTCGAACTGCCGGGTATGTCCGGATCGGTCGCACTGTCCGCCAAACGCCGGAACACAAGAGGTGCAGAGGGTGGCGCGGTCTGGATGGGCATGATCTGGAGTCGGGAGCAGGAGGAGGCCGCAACGCTCAAGCAGGTTGCGGCCTACCTCGCAAAGCGGTGGGGTGGGCGCTCCCCCTCCTGATCGAACCGGGCCTGCTCGGCCCCTTGCTGACCCACCCGATGCTGCGTAGCTCGGCTCAGGGTCGGTAGGAGGCCAGGCTGCCCTCCAACCGCTGCACCACGTCCGCCATGGTCTGGGCCAGGGGCAGGAACGTGAACCGGAAACTCCGGGAGTCCTCCAGGCTGAACGCCGAACCGGGTGTGACCAGGATGTGCTCGGTCTCCAGGGTGTGCCGTGCGAAAGCGAGATCGTCGAAGGGGCCGAATTCCTCCGGTACCTCGACGAACGCATAGATGGCCCCGTCCGGTGAGGTCAGGCCCAGGTGGCTCGACTTGGCCGCAGCCTCGATGACCGCTTCCCGCGACTCCCACAGTCGCCCGCCGGGGGCGGTCAACGCACCGATGCTCTGCGTCCCGCCGAGGGCGGACTGCACCGTCCACTGCGCGGGGACGTTGCTGCACAGCCGGAGTGACGCAAGCATCCCAATGGTGCGGATGTACCGCTCATGGGTTGCCACATCGCCGGACCACACCAGCCAGCCGACCCGGTAGCCGGCAGCCCGGTAGACCTTAGAGACGCCGCTGAACGAGAGGCAGAGCGTGTCGTTGACCAGCGGGGCCAGCGGGGTGAACTCCGTTCCGCCGTAGACGATGCCGTCGTAGATCTCGTCGGAGAACAGGATCAGACCGTGCCGCTCCGCGATCTCAACGATGGCCCGGAGCAGGGACTCGGGGTATACCGCACCGGTGGGGTTGTTTGGGTTGATCAACACGATGCCCCGGGTGCGGGAGGTGACCAGGCTCTCGATCTGCTCCGGATCCGGCAGGTACTCATTCGGTCGACGGCAGTCGTAGTAGACGGCCCGGCCGCCGTTGATCTCCACTGCGGTGGTCCACAGGGGATAGTCCGGACGGGGGACCAGGATCTCGTCTCCGTCGTCGATGAGCGCCCGGAGGGTCAGGTCGATCAGCTCGCTGACGCCGGTGCCGATCATCACGCTGTCGGCGGTGACCTGTGGAACCCCACGTTCCTGTTGTTGAACGGCAACGGCCTCCCTCGCCGGGTAGATACCGGCGGGTTCGCAGTACCCGTCGCTGTGGTGGAGGTTCTCGATCAGCGCCAACCGCATCGCCTCCGGAACCCGGAAGCCGAATGCCCCGGGGTTACCCACGTTCAGGTCGATCAGGTCGTAGCCGGCCTTTTGGAGATCGCGGGCGGTGGCCGCCAGGTCCTGGCGTTGCTCGTAGTACTCGTTCAGTTTCGGCATGGGGGGCGTTGCCTTCCTGCGGTTCGGTCTGCGGTTGACGATACCGGCCCGCTTCCTGGAAGATCTGTCGGGTTTCGGTCGACGCGGTTGAGGCG
>JBCCGJ010000137.1:0-14620 GCA_039029335.1 Actinomycetota bacterium | reverse complement strand
TCATCCCTGGTGGACGACTCGATCGAGCTCATGACCCAGGACGACTCACAGGCGACCGAATGGCCGGGCCGCCGCCCGGAGGACGGGGAGATCCGTCCCGAGATGTCGGTGGTAGAGGTTGACCGGCTGGTGCGGGCGGTGACCCACCCCTATCCCGGGGCGTTTGTGAACGGCGGCTTCGACGGCACCGCAGCGGGAGCGGGCGGGTATCGGATCTGGTCCGGTTCGCCGGAGGTTCCCGGTGATCATCCGCCGCTGCAGTGTGCGGACGGCAGCTACTTCCCGCACGACATCGAACCGCTCGCCGAAGCCCAGACCGAGGGCTGATGACCCGGCTGGTGCTGGTCACGGGAGCGACCGGATTTGTCGGTCGCCCGCTGATCAAGCACCTGGCCGATGCAGGCGACGAGGTTGTTGCCGTCAGCCGAACCGGGGAGCGTATCGACGGGGCGACCCGTTCGCTGGCCCACACCGACATCGTTTCGCCGCTGCCGGCCGAGGTCCTGGCCGGAGTGGACGCCGTCGTCCACCTGGCCGGCATCGCCCATCGAGGCCGGGCGGCGGATCCGAGCGAGTACGACCGGGTCAACAATCTGGGGACGGTGGCCGTGGCCGAGGCGGCGATCGAGGCCGGTGTGGCCACTTTTGTGTTTCTCAGCACGTCCAAGGTCCACGGAGCGGTCAGCCGATCACCGTTCCGGGCTGGTGACCCGTTCGACCCCCCGGACGCCTACAGCGCGGCAAAGGCGGCGGCCGAAACGACGCTGCAGGGCATGACGGATCGAATGCGGGTCGTGAGCCTCCGGCCGCCGGTCATCTACGGACCGAACCCGAAGGCCAACGTTCGGCTGTTGGCCTCGCTGGCGGGTCGTGGACTGCCACTCCCGGCCGGTGATCGTACGGCCCGCCGGTCGATGGTCCACATCGACAACCTGTGTTCTGCGGTGCTGCGGGTCATCGAGAAGACCGACGGTCCCTCCGGCGGGTACGTCCTGGCCGATGGTCCGGCGATCACGACGCCGGATCTGTACCGACGGCTCTGCAAGAGCTTCGGGACAACCGCCCGGTTCGTGCCGCTGAACGGTCCGATGCTGCGCATCGCCGACCGGGTGATCGCTCCGCTCCTCGGACGGCAACCGTTCGAACCGCTGTACTCCAACTTCGAGGTGGACGGGTCGGCGTTCACCCAGGACTACGGCTGGACGCCGGCCGGGGACTTCGACACGGCGATCGAAGACGTCGTTGCGTCCCTCCGCTGAACCGACGCACCGCCGGAACCGCGACCGAGCGTGCTGCGGTCCACCCCGGCGGCCATTGGTTGGATAGCTTGAGGGCGTGGAAGAACATCTGTGGCTTGAAGAGGTAGAGGGAGAGCAGGCGCTCGCCTGGGTACGGGAGCAGAACGACCGGACGCTCGAGGCGCTGGAGGCCCATCCGGCGCACGCCGGGTTCCTCGCTGCGGCCACCGATGCGCTGACCGCTGCCGACCGCATCCCCTACGGCTCGATACGGAACGGCTGGGCGTACAACTTCTGGCAGGACGACGAACACGTCAAAGGAATCTGGCGCCGCGTCCCGGCCGAGCGGTACCTCGCCGACGACTTGACCGGTGCAGGAGCGGACGGACCGGACTGGGAGCTCCTGCTTGACATCGATGCGCTGGCCGAAACCGAGGGGGAGAACTGGGTCTTCGCCGGTGCAAACGCCTGCCGGGTCGACGGCAAACCGAACGGTCGCTATCTGGTCTCGCTGTCGATCGGGGGCCGGGATGCAACCACCGTCCGGGAGTACGACATCTCGACCGGCGAGTTCATCGACGACGGGTTTGTCTCCCCGGAAGCCAAGCAGGCGATCACCTGGTTGGATGCCGACACGGTCCTGGTCGCCACCGACTGGGGCGACGGTACCGTGACCGAGTCGGGGTATCCGTGTTCGGTCCGCCGCTGGCGCCGGGGTGAACCGCTTGCGGCGGCCGCGGAGCTGTTCCGGGGCGAAACGACCGATGTCGGGGTGTGGCCGCTGGTCATCCGCTCGTTCGACGGAACGGAGCTGGGCGGCGCCGTCCGCCGGACCACCTTTTTCACCGGCTCATACGCCCTGTTCCCCGACGGCGGTGAACTGCTGACGGTTCCGCTCCCGGAGAAGGCCGACCTGGTCGGCACGTTCGAGGGCCGGCTCTTCGCCACCCTCCAGGAAGACTGGACAACCGGCGACGACGACTTCATCAGCGGTGACCTGATCGCCCTCGACCTCCGGTCGATAGTCCGACCGGCGGTCGACAAGGACGGCGGCGGGGACGGCGACGCGACCATCGAGCTTGTCTTTCGACCCACGGACCGCCAGGCGATCACCGGCGTTGCCATCGCCGAGGGCCGGGTGCTGTTGGCCTACGCCGACACCGTCGTCTCCCAACTGGCATGGCTCGACCGTCCGACCGACGTCGGCTCCGGATGGGAGCTGCACCCGGTGGAGTTGCCGGGACGGGGCGATGCAAGCATCGTGTTCTCCGACGACGAGGAGTCCACGATCCTCATCACCTACCAGGACTTCCTCAACCCTGATTCGCTCCTGTGGCTCGACACCGGCGGCGACGGTGACAAACGGGGCGCACCCCGTCCGGTCCGATCGACGCCGGCCCGTTTCGACGCTGCAGGCCTGACCGTGGACCAGCGATTTGCCACGTCGTCCGACGGCACCGAGATCCCCTACTTCCTCGTCCGGCGCAGCGATCTGACGGCGGACGGATCCACCCCGACCCTGCTCTACGGGTATGGCGGGTTCGAGATCCCGCTCACCCCGGCCTATTCCCCGACGGTAGGCCGGCTGTGGCTCGAGCAGGGCGGCGCCTACGTCGTTGCCAACATCCGGGGCGGCGGAGAGTTCGGCCCGTCGTGGCATCAGGCCGGCCTCAAGCAGCGGCGGCAGACGGTCTACGACGACTTCATCGCCGTCGCCGAGCATCTGGTAGCCGACGGCACCACCAGCCCGCGTCACCTCGGCATCATGGGCGGCTCGAACGGCGGGCTGCTGATGGGTGTGATGCTGACGCAGCGGCCGGACCTGTGGCGGGGCATCGTGATCCAGGTGCCGTTGCTCGACATGCTCCGGTTCCACTTGCTGCTGGCCGGGGCGTCCTGGGTGGACGAGTACGGCTCACCGGATGATCCAGATGAGCGGGCGTTCCTGGAGACGATTTCGCCCTATCACCGGTTCGATCCCGCCGCCGACTATCCGACGCCGTTCTTCGTCACCTCGACCAAGGACGATCGGGTCCACCCGGCACACGCCCGCAAGCTGGCCAAGCGGTTCGAGGAGGCCGACAAACCGTTCTGGTACTTCGAGAACATCGACGGCGGCCACGGTGCGGCCACCACCCAGCTGGAGCGGGCAAAACGGATCGCCCTCGAGTTCACCTACCTGACCGAGCGCCTGACCGACTGACCTCGTCCCGCCCAACCCCCAGCAAAATTTGGTCACTCAGCCCACGGAATTTGTGGCCTACGAGCCCAAATTTTGCTGGGGGGTCTTAGCGGAGGTAGGCCAGCGCCGCCGTCGACGGGGCGACAAAACCCTCGCTGTTGAGGATGAACCGGCGTTGGACGGCCAGCGAGTCGTCCAGGTTGATCGACTGACGGAACAGCAGCGGGATCGACTGCTCGGTCGGACGCCAGGACCCGAGTCCGCGCATCGCCGTGGCACAGCTGACGTACCCGGCGTCGGTGATCAGCTCATACGCCCGCCGGTTGAAGTCGCCGGGTCCGCCGAACGGCCAGGCGAAGTGCGGCGCTTCCTGCAGCCACGGTTCGAGCAGTTCTTTGCTGTGACCGATCTGGTAGGCCATCTCGTCGTCGGAGATCTGATCCAGGTTGAGGTGGCCGACCGTGTGCGAGCCGACCTCGTGGCCCAGCTCCAGCAGCCGATCGAGATCCCGGGGGCCCATGAACGGCGTGGGTTTCATCCACAGCTCTTCCCGGCAGATCCGGGCCGCTTCCTCGTCGTCAGCGTCGAGCGCCTTGGCGATGATGAAGAAGCAGGCCGGAACACCGGCGGCGGTGAGCCGCTCGGCGGCCGCCATCTGGCTGAGGTTGCCATCGTCGAAGGTGACCGTGAAGCGCGGCGTCTCGGACGGCGTGGCGCAGATCTCGGCGTAGGTGGCCGGCTCCGCCAGCTCCTGCATCATCGCCACAACGTCATCCATGCGGTCCAGATACCTGTCCGGCATGTGGTGGAACAGCAGGACAACGTCGCCGTTGGGAACCATCGACTCGTCCGGCCGGTCGGTCCTGGCCAGGACCTCGACCGCCACCCGCCTGACCATCGCCCTGGCTTTGCGTTTTGCCGGGTGGGGCTGGGTTCTCATCTACTCACCTCGACGGCCTCATGACGCAACCTGTCCCGCGGACGCCGCCAGATCCCACGGTTCCGTGTCGGTCACGGCGGCGACGTAGTCCGCAGCGGGTTGCAGCTGGTCGACCAGCGAGGACAGCACCGCCGGGGCCGGGCCCGCCGGCCGCTCCGGCGGGGCCGGGAGGATCCGATTGCGGATGGCGGTGCGGACCTCAGGTGACAGGACCCTCCGGATCCCGTTGCGGTAGACGAACCGGACGACGGGGTTCTCCGCGACCCGCCGACTCGTCCCGGTGAAGACCCGGGCTTCGTCCGTAGCGTTCTCCTTGGCCGGGGGTTCCAGCGTTCCGAGGTCGGGGTCCACCCCGAGGTGGGCCAGGATCTTCGGTGCAACGGTCGCCCAGTCCGACGCATAGTCCTCGAGCCGAACAACCAGCAGCGCGTCCTCGCCGAACTGCTCGGTCCATCGTGCGGCCTGCTGGTCGTAGCGGCCGAAGCCGATGACACCGGGGTCGTCGGCCAGGTACTCGGCAAACCCGAGTGTGGTTGCGCCCCTGGCCACCATGTGATGGTGATGGCTGATGGCCCGCTCCACCGGATCGCGTACCAGGTAGACCAGCCGGGCCTCCCCGCCCAGGACCTCGGCGGCTCGCTCCGGGACGTCGGGGATCTGCGGCCACATCGAATAGGTGGTCGAGATGTCAAGCCTGCAGGCCACGTCCGGCGCATCGCTGCGGAACAGCGCCCGGTAGGCGGTGGTGGTCACCTCGTCCGCCGGCCGCTGGAAGAAGTCCAACTCCTTGTCCGGCAGGTCGATTGACGGGAACCGCCGGAGGTCGTGGTAGAGCGTGGTGGTCCCCGACTTCATCGCCCCGATGACTATCCCGTTCGTCGGTGTGCTTCTTGGCCGGTTCATCGGGGCGCCGGTGTTGGACGGCGCCTTGCCGTTGGTGGCACTCACGTCAGTCATCACCACCGGCGGCCAACCGGGACCGCCATTTGGCCGCCTGCTTGACGGCGCTGCGACGCATGTCCAGTGCGGACTTCGCCGCAGCCCCGACGGGGCTGGCCTTGCGAACCTGGATGTACGGGGCCTGCTCGGCACCGAACGAACGAAGGAACCGTTCGATGCCCGGGCTCATCGAACCCTCGAAGTCGAACACCGGGACGTGTTTTGCCGCCCGCTGGATCCCCTCCCACATGATCAGGCTCATCGCTCCGGAGCTGCGGAACGTGTGCGACGTGCCACCGACCAGGTAGTAGGCACACTCGCCGCCCCAGACCACCAGGATCGACGCATGATGGTTGCCGTCATCGTCGACCGCCAGCAGGATCTCGCCGACGTTGTGGTCGGCGACGGCACCGCACAGCCGCTCGAGGTGGTCCGGCTTGTAGCCCGGGTTCCGATGCTGGGCGGTGCAGGTCTCCAGATAGAGGTCCCACAGCTGGTCTGCGGTGCCCTCGACGATCTTGACCTGCTGCTTCTCCGCCTTGCGGATCGCCCGGCGGGCGGCGGAGGTGAAGCCGTCCCAGATCCCGTCCAGATCGGACAGGTCGCGAAGCACGTACGTGTACCGGGTCATCAGGTCGAAGTCGGCCCAGTGGAACGGCAGCGCATTCACGGTCCGCCAGTCGAAGTTGAGGACAAAGCTGGCGAAGTCTGGAATCTGGGCGATCAGCTCCTCACAGAGCGCATGCTCGCTGCTGAGCCGCTTTGCGGTGGTGATGTCCGGCGAGAAGTCGTACATCGGGCCGAGACGGTAGCTGAGCGGCGCCTGGCTGAAGATCGGTTTGCCGCCGAGCCTGCCGGTTTCGGTCAGGATCAGTTCACCGGCGTTCCCCGGCTTGCCGGCCTCCAACCTGGTCCACTGGCCCGGGGCGACCGCGTCCATGTACCAGTCCTCGGCGAAGAGGCTTCGTTTTATGGCCATAGGTCCCTCCCTGGCACCGGTTCCAAATTGCTGCGGCGGCCGACCGGCGAACTCAGGCGGCGTCGAACAGGTCGAGGACCCGTTCAACCACGTACTCGAACTGCTGATCGGACATGGCGCTCCCGCTGGGCAGACAGAGACCATCCTTGAACAGCTGGTCACTGACGCCGTTCAACACGGTCTGCGCCTCCGCAAAGACCGGCTGGCGGTGCATCGGCTTCCAAACCGGGCGGGATTCCACGTTGAACTCCTCAAGGCCGAGCCGGATCGTCTCACGGTCGACCCCGGCCTCGGCCGGGTCGATGGTGAGACACGTCAGCCAGAACGTGGAGTAGCAGTCCTCGGCCTCCGGCATGAACGAGACGCCGGGAATGTGGGCCATGGCCTCCTGATACCGGCGGTTGAACTCCCGGCGGCGGAGGACCCGGTCATCCAGATCCCGCAGCTGCGCTCGACCGAGCGCGGCCAGGATGTTCGAGAGCCGGTAGTTGTACCCGACCTCGGTGTGCTCGTAATGGGCCGCGGGCTGGCGGGCCTGGGTGCTCAGGTACCGCACCCGGTCGGCGATGGCCTCGTCCGGAGTCACCAGCATGCCGCCGCCGCTGGTGGTGATGATCTTGTTGCCGTTGAAGCTGAAGATGGCGATCTCCCCGAAGGAGCCGGCACCCTTGCCGTCGTAGGTGGCACCGAGGGCCTCCGCCGCGTCCTCGATCAGTGGGACGTCGTACTGGGCGCAGATCGGCACGATCCGGTTGTAGTTGCAGCACTGGCCGTACAGGTCGACCGTGACCACCGCAGCGGGCAGATTGCCGGCCTTGGCCCGACGGTCCAGCTCCTCGGCCAGGAGGTCGGGATCCATGTTCCAGGTGTCGTAGTCGCTGTCGACCATGACCGGTTTACAACCGGCCTGGATGATGGCGTTCGCCGTTGCGACAAACGTCAGGGTCGAACAGAGGACGTCGTCGCCCTGCTCGACGCCGCTGGTCTGCAGCGCCAGCTGCAAGGCCGCCGTACCGCTTGACAGGCCCACGGCATGACGGCCATCGGCAAGCTTGGAGATCTCATCCTCGAATGCGCTGAGGTCCGGCCCGATCGGGGCCACCCAGCCGCTCTCCAGCGCCGCGGTGACGTACTCGATCTCCCGGCCCCGGAGGTCGGGGGCGGACAGGTAGAGGCGATCCTCGAGCGGCTCAACGGAGCCTCGCGACGAGGACACGGAACCCGTCCCTGACTGGTTTGAGGTTGCCTGGTCGGTCACTGGTTTACCCCCCAGCTGCTGTCCTGCTCGTAGCCGGCCACCTCGAGGCCGCGCTGGGCAGTTGCCTTGAACACGTCAACGCTGTGTTCGGTGAAATGGTTTCGCCAATCGCCGGCGACACCCTTGCGGAAGAACGTGTCCTGTTCCTTACGCCGTTCGAACTTCAGCAGTTCGAACACAAGCTTGAGCCGTTCCATGTCGACCGGACCGTCGAACTTCTCCAGGGCCGGGGCCAGCTCGGTCGGCCCGTCGGCCAGAAGGCCCTCGTACCGTACGGTGGCCACGTTGTCCCGTTCGCCTGCGCCGAGCCACTGGGTGACGTGGTCGTTCCAGTTGGTCCGCACGCCGCGAGGATCCTCGAACTCAAGCTCCATGAAGTACGGCAGAACGGCCTTGGTGTCTTCGATATCGGTGCCTGTTGGCAGCTTGGCCAGCAGCTTGGTGTGGCGGTCCTTGGCGTAGGCCGGGCTGCGACCCTTCTTGAGCTGGGTCAGCCAGTGGAAGTAGTAGCTGACCATGACGTCGCGGCCGTCCCGGACGATGTAGATGCAGCGGGCCCGCTTCGGATCGTACGCCCAGTGGGAGTGCACGACCGAACGCATCAGCACCGGCATCAGATAGTTCTGGGGGAACGGGGCGTAGAGGTAGGACCCCATCAGGCCGCACAGCCACACGGTCCCGCTCTTCGGGAAGCCGCAGCCGTACCAGATGCCGAGTTCATTCCCGAATCGGCCGGTTGTCGTCTTTGTGATCCGGGCCGAAACCTGGCGAAGGCGTTCCTCAAGTGCTGGGTTCACGGTGTGGCAACCTGTGCTAGACGGGTCATCGTTGGGTGACCCGCAGACGGCGGTCGGTGCCAACGATGATCCGTAAAACCCTATCCGAGCAGTTGGAAACCTCGTACTCGTCCGGCCGGTCAAGCGGTGCGCCCACCTCGATGGCGTAGTTGACCCCTCGCAGCATCGCCGCGGCGTCGATGCCGGTGACGATGATCGAGCCGGTGTCCATCGCCTCCGGCCGCTCGATCCACTGTCGGGGGGTGATGGCCGGGAACCCGAGAATGGACGACTCCTCGCTGATGGTGCCGGAGTCGGAGATCACACAGGCCGACTCCAACTGCAGCTTGTTGTAGTCGTGGAAACCGAACGGCTTGGAGAACCGGAGCCGGCCCAGGTTCTCGGTGTCGATCCCGTTGTCGTCCAGCCGTTTGCGGGTCCGGGGGTGGGTGGAGATCAGCACGTCCATGTCGTACGCGTCACCGACGACGGCCAACCCGTCGAGCAGGGCCCGCAGGTTGTCAACGTCGTCCACGTTCTCCTCACGGTGGAGGGAGACCAGGATGAATTGTTTGCTGGTCAGCCCCTCACGATCGAGGACGTCGGACGCGTCGATGTTGGGTCGGTAGTGCTCGAGGACCTCGAACATCGGCGAGCCGGTCAGGTAGACCCGCTGGGGGTGAATGCCTTCCCGCATCAGGTTGGCCCGAGCGTGTTCGCTGTAGACCAGGTTGACGTCGGAGATGTGGTCGACGATGCGACGGTTGGTCTCCTCAGGGACCCGCCAGTCGAAGCTGCGGTTGCCCGCCTCCATGTGAAAGACCGGGATGTGCAGCCTGCGGGCCATGATGGCCGCAAGCGCCGAGTTGGTGTCACCGAGGATCAGCACCGCATCCGGTTGCTCTGCCCCCATGACCTCCTCGGACTTCATGAGGATCTCGCCGTAGACCTTGCCGAGCGACGACGTGTCGCACTCCAGGAAGTGATCCGGCTTGCGGACGCCGAGGTCGTCGAAGAAGACCTGGTTCAGCTCGTAGTCGTAGTTCTGCCCGGTATGGACCAGGCAGTGGTCGACCACGGAGGTCTCCTCCAGCCGAGCCATCACCCGACTGAGCCGAATGATCTCCGGCCGCGTTCCAAGGACCGTCATAACCTTCACGCGCGTACTCCTGTCCCTGGAGCCACGTCGGAGGATGTTCCGGAGGAACTCCACGCAACGCGCAGCGTTGCCGTCATGACCTTCATGCGCGTACTCCTGTCCCTGGAGCCACGTCGGAGGATGTTCCGGAGGAACTCCAAGCAACGCGCAGCGTTGCCGTCATGACGTTCATCGCAGGACCTCAATCACGCCGGCACCGTCCCCGGTTCGTGTTCTGACGGGGCGACCTTCATCGGGTAGGTGTCGGCCTTTGCCGGGTCGAAGTGATCGTGGCTCCAGAACAGTGTCACCAGCTCGGACGAACCGGTGTTGGTGATGTCGTGGGTGCACAGCGGCGGCATGTCGATGAACACCGGTGCCTCGCCGGTCACATCAAAGACCTCGACCTTGTCGGTGAAGAGCCGCCTGACCCGGATCTGGGCCTCACCGCTGATCACTGCGAACCGCTCGACCTTGTCCAGGTGGTAATGCTCCCCCCGGATGATGCCGGGCACCGTTGTGGAGATGCTGGTTTGGCCCTGACCCCAGGCCCGGACCACCTCGAAGAAGGCGCCACGATGGTCCGCATGTTTTGTCAGCTGCATCGGGTACGCATCCGGCCACATCTGGGACCGGATGGTGTTGAACAGGCGAAGCTCGAACTCGTCATCGAGGATGTGGGGCAGAACCCCCCGCTCGACGTACGGTGCGGCCAGCCGGGCCATGGTCTCGTAGCAGTCCGGCACCGAGATCACCCGACCGCCGGGGGCCTGCGGCCCGTCCGCCCGGTCGACGATGGCGTCGATGATGACCTGAGCCGCGTCCTGGGCGTGGAGCAGTTCCAACTGACCGTCGTTGACGGTTGACGCCTCTCCGTTCGCCAACTGATGGGCAAACGTGGTCACACCGGAATTGTAGAACGGGACCCCGAACTCACCGAAGAGGTGGGGGAACCGAATGTCGACGAAACGATTGCCGGCCGCCCTGGCGTCCGCACCGAGCAGCTCGGCCGCTCTGGCCTTGGACTCCCCATAGGGACCCGGATCGGCCGCTTTGATCGTGTTGGCGTAGACGACGTCGAACGAGGCGCCCGTCCTGGCCCGAGCCGCAACCAGCGCCTCGGCGAGGCCGATGTTGCCGCTGACGATCTCCGCGTCGTCGTTCGCCCGGTTGACGCCGGCGATGTGCACCACGACGTCGGCCGCGGTCACAAACGCATCGAGCGCCTGCGGATCGGCGAAGGTCTCCCTGGTTGCGGACACGTAGTTGTCAAGGCCGACGTCCCCGCCGAGCGTGACAAGCCGACAGCGGAGATGCCAGCCGAAGAACCCGGCCGAGCCGGTTATACCCACCGTGGTGCTCATGCCGTTTACGCCTTCCAGCGCTCGAGGTCGGCCTGGATTTCCGGCAGGCCGAGCAACAGTTCCTTCACCCCGGCCACATCCAACAGCTCGGTGTTGTGGGAGTGGTAGTCCTCTTCGGGAGCTTCCCGGGTGGAGCCGACCTCGAAGTAGTCGGCGTAGTTCAGGTCTCGGGAGTCCATCCGGAGCCGCCAGTAATCACCCATGTCCTCCGCACCGCGGAGTTCCTCGGCCGTGGCCAGGGTTTCATAGGTCTTTTCGCCGTGGCGGACACCGATCACCTTGGTGGCCACCGGCGAACCGAACAGCTCGTTCACCGCGGTCGCCAGGTCACCGATGGTTGCCGCTGCGGCCTTGCGGATGAAGGTGTCGCCGGGTTCGGCGTTGAAGAACGCAAACTCGACGAGGTCGACCGCCTGGGTCAGTGGCATGAGGAACCGGGTCATCTCCGGATCGGTGACGGTGAGCGGCTCGCCGCGGAAGATCTTGTCGACAAAAAGTGGGACGACCGAACCGCGTGAATACAGCACGTTCCCGTAGCGGACCGTTGACACCACCGTGCCGGAGGCCGTTGCCCGTGCCGCCGCCTGGGCCACCTTCTCCATGAGGGCCTTTGACATGCCCATCGCATTCACCGGGAGGACCGCTTTGTCCGTGCTGAGGAACACGACGGACCCGACGCTGTTCTTCTCGGCCGACTCCACCACGTTCTGGCTGCCGAGCACGTTTGTCAGGACCGCTTCCAGTGGGAAGAACTCACAGGACGGCACCTGCTTGAGGGCTGCGGCGTGGAAGATCATGTCCACCCCGGCGGCGGCCCGGTCAACCGACTGGGCGTTGCGCACGTCACCGACAAAGAAGTTCAGCCTGGCGTCGTCGAAGAGGACACGCATATCGTGCTGCTTGGCCTCATCCCGGGAGATGATCCGGACCTCTTCCACCCCCCGCTCGAGGAGGTGCCGGGTGACGGTCTTGCCGAACGAGCCTGTGCCGCCGGTTACCAGTACACGTTTGTCCGAATAGTCAGCCTTGGTGGTCATTTCCAGTTCCAATGCGGATGTTGGCGAACGTCTCTTCCGATGCCTTATCAAGATACCGCTGTACCTGAATGACGGCATCCGGACCGACGGCCAACAGGGCATCGGCGGCGTTCTCGACTTCCCCGGCCGTGTGGGTAATCCGGGGATGATTCTTTATATCGCCAACTTCCTGCTTGCTTATGAGCACCTCATGCATCTTTTCGCCGGGTCGCAACCCGGTGAATTCGATGGGGGTACCGGGGGCAAGCGAATTGATGAGCTGCTTGGCCAGATCGACGATCTTCACCGGCTCACCCATGTCGAGAATCATCACTTCGCCAGGATCGCCGATGGCGCCGGCCTGGACGACCAACCGGACGGCTTCCGGGATGGTCATGAAGTACCGGGTGACGTCCGGATGGGTCACCGTGATCGGCTTGCCCTGCTCGATCTGACCGAGGAATGTCGGCAGCACCGAGCCCCGGGAGCCCAGGACGTTTCCGAATCGGACCGAGACGTAGGGCTTGCCGGTCTCCTTGGCCGCCGCCGCAGTCAGGCGCTCCGCGGCGAGCTTGGTCGCCCCGAGGACGGACGTCGGGTCCGCCGCCTTGTCCGTGCTGATGTTGACGAAGCGGGCAACGTCGATGTGCATCGCAGCGTCAAGCAGGTTCTTGGTGCCGACCGTGTTGGTCTTCATGCCCTCGGCCGGATGGTTCTCCAGCAGCGTGAGGTGCTTCAGCGCCGCAGTGTGGAAGACAACGTCGGGCCGGAGGGTCTCGAACAATTCGAACATCCGCTCCCGGTCCCGGATGTTGGCAACGACCAGCATGTCGGTGTCGAGCAGGGCCCGACCCTCCATGGAGAGCTGCACCGAGTGCAGGGCGCTCTCGTCCCGGTCGAGGAGGTAGAGCTCGGACGGTTCGAACCCGCGGATCTGACGGGAGAGTTCCGAGCCGATCGAGCCGCCGGCGCCGGTGATCAGCACCCGCTTGCCGGTGACGTAATCCGCAACCGAGGCGAGATCGATCTCGACCGGGTCACGGCCGAGGAGATCCTCGACGGTCGGGGGTCGAACGTCGGCCAGGGTGAGGCGACCGACCAGTTCGGTGGCCGCCGGCAGGACCAGCACCTGCAGGCCGATCTCGGCCGCGGTGTTGGTCAGCTCCTTCATCAGGGAGGAACTGGGGTTCGGTTCGGCGATGAGGAGGATCTCACCTTCGGTCTGGGCGGCGACCCGACGAATGTCGTCCCGGGTCCCCATGACTCTCACACCATCGAGCTCACGGTTGCGATGGCCGAGATCGTCAGCCAGGAGGGCAACCGGCAGGTACTTTCCGGTGCGGTCCATCAGCATGGCGCGGACGATCTGGGACGCTTCCTCACCGGCGCCGTAGACGATGGTCCGACGGCACTCTTCCGCCTGGGGACGACGGTACGCCTCCCAGAACCGGCGCCAGACGGCCCGGACGAAACCCTGGGTGATCAGGACGGCAAGGGTGCCGGTGACCACTGCGGAGGTGGGCAGGGGCGTTCCGGAGCGGCGGCTTGCGAACGTGGTGCCGACGACGATCAGCGAGGTCATGGCCCATACCGCTCCGAGGGCAGCAACCTCGTCGAAGGAGGACACCCGCCAGCGGCGCCGATAAAGACCAAGCAGATACCCGAGGCCGCCGTGAATGGACACGGCAAGGAGGGTGGTGAGCGCGAGGGTCCAACCGATTCGCCCGACGGAGAAGACAAGGCTGAGCACGGCGCCGACAGTCAGGCCGAGCGCCCACGCGAGAAGGTCGATGGTGGCGGGGAAGATTGCCGGACGCCGATATGCCCAGATCAGCGCCGGTCGGAACGCATTCGCCAGCAAGCTCAATTGATCCCTCCTTACTTACTCTGCCCGCTTAATAGTAAACCGGACTTGGTGGTGGTTTGGCGAGACATTTGCCTCACGAAAGTCAGATTACCCACGAGGCCATTTGGCGCTCAATGGGCGCACCAACGGGGCCCACACGAGCCCCCATACCCCTAAAACACTGGGCAACGATGCCCTTCCAGGTTGAAGCAACCTAGGTCGCCCGAATCATGGATACTGCCGTTAACCGCCATATACGGCGCGGTAACAACAGGAGGGATATCCAGAAACGTACCCGCACTGCCAGACCGTGTATTAACGGGCATGGCCGAACAGAACCGAAGCCTAGCCGGGGGATACGGCCAACTAGTGAGACGACTTGCCCAACCGGCATGAGATGATCGACCTAGTATCTGGCCGGCGCCCTCTTACTCAGGCGGTTTTGGCGCCTCCGGGCGGTCCGGTCGATCAGGACCGGACGAGCTGCTCTGGTCGATTACGACCGGACAGTGTGCTCCGGTCGATCAGGACCGGACGATGTGAATCCCGTCGATGTTCTCCGCTCCGAAGCCGACGAGGTCGCCGTCGAAGTAGAGCTCGTACGACCCGCCGCCGGATCGCAAGACGATGTCGTTCAGGTCAGCCGTGAAGCCGGTGCCGTTCACGTTGCCGAAGAAGCTGAAGAACGTGTCGGTGCCGTCAATGTAGGCCCCGTTGACGTCCTCCGCCGCCGTGGTCAACCCGTCGAGCGACCCGTCGAACAGCAGGGATAGCGTCCCGCTGGTCGTTGTCCCGGTCGAGGTCGGGTCGAACAGGATGAGGTCCTGCTCCTTGGCAACCACACCACCGGCGTTGAAGTTGCCGGTGGTGCTGAGGGCGAAGTCGTCGACGCCGGACGACGCCAGTGCGTCGATGTTCTCCGCTCCGGCGGTCATGGCGATGTC
>JBCCGJ010000136.1:0-14654 GCA_039029335.1 Actinomycetota bacterium | reverse complement strand
GGCTGCGGGCAGGTGCTCTGCCTGCCGACCCGTGGCAAGTCGGCCGAGACGCGCCGTCGGCCTCACGACGTCCCGACCGGTCCACGGTGGACGACCCTGCCCATCGGACCGTTGCGCCCCGCGGACTCCTGCTCTGATCCCCGGCCGATACCCCACTGATCGACCACATTCCCACCATGATGCTCCGCGCTCTCTCCCCGGTTTGTCTCCGGTTCATACCCATCAGTGGGTGTGTTGTTGGTGGCCGGCGGGTACACGACGGGCACCGCCGAGCGAGCGAGACAACCTGGGCGACCTGGTCGGCAGCGGACAGACCACGCGCAACCCTCGCCCGTCGGCCGCTCGGACGGCGGTCGTTCGGCGGTGATGATCGATGCCTCACTCCTGCCGGGCTGTCTCTCGTCGGCGGCGGTGCCTGGCTGGTACGTGACGTCCACCTGCGTCGGCGAACCGTCCGGAGCTGCGGGCCTCCGCGGGGCTCGGCAGGCCGGCACAACAGATCAAACCCGAACACCCATCGTTCTTCCACGCGATACACCCGTGCCACACCGGTCTGTCCACCGGTTATACCCATCCACGGGGGCAGACGACTTGGGCGCGCTCCCGACACGACAAGACAAGCTCCGTCGACCAGCTCGAGACGCTCGTACTGCCGCTGTGAGCGGCGTGTAGGCCGTTCGGCCGAGGTCGGGAGGTATGGAGCGATCCCGCGGCCGTGCAGAAGCCACAGAGCGTGCAACCGGTCGATGCCGCGGTCGGCAAACGGGTCTCCCACCGATCCACGGGAGGCACTCGCCGTCCCAGACCACCATGTGACCGCTGCAACAGCGCTCGCTGGTCGTGGCCCGCGACCGGCGACCCGGGTCGGGCGCGGTCTCCGAGACGCGGCGGCGCGCGCAAGGTCGCGGCCATGCGGTCGGAGTTCAACCCGGGGGAGTGCCACGCCTTGATGTCGGCCCATCAGCGCAACAACCCGACTATCGCTGCGTGACACCAAGCTGCGTCTTCGAGCCGGGTCCGCAACGGTCAGCAGCGCCCGCGGCGAGATGAACCAAACCGGCCCTACCCGGATCTCACCGCTTCACGCCACATCACCACCCGATCATCGACCTGTATAACCCGATCTATACCCATCTATGGGTGTAGACAACACACGTTCGGGGACAGGCCAGGTACAGAGCGGGGCAATCCGGTGCAGACCGGGTCGATCACGGGGTTCCACGTGAAACAAGACCGAGCTCGATCGGCTCGCCCCGATCTCGGCCCTCAATCCGTTCCGACGAACCGCACAGAACCGCAGCCGATCCACACACACCATCCACAACCTGTGGAGAGATGGGACGCTCGCAAACACGGCGGAACGGCCCGACTCCTACCGGCCGCCGTACCCGGCTACTCGGACAGCAGACGAAAGATGCGCTCGAGGTCATCTCGGTCGGCGAACCGGATGGTGATCCGGCCGTTCCCGCCCGCCTCGGAAACCTCAACCCGTGTCTCCAGCCGTTCCTCCAGGAGGCGTTCAACCTCAAGCGCCGCCGCGCTGGTCGGTCGACGGGACGATCCTTTGGTCGAACGTCCGGTGGAACCCTCAGCCCCTGAATCAAGGGCCTTGGCGGCGTCCTCGGCCGCTCGGACACTCAGATCCTCGGCAACGATCCGTTCCGCCAGATTCCGCTGCGCCGTCGGGTCAGCCACGCTCAGCACGGCCCGGGCGTGGCCGGCGCTCAGTGAACCGTCACTCACCAGTCGCTGAACGACCGCGGGGAGCTGGAACAGACGCAGGGTGTTGCTCACCGCGGACCGACTCTTACCAACCCGCGTCGCCACCTCGTCCTGCGTCAACCCAAAGTCATCCACAAGCTGTTGATAAGCTGCGGCTTCCTCTAATGCGTTTAAATCCTGTCGATGCAGGTTTTCTACTATTGCCTGCTCCAAAGAACTTACATCGTCAGTCGATCGGATGATGGCGGGAATCCGTCGCAGACCGGCCTGTCTGGCGGCTCGCCATCGACGTTCACCGGCGATCAACTCGTACTCGTCAGGCCCCGCAGGCCGTACCAGGATCGGCTGGAGCACTCCGAGCTCCCGCACCGACTCGGTCAGCGCGGCAAGCGACTCCTCCTCGAACCGCCGGCGCGGCTGATACTCGTTCGGCACAACCGCCTCTACGTCGACCTCACGAAGCTCACCAAGCCCACCGGCCGGCCCGGCCTCATCGCCGCCACCACCGGCTCCATCGGAAGGGAGCGAGCCGTCGCCGTCTCGCTCCGACGGCGTTTCGGTCGGCCCGAGTGCCAGCAGCGCGTCGAGTGAACTCAGGTGCGGTGGCTTGTCCGGTCCGGGTCCCGACTCAGGTCGGCTCACCGGCAACCTCGCGGGCCAGGTCCCGGTAGGACAGTGCGCCGCGGGATGCCGTGTCGAAGACGGTGATGGGCTGGCCGAAGCTTGGCGCCTCGGAGAGCCGAACCGTGCGGGGAATGACGGTCTTGCACACCAGATCCCCGAAGTGTTCGCGAACCTCCATCGCCACCTGTGACGCCAGGTTGGTCCTGGCGTCGAACATGACCAGGACGATGTGCGACAGGTGCAGGTCCGCGTTGAGATTCCGCTGCACGAGATCGACGTTGCGGAGCAGCTGGCCGAGCCCCTCAAGGGCGTAGTACTCGCACTGGATCGGGACCAGGACCTCGTTGGCCGCGGCCAGCGCATTCACCGTGAGCAGGCCGAGCGACGGCGGGCAGTCGATCAGGATCAGGTCGTAATCGTCACGGATCTTGGCGATGGCGTTCTTCAGCCGCATCTCCCGGCTGAACGCCGGGACCAGCTCGATCTCCGCGCCGGCCAGGTCGAGGTTGGCCGGCGCAAGGAACAAGTTGCGAACCGCAGCCGCCTCGATGGCGTCGTCCATCGGCACGTCCTGCAGCAGCACGTCGTACATCGAGGACTCCAGGGTCCGGGGGTTGATACCCAGACCGGTGCTGGCGTTGCCCTGCGGGTCAAGATCGATGAGCAGGACACGATGGCCCAGCTCGGCTGCGGCGGCGCCGAGGTTCACCGCAGTGGTGGTCTTGCCGACCCCACCCTTCTGGTTCGCAACGGCGATCAGACGGGCTCCGGGCTCCCGCTCCGGAGCTGCAACCGATTGATTGGAATCTGTGGCAGTCACCGATGCTCCTCCCTACGGGGTCATCCTCGCCCCGTCCGCGGTCTACGGCAACCTGTCCGGTGCCAAGTATGCGGTGTCGACTATCGAGCGTAGACGACGGGCGGCCCGTATTCGGTCACCACCACCGCAGTGCAGGTCACTTCAGGTCACTTCACCTGGAACAATGGCCGTCGCTGTAGCTGCTTCGTGGACCGGGGGATGTCATCCGGCAGGGAGCCCGTACGGGTGAACATCGCCAAACCCTGCTCCGCCTGATCCTGGGTCAACCCGAGCTCGGCGAGTCCGTCCGCCGGCCAGGTCCGGTGGACCGGCGGCTCGCTGATGATCACCTGGCCGCCGGGCCGAAGCAGGGGAGCGGCGCACTCCAACGTCACGGCAGGCGGCCCGAACCCCCGGGCGACAACCGCGTCGAACTGCTCCCTGGCCCTCGTCTGGTGCCCGAGGGCCTCCGCCCGACCGCACCACACCTCGACCCGATCACCGAGCTCCAACTCGGCGACCGCCCACACCAGGAACGAACACCGCTTCTGGGAGGCGTCGATCAGCACGGCGGTTACTGCCTCGGCGGCCACCAGGATCGGCAGGCCCGGCAGGCCGCCGCCTGCTCCGATGTCGGCAAAACGGCGTTCGGCCGAGCCAAGGGCCCGGCCGAACAGCGCTGCGTGTTCTATGTGGGTTTCGATCGGCCCCGGTCCGAGGAACCCGACGGCCCGAGACCGTTCGAGTACCTCCGTCAGCGCCGAGTCCATGCCCGGTGATCAGTCCTCGTCGGTGGCGTCCACCAGCTCGGCGTCGTCTGCGTCATCAGCCGCATCGTCTGCGACGTCGTCAGCCGAGCCGTCGGCCTGATGCTCCGCGGCGCCGTCGCCGTTCACCGAGTCCTCAGCGGTCACGTCGCCACCGACGCCGTCGTCGACCTGGTCGTCATCGGTTGCGTCGTCCTCGTCGGCATCGACAACCGGAATGACCAGGACCTTACGCCGCGGCTCGGAACCGACCGAACGGGTCTCCACCCGGTCGTCCTCGCTGAGAGCATCGTGAACGGCCTTCCGATCAGCGGGGGACATCGGCTCGAGCGCGACCTCGGTCGCCCCTTCCACCGCCGAGTCGGCCGCCTTGGCGGCAAAAGCCTGGAGGGCCTCGACCCGCTTCTGGCGGTAGCCGCCGACGTCAACCTTGATCCGGACACTGCTCGGCACGGTTCGCTGACACGAGATCCGGGCCAACTCCTGCACCGCATCAAGGGTCCGACCCTTCGGCCCGACCAACAGGCCGTGTTGGCCTTCGATCTGACCGACGAGCACGTCCTCCTCCGAGCTGTCGATGCTGACGGCACTGTCGAAGCCGAACGCCTCGGTCAGGCCGGTCAAGAACGTCTCGAGATGTTCCGCTACGTCTTCCACTGGTGATTCCTCTTTCGGCTTCATGTCCTGTTCACTGTTGCTCTGTGCCTTTGAGCGTCGCTGCCGACCCTCACCGCCGCCCGAACGGTCACGACCGCCTGACCTTCCTCGGTTCTTCTGACCCGCTCCGGCCACCGCGCTCGTCGCGGTGTTCGTCGGATCATCCGCGGCGTCGGCCGACTGGGGCCGACCGTCCGCAGCGTCGTTGCGCTGCTTGCTGTCACCGCGGCCCCGGCCCGAGCCGCGGCCGCCTGCGTTCTTGCCGCCACGGTTCCGGTTGTTCCCACCGCCGCGACCCTGATTGTTACCACCCTGGTTGCCGCCGCGGTTGCCGCCGGACCGGCTCTTCGACCGATCCTTGTTCCGCTCGTTTCGACGACCACCGCCCTTGCGGTTCCGGTTCCGCTCGTTCTTCGGTCTGATCGCCTTCGGCTTCACCCGGGCCTCAACGCGAGCGGTTCCCCGCATCCGGCCGAAGAGACCCTGCCGAGGCTCCTCCACCACAACGATTTCCGCCTCTGATTCATCAACACCAAGATTGTCCAGCGCAAGATCGATCGCCTCCGGCAACGTCTTCGCTGTTGTCTTTACCCACTCCACGCGCTGGCTACCTCTTTCGTTTCTTCCTCGATGCAGACGGCTGGGTGCCCTTCGGAGTGACCCGACTGGACGTCGTTTCGCTGGACGTCTGCTTGCGTTCTTTGACCTTGGTCCTATTGGCCCGGCGCTGAGCCCAGGCCTCGTTCCGGTCGACCTTCTCCGCCGGACCGTCACCGTCACCCGACGAGCCGGACGAGCCGTTCGAGCCGGGCTTCTTCCCGCTGCCCTTCTTCTTCGACCCGGCGGACGAAGCGGAACCGTTGGAACCCGAACCCTTGGACGTACCGTCGGACTTTGCGCCCGATTTGCCGCCGGACTTGGCGGGGCCGCCGCTTCCGTTCGCCCCGTCACCCGTGCCATCCGAAGGGTCGTCGTCATCATCATCATCGTCGTCGACGACCGACTTGATCGGCTGGGCGCCGATCCCATCCCCGGAATAGAGCGACCGGGTGATGTATGCCTGCTGGCCGATCCGGAACACGTTTGACGTTGCCCAGTAGAGGACAAGGCCGGCGGGGAAGAAGAAGCCGGTGACACCGGAGAACAACGGGAGGATACGCAGCAACTGCTGCTGTGTCTGCTGCTGCTGGGTCATCTCCTCCGGCTGCGAACCGCGCCGGGCCATGACCTGCCGCTGCTGGTAGTAGCTGGTGGCCACCACAAAGAGGATCAGCACGATGTAGGGGAAGCTGCCGAAGAAGTTGTCCCGGACGACGTCGCCGGCGTTGAGGGAGAGGTCGAACGGGCCGAAGAGCAGTTCGGTGTCGTTCGTCAGGTCCTGGTACATCGCCGAAGTCTGGTCCAGGTACTGGGGGTCGAAGGTGCGGTCGTTGGTGATCTGCGAACCGACCAACTCATGGGCCCGCTCGGAGAGGGCGAAGTACGGCTTCTCACCGACGCGCCGGGTCAGGCCCCGCAGGACGTTGAACAGCACAAGAAACACCGGCAGCTGGGCGACCATCGGGAGGCAGCCGCCGACCGGATTGACACCGTTCTCCTGGTAGAGCTGCATCATCGCGGGGTTGAGCTCGGCCTTGTTGTCCTTGTACTTCTTCTGCAGGGCCCGAAGCTCCGGTTGGAGCTGGGTCATCTTGATGGTCGACCGCGTGGCCCGGAGGGTCAGCGGCATCAGGATGATCATGACCGTCAGGGTCATGAGCATGATGGCGAACCCGTAGGACCCGCCGACGACCGGCAGCTCGTAGAAGAACGCCAGCAGCCAGGAAACGCTTTCCAGGGCGAGGTCTCTGATGGTGTTGAACATTGGCTAGTTCTTCTCCGGTACTGGGTCGAAGCCGTACGAACCGAGCGGATGACAGCGGGAGATGCGACGAATCGACAGCCACATCCCCCTACCTGCGCCGTGGGTCTCGATGGCCTCCGCGGCGTACTCCGAGCAACTGGGGATGTACCGACAGCGGGGCGTGCGCACCGGGGCCGTCATCTGATACAGCCGGATCAGTCCCAGCATGGCCCGCCGCACCGGGTTCATAACGCCGGCACCGGGCGGAGCTTGTCGAGACATCGGCCGACGTCGGCCACCAGCACGTCGTACCGGTCGGTCAGGAGGCCGCGGTTGCCGGTGAGCAGATACGCGCCGGGGGCGTGGCCACCGGCGGAGAACGCCTCGATGAACGCGGCGCGCAAACGACGGCGACCGCGGTTTCGTTCAACGGCGTTACCGAACGAACGACCGAGGGCAAACGCAACCTGTGGGGCGGGTGTGTCGAGCGGAAGAAAGTTCAGCCGAACTGAACCATGGCGAACCCTCCGACCGTCACGTCGAAGCCCTTCAAAGGTACGACGGCGATCGACCCGGGCAATCACGCACTCAGTTTGTGACGGCCCTTGGCCCGACGGGCCCGAAGTACGGCACGGCCGCCGCGGGTGGCGGTCCTGGCACGGAACCCGTGCTTGCGTGCACGCTTGAGGTTGTTTGGCTGGAAGGTACGTTTCACGACAGATCTCCGTCGGTCCTGATTACTCCGTCGGTCACCATTACTTAGGTCTCGCCTCGCATGACCGTTTCGTGCGGAGGCGACGAGCCCGGGTTCGACCCGAGTCGGAGGACCGACTGGCGAACAGGGGGCAAAAATCGTTCGGCTGCCCGGTGCAGGCACAACAGGCCGCACCGACCCCACGTTCAGGCTACGGGCGACAATCCACAGTCCCAACTAGGCCGGTTTCGACGCAACTCCCACGGGCTGCGGCCATCCGGCCACCCCACGAGCAGGCCGCCGCACCGCCACCAGGAAAACTCTTACGTTCCATTGGAACAACGGCGGTTCATGTAGTAGACCGGTCTTTCGGGTTTTTGGAGGGCCTGGAAGACACCGAACGCAGGCGGGTGTTGGGGGAGTGGCGATCAAGGTGGCCGCCATCCACACAATGGCCGGGCAGTGGATACCACCGGTGGATAAGCAGTGGGTTGTGGCCCAACCTTTTCCACAGCACAGGTGGGGGAGCGCGTTCCCTGCTGCTAGCGTTTGATCACCTGCAACCCGCACGGTTGCCGCTAGGAGGGAACACGGGCGAAATCGGTCTGCGTTTGCACCGCAAACACAGGCTTGCCGCGTCGACCCTCGACTTCCTGTGGAAAAGTCTGTGGGAAGTGGGGAGAAAACCCCCATCTGTCTAAAAAGCCCGTGGCTGTGCTGCCCATCACCAGCAACCACCAGACACGAGGCACCGGTGACCAACCGGTCGAAGAAGAACCCAGTCGTCGAAGCACACAACGAGTTCACCAGTGAAACCGCTCTTGGAGAGGGACAAATCCACCTCACCGTGCCGCTCACGGTTCCCGTTGGCGCCCGAGACGCAAAAACCTCGCACCTTAAATAGGGGTCCCCGAACCGGTTCAACGGCCCACGGTTTCACCGCATCGGCAACAATGAACAGCCTGGGGATGAACCTGGGTACATCTTCGTCGAGTCAGGTCCTGAATCCTGTCGCCATACCCACCGACCACCGTCTGGATCCGTGTTGATGGCCACCGAGAACGAACTGTGGAGCGCCGCAGCCGAACTGCTTCGGAGTCAGGTCTCCGACGGGGTCTGGCAGAGCACTTTTGCACAGGTTGCCCCCATCTCCCTCACCGCCGACTCCTTCACGCTGGCAATGCCAAATCCCATCATCCGGGACCGCCTGGATGGCCGCTATCGGCCCCTGGTTGAGGACGCGGTGGCCGAAGCCGGCGGTGTTGACCTCAAAATCGTCTTCCAACTGGTTGTCCCGACCCTCTTCGACCAGGGCGGCTCGGGGGACATCGATCTGACGGATCAGGGCGTACCGGACGGGCTGACCACCAATCCGGCCCAGACCGCCCCGGCAAACGGCCTGAACCAGCAGCCGGTCACCGCCGCCGGCGTGTCGGCAACCGGCTATCCGGGCAACGTCGGCCTGCCGCCGCAGCCGGCGCCGGTCGACGCCGCAGCCCCCATGCCGGATCCCGGCATCACCATCGACCTGGCCAACCGGTACACCTTCAAGAACTTCGTGACCGGACCGTCGAACCGGTTCGCCATCGCCGCCGCGCTGTCGGTGGCCGAACGGCCCGGTGGCTCCTACAACCCGCTGTTCATCTACGGCAGCGCCGGTCTTGGCAAGACCCACATCCTGCGGGCCATCGAACACTTCATCAACGACCTCGAACCGCAGCGCAAGGTGCTGTACGTCTCGACCGAAACCTTCCTGAACGAGTTCGTCGATTCGATCAAGAACTCCTCCGGCAACGACTTCAAACGCCGCTATCGCCAGATCGACGTGCTGCTGGTGGACGACATCCAATTCATCGAAGGCAAGGACCGGCTCCAGGAGGAGCTGTTCCACACGTTCAACGACCTGTACGGCTCGAATCGACAGATCGTGTTGTCCTCGGATCGGCCGCCGGACGCCATTCCCACCCTGGAGGAGCGGCTGAAGAGCCGGTTCATGATGGGCCTGCTGACCGACATCCAACCGCCGGACATCGAGACCAGGATGGCCATCCTTCGCAAGAAGGCGGAACGGGACCAGATTCTGCTCCCGAACGACGTCAGCGAGTTCATCGCCGCCAACATCGTCAACAACATCCGGGAACTGGAAGGCGCCCTGAACAAGGTCACCGCATTCGCCAACCTCAACGGTCAGCCGATGACCACCGAATTGGCCGAGCGGGTCCTCGGTGATTTCATCGCCGATCGCCAACCACGACCCATCACCGTCTCCATGATCCTGGAGGCCACCGTCGACCAGTTCGGTTTCACGCTCGAGGAGCTGACCGGAAAGTCGCGGCGCCGGCCGCTGGTGATCGCCCGGCAGATGGCCATGTACGTCACCCGGGAGCTCACCGATCTGAGCTTCCCGTTGATCGCCAGGGAGTTCGGCGGCCGGGATCACACCACCGTGATGCATGCCTGCGACAAAATTTCCGCACTGATGAAGGAGCGTTCGCAGATCTACAACCACGTGACCGCTCTGGAAAAGACTGTGCGTAACCAGGCGCAGTCTGGGGGCAACTAGTGGAACACCGTGTGCACCACACTGTGCACTTCGGCCAAGCGCCGGTGGATGACCGGCTGCTCGTCCCCAACCCCCGTTTCGGAGACGCACTCACCTGGGGAGATCGTCCCCCGCCCTCTGGACAATCAAACGCCCCCTGACCTGGAGTAACGTCAGTTCATCCACAATCCACAGCACTACTACCCTCACCACCGTTTATCAAACAAGTCGTGGGTACCAATGAGGAAAACCCGCCCGGCGGCGAACCGCACCAACACCGGCCGACGGATCACCGACGTGGCCCCCTTCGCCCCCTTGTGTCCGGTGAACTTTCCGGGCATGGTTACCTTTCGCACCAACGCCACCGCTGCCAGACTGAACACTGAGACTGCGCACAGCACCAACCATCCAATCCACGGCCGCAACACACCAGGCCCACCAGTCGTGAGGTTTCCGACGCGATGAAATTCCGATGTGAGAGAGACGTGATCGTCGAGGCGCTCGGCATTGCCGGCCGTGCCGTGAGCGGCCGTGGCGGCATGCCGGGCCTTGCGGGGGTCCGGGCGGAGCTCGTCGGTGACAACCTGACGCTCACCGGGAGCGACCTGGACCTGACCATCTCGATCAAGGTCACCGTTGCCGGTGAAGCGGATGGTGTTGCGGTCATCCCCGCCAGGCTGGCCACCGACATCGTCAAGGCCCTGCAGCCCGGTGCCGTGTCCTTTGCCGCCGCGGACGAGTCGCTCAGCATCGCCGCCGGTCGAAGCGAGTTCTCCATCCGGCTCATCGCCGGTGACGAGTTTCCCCAGATGGTCGAACTCGGTTCGGAGTCCGTTTCGCTGGCGTCCGACCAGTTGGCCGAGTCGCTCAAGCAGGTGGTCCTGGCCGCCAGCTCAGACGACTCACGGCCGATCCTCACCGGTGTGCTGCTTGCGGCGGAGGCAGACGGGCTCCGCCTGGTGGCGACCGACTCGTTCCGCCTGGCCATGCGGGACGTCGCCGGGGTCTCGGTCCTGGCCGAGGGACAGAGCGTGTTGATTCCGTCCCGGGCGCTCGGTGAGCTGAACCGCATTCTCGGTCAGGGGGAGTCGGTCGAGCTGAAGCTCGGCGACCGGGAGGCGTCGTTCGAGGTTGGTGACGTCCGCCTGGTGACCCGGCTGATCGAGGGCGACTTCCCGAACTACCGGGGCCTCATTCCCGAGTCCCACCCCAACCTGCTGACCGTATCCCGGGCCGAGCTGCTCGACGCGCTCCGTCGGGTGAAGCTGCTGGCCAGGGAGTCCACACCGATCCGGTTGGAGATCTCCGAGGGCAACGTGGAGCTGGTGGCCATCACGCAGGACGTCGGTACCGCCCGGGAGAGCGTGGAAGGCAAGTACGAGGGCAACGATCTCACCGTTGCGTTCAACCCCCAGTTCCTGCTGGAGGGCATCGAGGTCGCGGCCGGTGACGAGGTCACGCTGGCCACCATCGACGAGTTGAAGCCGGCCGTTGTGCGCAGCGTCGGCTCCGAGGAGTTCCTCTACCTGATCATGCCGGTCCGGGTTTCCTAGTGCCGCGTCAGGAAACCTTTGCGGCGTTTCGCCGGCCTCTGACGCCCCTGGCTGCGTCCTCGTCGTTGCCTTACGACTCACGAGTAGGGCTGCCTCCTGTGTCCTTGCCAGGAACGCCAGCGGCTCGCCGAAACACCCACGAACGTTCCCTGACGCGGCACTAACCCAACTGCTGGAGCGCGATGCAGATCACCAGGCTCTGGCTTCAGGACTTCCGCAGCTATGAGACGTTGGAGTTGCCGCTGGACGTCGGCCTGACCGCCATCGTCGGGGCGAACGGCATCGGCAAGACAAACCTGCTGGAGGCGCTCGGCCTGCTGGCAACCCTGAAGTCGTTCCGCGGCGCACCCACGGAGAGCCTGATCCGTCGTGGCGCAGATACGGCGATCATCCGGGCCGAAGGCATCCGGGACGACCGGGAGGTCCTGATCGAGTTGGAGCTCGGCCGGCGGCGCACCCGGGCCCAGGTGAACCGGCAACGGCTGCAGCGGAGCAGGGACCTGCTCGGTGCGCTGCGGATCACGGTGTTCGCCCCGGACGACCTTGCGCTGGTCAAGGAGGGTCCGGCGGTCCGGCGGGGATTCCTGGACGATGTGCTGGTCGCGCTCGAGCCGAAGGCCGATGCGGTGCTCCGGGATCTGGAGCGGATCCTCAAGCAGCGCAATGCGCTGCTACGCCAGTCCCACGGTCGCCTCGACGAGGCCGGGTTGATGACGCTGGACGTGTGGGACGCCAAGCTGGCCACCACCGGCACCGACGTGACCAACCGTCGAGAGGCCCTGGTGGCTCGGCTCCTCCCGCTGGTCGAACGGTCCTATGAGATCCTGGCCGGGAAACCGGTGCCCGTCACCGCCCGCTACGTACGCTCCTGGGACGCCGACTCGCTTGACCTCGCCATCGAGGACCAGCGGGAGCATGACGTCCGCCGGGGGGTCACCTCGGTGGGACCCCATCGCGACGAGCTGGACCTGCATCTGGACGGGCTCGCGGCCCGGACCGAAGCCTCACAGGGTGAGCAACGCACGCTGGCGCTGGCGCTACGGCTGGCCGGGCATCTGCTGGTGACCGAGGTGCTGAAGGAGCCCCCACTGCTGTTGCTGGACGATGTCCTCTCGGAGCTGGACCCGGACCGGTCGACCGCGCTGCTGGATAACCTGCCGACCGGTCAAACCGTGATTACCTCGGCGTCGGAACTGCCACCGCAGACGAACCCGGACCGGACGCTCCGGTTCGACCAGGCCGGTCATCCACAGGGTTAGCGCAGGTTGTTGATGAGTGGCTCGAAACGACGATTCGACGGCAAACCGACGGACGAAGAAGAGCTGGAACGGCGGGGGAAAAAGCTGGGGAATACCTCCGGCCCGGTGCCGCTTGGGGAGTCCCTGGAGCGGTTTGTACAGAACCTCGGCGCGCCCCCGATCAGCGTTCTGCACAGCCTTGAACAACGGTGGCCGGACGTGGTCGGCCCTGGCCTTTCTGCAACAACCAGACCGCTGGAATTGGTTGATGGGGTGCTCACAATCGGCTGTGAAGACGCTGCGTGGGCGGCCCAGGTGGGGTGGATGGAGGCGCAGATCACCCAGCGGTTCGAAGAGGTTTTCGGGCCCGGTCTTGTGCGTCGGGTCTCGGTGAGAACCGACCGCTGAAATTCTCACCGATGGTGGTCAAAAACCCCTAAAACAGTGCCTTTTCGGGCGGTTTTAGACATCGGTTTTACACCGTGACGAGCCCCGGAACTGGTAGACTGGAACCTCCGGGGGAGCACCGCGACGACATCGGGTTCGTCCACGCTCAGGCCCATCGGCACCGCCCCGTTTTACCCGCAGACTGGATCGTTGATTTCTGCATGGCTAGTGACTCCGAAAACAAGCAGAACGGCTCGGAAACAAGTGGCTCGGACGGGTCCTATAGCGCGTCGTCCATCCAGGTTCTTGAAGGTCTTGAGGCGGTCCGCAAGCGCCCGGGCATGTACATCGGTTCCACCGGTCCGACCGGTCTCCACCACCTGGTTTGGGAGGTTGTGGACAACGCTGTGGATGAAGCCATGGCGGGGCACTGCAACCGCATCGATGTCACGGTGCTCGCGGACGGTGGTGTGGAGGTCACCGACGATGGTCGGGGTATCCCGGTCGGGGTCCATCCGAAGTATGAAGATCTCACTGCGGCAGAGGTCGTTTTGACCGTGCTGCACGCCGGCGGCAAGTTCGGAGACGGGGGCTACAAGGTCTCCGGTGGCCTGCACGGTGTTGGTGTTTCCGTGGTCAACGCGTTGTCCACAAAGGTCGAGGTTGAGATCGACCGGGAGGGCAAGCGGCACGCCATGTCGTTCAAGGACGGCGGTGAGCCGGATGAGAAGCTCTCGGTGATCGGGGACGCCCCCGCAAACGGAGACGGCGTTGCCCGGACCGGCACCATGGTCCGCTTCTACCCCGATCCCACGATTTTTAAGGAGGGGGTCGAGTTCCGCACCCAGACCCTGGTCGACCGGTTCCAGATGATGGCGTTCCTCAACGCCGGCCTGGAGTTCCACGTCCTGGACGAACGGGATCCGGACTTCGAAGAGGTCGTGCTGCGCTACGACGGCGGCATCAAGGACTTCGTCCAGCACCTCAACGCCTCAAAGGAGGCCCTGTTCGAGCAGGTCGGCTGGTACGAGGAAGAGGGCGACGACGAGACGGTCGAGCTGGCATTCAGCTGGAACACCGGTTTCCAGACCGACGGCATCCACAGCTTCGCCAACGGCATCAACACCATTGAAGGCGGCATGCACGAGCAGGGCTTCCGGACCGCGCTGACCAGGACGGTCAACACCTACGCCAGGGACAAGGGCCTGCTGAAGGAGAAGGACGACAACCTCCAGGGTGAGGACATCCGGGAGGGCCTGACCGCCATCATCTCGGTCCGGGTCGTCGAGCCGCAGTTCGAGGGGCAGACCAAGTCCAAGCTGGGCAACGTCTCGGTTCGTTCGCTGGTGGAGAAGGCCACCAACGAGAAGCTTCGGGAATGGTTCGAGGAGAACCCCCGGGAGGCCAAGGCGGTTTTCACCAAGGCGTCCAACGCCGCTCGGGCCCGCATCGCCGCCACCCAGGCCAGACAGAACATCCGGCGCAAGTCCGCGCTGGACGGTGCCGGGCTGCCCGGCAAGCTGGCGGACTGCCAGTCCAAGGACCCGTCGGAGTCGGAGCTCTACATCGTCGAGGGCAACTCGGCGGGCGGTTCGGCCAAGGAGGCCCGGGACCCCCGGACCATGGCCATCCTCCCCATCCGGGGCAAGATCCTCAACGTCGAACGGGCCAGGATCGACCGGATGTTCAAGAACACCGAGATCATCTCGCTCATCCAGGCGATCGGCGCCGGCCTCGGCGAGGAGTTCGACCTCGAGAAGGCCCGCTACCCATATCTACCGGTTGGGGATATATGGTGGGATCTGCCTCGCTTGACCCAAAGTTTCGG
>JBCCGJ010000135.1:0-14658 GCA_039029335.1 Actinomycetota bacterium | reverse complement strand
TCCCTGGGCGGCGATGCGGAACTCCTGTTCGAGACCGTCGTGTCGGCCATTGCGCCGGGTGGCGAACCGTTTCCCGAGCGCTACGTCACGGAGGTGGCGAACGCCGAAATTCTGTCCGTGATCAAGCCGTTTGACTTCTCAGTCGTTAGCAACTCGTTCACTGGAGAGGCCATCAGCGCCGCCTACCTCTTTGACATCGAGCAGGCCGACACCGCCGTCCGGGGTATCCAATCGATACTCGACTTCTATGGCGAAGACCGCCGACTCACGACGGCCGACATTCTCGGGCCGGATATCCATGACACGCAGCTGAACTACCTCCGGATCTGCGCGTACAACGACGCCGACTCCAGGCGGGATGTTCGCATCCTTTCTCTTGGCTTCGATTGCCCGTAGCGCCGCCCCATCCGGCGACGGCCCGGGGAGCCGACCGGGTCAGCTCGCGGCGCGAACCAGTTTGAACACCGGAATCTCCCGACCGACCTCGCCTGCGCTCTCCTCGTACCCCTTGAACTGGGGCATGGCCTCGGCCTGGGCGTCGTAGAGCCGACGCCGCTCGTCGCCCTCGGCCAGCTCGGCGGTGGCCTCCCAGCTGTCGGCGCCGACCTCGATGTTCACCGTCGGATTCGCCACCAGGTTGTGGTACCAGTTCGGGTGCTTCGGGGCGCCGGCCGCGGAGGCGATGATCACGATGTCGTCTCCGTCGGTGCTGTAGACCAGCGGTGTTGTCAGCTGGCGACCGGACTTTGCGCCGACCATGTTGACCAGGATCATTGGCATACCTTCAAAGGGTCCGCCGCACACTCCGTCGTTTGCCCGGAACTCCTCGATGACCTGCTTGTTGAACTCCAGAAACTGGTTCATGGCCTTCTGCCTCCCGTAGTTGATCGCATTGAGCTTGGACGAACGATGCGCGTACGTCCGTCTCGGGCCAACATGCTATGCGATCGACACCGCGGGCGCCGGTGGTCGGTCAACCCTCCGGTCGAGGCAGCGGTTTTGTCAGCGGCCAGCCGTGCTCGCTCGGACCGTTTTCGGTCAGGTAGTCCAACCGTTTGACCGCGTCCTCCAGCGTGGGGATCTCACCAACCGGGATCCACCACAGCACGTTGATCGGACGGTCCGGTTTCTGGAACCACTCACGTCGGCGGCGGAGATAGCTGGCGTGACCGCTCTTATACATGAAGTGCTTGAGCGATTCGAGGTCCTCCCACACCGACATGTTGGGGGCCCACAGCGGATCCTCCCGACCGGGCACGGCAACAAAGCTGGAGGAGGCGCCCTCGTCATCCTTGAGACGCCAGACGAACCCGGGGCTTGCTTCTGCGATGGCGTTGATCGGGTCGAGGGCGGCGGCGAATTCCGCCATCTCCGCATCATCGAGCGGGGCCCGGAACAGGCCGAGGTTCAATTGCGCCAGGTGATGGCGCAGCGGTTGACGAGAGGCCATACGGACACTCTAACTAGTTGGGAATCTATTCTCAAGTAGGTCGATGGGCTAGGCTGCAGCCATGGCAACACCGGGCGAGCAGAGGATCGACCGCATCGCCGGGCGGGCAGCGGGCGAACGAGCGGACAGCCGGGACACGCACGCAAGGCTGATCGACGCCGTCAACGACTGGGTGTCGGTACACGGATCGGCCCCCACCCGCCTCGCCGACGTCGCCAAGGTGGCCGGGGTGTCGACGGCCACCGCCTACCGCCACTTCGCCTCCGTCGACGACGTCATCCAGGGTTTTGTGCTCCGCCTCCCGGTCCGTGCCGCCGAGCTCTTTGCGGCGACGGACCGACCGACCGTGGAGCCGACCGAGCGGCTCCGAAACTGGAACCGGAGCTGGGTTGCATCCTGTGTCGAGCACGGTCCGCTTGCCGTCAACCTGCGCTCCCCCCGTGGCTTTCTCGAGCGGCGGGACAACAACGACCCGGTGATCTCCTACGCCTGCTCCATCATCGAACCGATCCTGGAGCAACTCGACGGGGACACCATCCTCCAACTCTTCACCTGGAACGTCACCAGCGATCCCCGGGAGGTCCTCGACCTCCTCCGACTCGGTTGGACCACCGATGAGATCGTGGAGTTCGTCACCAAGTCGATCCTCGTCACGCCGGACCGACCGAGCTGATATCGGCGCGGCCGCGGGAACAATGATCTGGCCGGGCGACGGCGCCGCCCCGCTCGTCCGAGGCCGTCGTCTGGTCCCGGATTCGCGGGCTGCAGTAGCCTGGCCGCGGACCAGGAGATCCGATGGCCGACACCAACACCGACACCGACACCAAACGCACCCGCCTCGCGCCGGAGATCGCCGAGCTGGGACTTGAGGAGTACGTCCTGCAGCTGGAGGTGGACGGGCTGGCGGTGGTTCCACCGGAGGTTCACGGTGTGCCGGAGGAGCGATTGGAGCTTTTGGCGACGCTCCTGCTGGACCGGGCCGAGGAGATCGTCGGCTGCCCGTTCCACCTCGAAAGCGGACCTGCTGAGGAGGTCGTGTTCCACAACCCGGACCATGTCCTGGCCGAACTGGCCGGCGAACGCACCCCGGGCGAGCCGTCGCAGTTCCTGATTCAACAGCTGTGCAGCCTCAACCGGGTCTTCCGGGACCTTGCGGTCAATCCGGTTGCCGTCGCCCTCATCCGCCACATGATCGGGTCAAACGCAACCCGATTCAGCAGTCACAACGCCTTCGTCAAGTGGCAGGGGGACTACGGCTACGGCCCAAACCTCGGCCTCCACTGCGATCAACTGGCCGTGCCGCTCCCCTGGGGCCGAAATGCGCTCACGGCCAACACCAACTGGTGTCTCACCGAGTACACCCGGGAGGGTGGGGCACTCGCCTACGTCCCCGGGTCACACCGGCGGATGTCACCACCCACGTTTCCGGACGCCGTTCGACGGGCGGTGCCGTGCGAAGCGCCGAAGGGCTCGCTGATCGTGTTCCACGGCGCAACGTGGCACGGCGCCTTCCCCAAGGAAACCGCGGGCATGCGGCTGATGATCTCCAACTACTACCGCCACCTGATGGTGTTGCCCCAGGAGGAGTTCCGCAACAACTTCGACCGCTCACTGGCCGACGACTGCGACGATCCCGACCTGTTTCGCACCCTGTGCGGCTTCACCGACGAATTCCCCTACGTGGCCCAGGGCGAGCGGGTCCCCCGAGCGATCGGGCGCTGATCCGAGAGGACGGGGCCCTCGACCGGCATCGCCTACCGGAGGTGGGCGGGGCGAGGATCGGCCAGGGTGCCGAGCGGTGACTGGGCCCGGAGGCCGCCGTCGACCACCAACGCCTCCCCGGTGACAAACGACGCCTGGTCGGAAGCCAGCCACGCTGCGGCCGATGCGATCTCGTCCGGGTGCCCGATCCGGCCCATGGCGTGGGCGTCGAGGTTGGTCTGCAGCACCGTCGGATCCTGCAACATCCGTTGCACCGGTGGGGTCTCGATCGTGCCCGGGCAGACGGCGTTGACCCGCACCCCCTGCGCCGCATGGTCGGTGGACAGCGCTCTGGTCAGGTTGATCACCGCCGCCTTGCTGGCGGCGTAGACCACCGAACCGCCGTCGCCGTGGAGGCCGGAGATCGACGCGGTGTTCACGATGGAGCCACCGCCGCGCTCCACCATCACCGGCACTGCGTACTTGGCACCGAGGAAAACCGATCGGACGTTGACCGCCATAACCAGATCCCAGTCCGCAACATCCAACTCAACCGCAGTACCGGGACGGAGCGTGCCCGCATTGTTGAACAGCACGTCCAACCCGCCCAGCTCCCGCACCGCGGTGTCGACCATGGCCGCCACGGCATCGGCGTCCGCAACGTTCGCCTCAACCCCGATGGCATGCCCGCCGTTGTCAACGATGCTCCGGGCCACCTCGTCAGCCCGGGCGCCCCGAACGTCGGCCGCCACCACCGCCGCACCTTCGGCCGCGAATCGGCGGGCCGACGCCGCGCCGATGCCGGACGCGGCACCGGTGACGATCGCAATCTTGTTCTCCAACAGTCCGGTCACCACTCCCCCTGTCCCCCTGCGACCACGCAGGACCCGGCGCACCGTCTGTCCGCCGTTGGCCCGAGCCTAGTCAGCAGCCGTCGTCCGGTCCGGTTGTCGTCAGGAAACGAGCGCGGGTGCACTTGACCCCCAGACGTTTCACGCATTAAATAATCTCGCAATGAGTAACTCCCCGGTGAGCATCGACCGTACCGAGGCGCCCCAGACGGTCCGTCTTGACGATCAGCTGTGTTTTGCGCTGTATGCGGCAACAAACGCCGTGACCCGCGGATACCGGCCCATGCTCGATCAGCTCGGTATCACCTACCCGCAGTACCTGGTGCTGCTGGTGCTGTGGGAGCACCCGTCCCGGGCGATCGGGGAGATCGCTGAGGAGCTTCACATGTCGGCGGCAACGGTTTCGCCCATCATCGACCGGCTCGAGCTGAACGGTCTGGCCGTTCGCAGCGCCGACCCTGACGATGGACGCCGGGTCATCGTCGAGCTGACCGACCGGGGCACGGACATCGAGCCAGGCGCTGCGGCGGCGTGGAACGAGATTCGCTGCCGGACCATGCTCGAAACGGATGAGCTCCAACGGCTCAGGAGACAGCTGCTCGAACTCGTGGATCGGATGGACGTCCCCTAGGCCGATAGCGACACAAGATCGCCGTGCCGGTCGCGGCGGGCCGGCACCGCGAAACCGGGAGCGGGGGCGAGAGTTGGTTCAGCCCAGGGCGACGGGCCAAACAACTCTCCACCCCTGCTCCCCCCTTCCACCGGCAGACCGGTGGTCGATCAAGCGACGGGCACCGAGCGTTCTGCCATTGACAGTAGCCCACCGGTCGGAACTCGCCGAGACCTGCTGCACCCGGTTCAACCGGATCATCCCTAGGGGTTGGCCTGCAGGAACTGGGTGATGTTCGACACCAGAATCTCGGGTGCGTCCTCCTGACAGAAGTGACCGACACCGGGCAATTCCACCACCGGCCCGTCCGGCCAGACGCCCCGGAAGTCGGCGACGGCCCGGCGGGGATCGATGGCCCGATCGTCAAGCCCCTCCAGCAGAATCGCCGGCTTGGCCGCGATCGCCGGGAGGCCGTCCGCTCCGGCCCGGACGTAGTCCCGGATCCGACCGAGGTAGGCGTCGATCGGGAACTCATAGGCGCCGATGGAGCTGTCCCAGTCGGGGAACTGATCGGAATAGGCCCGGATCCAGGTGTCGTCGATGTCGGTGCTGTTGAACCCGATGATCTTCATCACGGACAGGACGGTTGAACCGGCGTTGCGAAGGACCTGCTCCGTCCGCCCGTTCTCCATCCCGCCACCGATCCACTGGAACCAGCGGGACTCGTTCGGGCCAGGCAGGTCCCGAGAGATCCGGCCGTAGCCGTTCACCGTGTTCATGTAGACCAACCGCTTCACCCGATCGGGATGCCGGACGGCAAGAGCGGTGCCGATCAGACCACCCCAGTCCTGCATGACCAAGGTCAGGTCCGACAGGTCGAGATGCTCGACAAGCGCAACCAGGTTCTCGGTGTGGGTCTGGAGTGTGTAGTCCCGATCCAGTGGCGTCTCGCTCTTGCCGAACCCCATGTGGTCCGGCACCACAACCCGATGGTGCATCGACAGCGGACCGATCATGTGGCGGTACAGGTACCCCCACGTCGGCTCGCCGTGCAGGCAGACGATCGGCTCCCCGTCACCCTCGTCAACGTAGTGCTGGCGGAATCCCGCCCCGTCGAAGAATCGAGGGGCAAAGGGCCAGGTGCCCTCAAAGGTCTCCTCTGTCGCAATCATCCCGATCAGCTCCTCCTCAGGGCGACCACTTGTGCTTCGAGCCCGATCCTAGGTTCGAACGA
Organism: Actinomycetota bacterium; assembly: GCA_039029335.1. Classification (GTDB taxonomy): domain Bacteria; phylum Actinomycetota; class Acidimicrobiia; order Acidimicrobiales; family SZUA-35; genus JAHELU01. The sequence continues at coordinate 8,812 of JBCCGJ010000135.1, read as the reverse complement.
TCGGCGACGGTAGTTCTGCGATCAGCCGAGGCGGAGCGTCTGCAGCGGCTCCAACCTGGCCGCTCTGATCGCCGGGATGAGACCGGCCACCAGCGCCACCAGGACCGAAAGTCCGGCTGCGCCGATCAGCAGCAGCGGTGGCAACACCACGATCCAGTCCTGCCAGTCCGCCCCGACGACCACGATGGCCGCGCCGACGGCGGCACCGAGGACACCCCCTCCGATCCCCACCGCGGCGGCCTCGCACAGGAACTGGGCGGCGATCCGCGACCTGGTGTGGCCAACCGCTCGACGTATCCCGATCTCCGCCGAGCGCTGCAGGACCGAGATCGACATGACGTTTGCGATCCCAAGCCCGCCGACCAGCAGGGCAAGACCGCCCATGAGCAGCACAACGGTCCGCAGGGTCTCGTCGACGGCGGCCGTTGCCTCCAACTCGTCCGTCGGGACGGTCGGCGGATCGATCCCACCTGGCCCGCCGTAGGTGATGGCGGTGTTCAGAAAATCGGCGTCCGAATCCCGGAGGACGACATCCGGTTTGATTCGCAGGATCGCCTCGGTCGGACCACCCTCATTGCCGAAATCGTCCTGCGCCGCCGTCGGTGCGATGAACACCGACAGGTTGTAGTTGGGGATCAGGACCACCTCGTCCAGGACACCGGCCACGCCGTACCGACGATCATCGATGAGGATCGTCCTGGTCTCACCGGGTAACACGGCGAACTGCTCCGCGGTGTCGGACCCGAGGACGACGGTTCGGCGGCCCGGAGCGTCATCCCACGGGTCGAGCCACCGGCCCCAGGCCATGTCGACCTCCAGAACCTCCGGCAGATCCCGGTCCGCCACCCGCACGCCGATCGGCAGCACTTCGAACGCCGACGCGGCGGCCTCATGAGGGAGGACCCGGTGGCCGACCAGTTCGGTGACCACCGCTGACGACTCGAGAAGCGGGATCCGGTCCAGCCGCTCCGCCGCCTCTTCGGGCAGCCGCGGCAGACCCGGTTGCCCCTGGAACCCCGACGATGCCTGCACCGTGACGAGGTTGGTGCCCAGGTCCTCAAGGGTGGCTCGAACGTCTCCCTTTGCGCTCTCGGTGAGGCCGATTGCGGCCACGATCGCCCCGACCCCGATGACCGGACCGAGCAGGATCAAGAACGTGCGCGACGGCCGGGCCAGCAGCCCCGCCGACGCCGTGATCAGGAGATCGACCAGCGACCGCATCAGCGGTCACCTTCGTTCACGATCCGGCCGTCCCGCATCCGGACCCGTCGGTCGGCCCGGTCTGCAAGCTCGGGATCGTGGGTCACCATGACGACGGCTCGACGCTCGTCGACCAGCCCCTCCAAGACTTCCATGATGTTCTCGGCGTTGCTGGTGTCCAGTGCGCCGGTGGGTTCGTCGGCCAGCACGATGCGGGGGTCGGTCACGATCGCCCTGGCCATGGCCACCCGCTGCTGTTCACCGCCGGACAGCTCGGTCGGCCGGTGGTCGGCTCTGGCCGCCAGGCCGACCCGATCCAGGGCGGCGTCCGCCCGTTTCCGCCGGGCCCGCGACCGTAGTCCCCGATACAGCAGCGCCGCTTCGACATTACCCGCCGCGGTCAGGTGGGGAATCAAATGGAACTGTTGGAACACAAAACCCAGGACGTCGCCCCGCAGCCGGGTACGGCGGGCGTCCGACGCACCGGTGACGTCCTCGCCGACGAGGGAAATCGATCCGGATGTGGGTTGGTCGAGCAGACCGAGCAGGCCGAGCAGTGTCGACTTGCCGCTCCCGCTCGGACCGGTGATGGACACGAACTCCCCCGCATCGATCGTGAGGTTCACGTCCTGCAGGGCATGCACCGGAACGGCGCCCTGGTACGTCCGGCTCACCCCGGCGAGCTCCATGAATCGGGGGCTCGCCTCGGCGATCGCGGTAGATCGCGGGCTCGCATCGGCGATCTTCGTAAATCGGGAGCCGCCCTCGGTCACTGCCGGACCTCGACCACAACCTGCTCGGAGCCGTCGAGCCCATCGACGATTTCAACGAACGCACCCTCGGTGAGGCCGGTCACCACCTCGACCCGATCGATCGTGCCGTCCGCAGCGAGGATTCGGACCTCCTCCTCGCCCGCGCCGTTCAACGACACCGATGCGACGGGAACGACCAGCGCATCGACCACCTCGGCCAGGGTCACCTCGACCCGGACGGCGGCGCCCTCAACCAGATCCAGTTCGCCTTCCACGGTGACCTCACCTCGGTACCGCTCGACCCCCTGACCGTCCACCTGGGGTGCGTCGTCCAACTCGGCGATCGAGCCGGGGGTTTCGATGTCCGATGCGGTGACCGTGATCGTTGCCGGCAGTCCGATCGCCAGCCTGCTGCGATCCGTCGGGTCGACACCGATCGTCACCGCCAGGTCCGGCTCGACAAATGCCACCAGCGGCTGCCCCGGTGCGACCGAATCGCCGACGTCGACCAGCACATCGCCGACCGTGGCAGGCCACTGCTGAACGGCCAGATCGGTCGGGAGGAGACGACCGTCGACCGGATAGCCGTTGTCCTCCTGCCAGGCTTCGAGTGCGTCCCTGGTCAGATTCGAGAAGTCCTGATTCACCCTGCCGGGGTCGTAGCCCGCATCCTCCAGGAACTGTTCCAGCATCTCCACGTCCGGGCCGTCAGCGGTGAACCGGTCCAGCGGTCGCCAGTACGGCGTCTCCCCCTCGACGGCGATCATCGGCCGACCGTCGAGCTGCAGGAGCTCCTCTCCGGCCGCAATCTCGGCGTCGACGGTGGCGGTCAGCCCGGTTAGCCGCTGGCCGCTGAGCGCGGTGACGGTGAACCGGTCCGCCCTGGCAACGTTCCCCCGTACGACGACGGTGTCGGCCAGCGTGGCCCGCCCGACCTCGTCGATGACGATGACCTGCTCGTCGACCATCTCGTCGTCATCGGCGGTGAGCACCACAACGCCGTAGACCGCGCCGGCGATCGCGCCCGCGATGACCAGCAGCCCGAATACCCGTCTCAGTGCTCGTCCCATACCTTGCTGTCACTACCTTTCCATCGGTCAGGATCTCAGCCGAGATCGAGGTCGTTCCAACCGCACGCATCGAGGTCCCGTTGAAACTCGTCCTGCCGCTCCGGCGGCACGTCGGGGAATCGGCTGACGGTCAAGATGCCGTTCTCGTTCGGGACCAGATCCCCCAGGTCCCATCCCCGATCGATGAGGCACTCGAACACGGACCGCCCGGACTCGTTGATGGACGTCTTCTGTTCCGGGGTCAGCGAGGATTGTCGGTCGTTCTGCTCGGCCAGGATGCCGCTGATTCCACTCTCGGTGTTGCAGGCGATCAGGGCGGCGAGGTAGTTCGGGTCGGCGGCCACCGGGTCGTCCGACTGACCGGGGAGGCCGACGAACACAAACCCCGCATCCCCGAGGCAGGAGTTGAACACGGTCAGGGCCGTACCAAGCCGCACCTGGAAGGACCGGTTGGCCTCGGTGACCGACAGCGTGGTCTCGGTGACCTCGGCCTCGGATCGGGAAGCCGGTCCGGCACGATCGGCGCCCGCCGCCAACAGCTGGGCCGCCTCGTCCTGGCTCACCACCTGGATTTGATCGGCGGTGCGGATCACCACCGAGGGTTCCTCGACCGCGGCCGCGCCACATCCCGCCGCCACAAGTGCCAACACGGCGATCAGCCGCGCCGGGTCAGCGAAGGTCGGCCGTCTCATACCCGCCGGTCCGGAACTCCGGCACGAATCGGCCGGTACCGGCCGAAACCCTCCCGCTGCTGTTGGACATCACGTTCCTTCCATCGGCCACGACCTCGCCGCATCGAGCGTCATAAGCGATCGGATCGATTGTGCCAGGCCGCTGCGCACCATCCCACCCACCTGACCGCGCATTGACATCCGACCCGTCGAGCCCGCGATACTCGTTCCATGGCTTTGACCCAGTACCGCATCGATCGCGACGGCGCCGACCGGCTGCTGTTCCTCATGCACGGCTACACCGCCGAACAGCACCATCTTGCGTCCTACGTCCCACTGGTCGATCCCGATGAGCGGTTCACCGCCATCGCCCCCCGTGGTCCGATCGACATGCCGGACGGCGACGGGGCGGCCTGGTGGACGCGCGAGGACCGCTCCCGGGTCGGGGAGACGGTGGATCTGGTCGAAGCGTTTGTCGCCGAGGAGGCGGACCGGGCCGGCGTACCGCTGGAGCGATGCATCGTCGGCGGCTTCAGCCAGGGTGGCTTCCTCGCCGTCGCCCTGGCAGGCAAGGTCGGCGCGCCCCGATACGCCGGAGTGTGGGCCATCTGCTCCCGCCTGCCGAGTGGCCCCGGACTGGACATCGACCTCTCCAACGGTGATGGCCGCCCGGCGCTGTACCAGTGGGGTACCAGGGACGCGATCATCGGGGCCGAGCCGTCGCAAGATGTGATCAACACACTGGAGGCCGGCGGGTGGAACCTTCGACATCACGCCTACGACATGGCCCACAGCCAAACCATCGAAATGATGATCGACGCCCGGGAGTGGCTGGCCGGAATCCTCTGAGCCCTGACGGCCGGACTCACTCGAACACGGGGTCCCGCTTCTCCAGGAAGGCTCGCCGACCCTCCGCCTGATCCGGGGTCCCCTGGCAGGCCCGGACCGCCTCACGTTCGGCGTCGAGGGCGACCTCCAGATCGTCCTCCATCGCCGACTGGACGGTGTTCATGATGCCCGCCATGGCCACGCGGGGCCCGGCGGCCAGCTCGGTCGCCAGCTCATGGGCTCTCGCCTTCAACTCCTCGACCGGGTGGACCTCGCTGACCAGACCGATTTCCAACGCCTCCGGACCGCCGATCATCCGTTTGCGGAGCATCATGTCCAGCGCCCTCGTCGGGCCGACGGTCCTGGTCAGGCGCACGCTCCCACCCCACGCCGGCACGGCGCCGAGGTCCACCTCCGGCAGGCCGATCTTGGCATCCTCAGACGCGGCAAGTCGGAACGTGCACGCCAGCGGAAGCTCGAGCCCGCCACCGAGGCAGTAGCCGAACAGCGTGGCGATAGACGGTTTGCCCAGCGTCTCGATCGTCCGGAGGACCCGCCGCCGCTGATCGAGCACGGCCTCGAACCCGCCCCGAGCGGCCGCCTCGGTGGCCAGCTGCTTGAGATCCATCCCGACCGAGAAGTTCTCCTCGCCGTCTGCGGTGAACACCAGCGCCCGGACCGAATCGTCGTCCGCCACCTCGGCCAGCAGCTCCTCAATCCGGTCGATGTACTCCAGGGACATCCGGTTGATGGGTGCGTCGTCGTTGACGATCGTCAACACCCTGCCGTCCTGCTCAACCTGCATGGATCACCTCCTGCTCGGGCACGATCCTAGGTTCGAACCCGTGCCGGGGGCGACTCTCCGGTCCCCCGGGCGGTGCGCCGGGTCCGGACCACCACGGCCGGTTCGAATTCTCGATCCATCCGGCTCCGATGTCAGGTTCGCTTAACGACACACGGATAGTCTGCGGTATGAGATTTCGTGCGGCGTGGTTGGCTCTTCTGCTGCTTGCGGGTTGCGCCGACGGTGACTCGTCGCAGGAGTCAACGGTGGGTGAGCCGGAGGCCGGGGCGACGGACACCGCGGAGGCCGAGGCTGCAGACTCGAGTTCGACCGGCGTCTCCGCAGCCGACCAGGCAGAGGAGGCCGTCGAGCCGGTTGTCTTCCCGTTGACCATCACCGACGCGGTCGGCCGGGAACTGACCCTCGACGAACCGGCCAAGATCGGCTGCTTCTGGAGCGGCTGCACCGAGATCCATGCCAGCCTCGGCATTCCTCCGGGCGCGGCCACCGTCCCGGCGGGGACACCGGAGGACGGCGTGTTCTATTTCCCGGTCGGCCCGCCGGACTTCACCGTGGCCGCGTTCAACGATCTGGAGGCGTGGGCCGGGGCCGACATCAACTTCGTGATCAATCGGGGCCCGCAGGGCCCCAACGATGCGGCGGTTGAACAGTTCGTCGACATCTTCTACCTGCACGCCCCCGGCCTGACCGACACGTCCCTCACGGGGTACGAGGCCCACATCGCCAACATACGGATGGTCGGCCAACTGCTCGCCGCCCCCGAGGAGGCCGAGGTGGCGGTTGCCAGGTTGGAGACGGCCATCAGGACACTGGCCGAGTTCTCAACGCCGGAGCTGGCGGCCCGTTCCTTCGCCTACCTCTTCAACGGTGAGGAGTATCGGGTCATGACCGACGACACCCCGTTCTGTGCGGCCATCGCCGAGGCCGCGGTGGCAACCTGCCTTCCTCTGTCGGAGGGAGAGCTGAACGGCGAGGCGTTCCTTGAACTCGACCCGGACGTGATCGCCGTCCAGGCCGGCTTCAACGACGTCGGGTACACCACCGAGACCAGGGACGATCCGGTGTGGGGCCGGCTCAGTGCGGTGCAGAACGGTTCGGCCTACGACAGCGACGACCGGCTCTACTGGTGTTGCGGGTCGCGATCGCTGATCTGGGCGCTGCAGGACTTTGCGGCGTACGCCATCCCGGGCTCCGGCATCCCCGCTCCCGGCCCGATCGGCACCTTCGATCCGGAGACCAGCCCGCTGGTTCAGCAGGGCTGATCCTGCACTCATGACCGACACCGTCCCGCCGGACGCCGGGGCCACACCGGACGAGTCTGCCGCGTCTGGTGAGCCGGGCCGAGTGGCCCGGCGCGGGCGGTTGCTTCCCCGGCCCCGCCTGGGGCTCGGCACGCTCTGTCTGACCTGTGCGGCGATCATCGCCGTGTGTGTTGTGCTCCAGCTGACGCAGGGACAGCCGACCCTCTCGATCGGCGAGCTGATCGATGCGATCCGGGGCGACGGCGTCGACCGGGGGTCGTTTGTCGTCCAGCAGCTCCGGGCGCCCCGGATCGTCGCAGGGGTGGTCATCGGTGCGGCCCTCGGCGCCGCCGGTGTGCTGATGCAGGACTCGCTCCGCAACCCACTCGCGGATCCGTCACTCCTGGGCGTGGCCCAGGGGGCGTCCTTCGCCGTTGCCGTCGGCACCTTCTATCCGGAGCTTGCGCCGCCGATCCCCCGGCCGATCCTCGCCCTCATGGCGGGCACCGCAACGGGACTGCTTGTGGTTGCGGTTGCCGGACGGCTGCGCGATCCGGTTCGACTCCTGCTGGCCGGCGCCGTCGCATCCTCGTTCTTCGGCACGCTGACGGGGCTGATGATCCTCTTCGCCCCCGAGAGTCGGCTGGGGAACGTCGCCGGCTATCAACGGTTTGTCATCGGATCGCTCAGCACCATCGAGTGGGAGAGCGTTTGGCGAATCGTGCCGTGGAGCCTGCCGGCCATACCGCTGGTTTTTATCGCCGGTCGGATGTTGAACGTGCTGAAGCTCGGTGACGATGTTGCCGTCACGATGGGCCTCGATCCCGGCCGGGCCCGTATCGGTCTGCTGGTTGTTGCGATGGCCCTGGTCGCCCCCGGCTACGCCTTCGCCGGGCCGATCGCCTTTGTTGCGCTCCTCGCCCCCCACATCGCCCGGGGTGCGCTTCGCTCCTCGGATGCCAGGCCGGTTCTGGTCGGTGCGGCGGTGCTGGGGGCGACCCAACTGATCGCAGCGGACGCCATCGGTCGGCTGCTGCTGTTTCCCACCGAGATCCCCGCCGGTATCTGGACCATCGCCATCGCCGCCGGACCGGCGATGTGGTTCGTCGGCCGCATCCGCAGGACCGCAGCGCCATGATGACCGACGGCAACTTCGGGGCCCTGATGGGCGACCCGCAGCGCAGACGGCCGCGCCGGGCCCTGGTCGCCATGGCGGCGCTCGGTGTCGTCGCCTGGTCGCTGTCGATTCGCTACTCCATCGGCCAGATCACGCTGAGCCCGGCCGCCGCATACCGGGGTCTGTTCGACACGGACGACGCAACGCCGTTCGAGGTCATCGCGGTGCTTGCCAGGATGCCCCGGGCCACCATGGCCATCCTCATCGGCGGTGGCCTCGGCGTTGCCGGGGCGCTGCTGCAGTCGCTGTACCGGAACCCGCTGGCCGGGCCGGGCATCACCGGCGTCAGCCCCGGCGCCACGACCGCGGCGATCCTGTGGGTCCTTTACGGTCCGGCCCTGGACGCCGGCACGATGTCGATCACCACCTCGTTGATCGCGGTGGCGGGCGGTGCGACTACCGGCCTCCTCACCTTCGGGATCGCCACCCTGGCCGGCCGGGCAGACCCGATGCGATTGATCCTGCTCGGCATCCTCCTCGGCGGGCTGTTGGGCATCGTCAGCCAGCTGATCATGCTCAACGCCGGCCAAAACGCCATCTTCATCCTCCGCTGGCTGGCCGGCAGCATCGAGATCGTCGGGTGGCAACAGGTGCAGATCGTCTCGATCGCCCAGGTGCTGCTGCTCCCACTCGTTCTGTACTCGATCGCCCTCGGCAACGTGCTGGCGCTGGGTGATGACATCACAAACGGCGTCGGTGAACGGGCCGCCCGCGCTCGACTGGTCATGCTGTTCACCGCTGCGGCGATCACGGCGGTGTCCGTGGCGTTTATCGGCGGGATGATCTTTGTCGGCCTCATTGCTCCACACATCGCCCGGCGATACGTGGGTGGCGATCTTCGCCGCCTGGTGCCCGCCGCCGCCCTGACCGGCGCAACGCTGGTCATCGCCGCGGATCTGGTCGCCAGAAGCCTCCGCCCGGCCGAGTGGGGACTGCCGGTGCCCGTCAACGCAACGACCCTCCCGACGGGCATGGTCCTCACCCTGGTGGGTGCCGTGTTCTTCGGCCGGGTTGTCAGGAGGACGCCTTGACCACCGATCAGCCCGGGACCACCGATCACCCCGAGAC
>JBCCGJ010000134.1:0-14799 GCA_039029335.1 Actinomycetota bacterium | reverse complement strand
GACGCCGCGTCATAGCGGCTGGTCCCCCACCGGTCATCATCGGACTCGGTGCAGCCGCAGTCGCCCCTGGTTTCCGCCGCGTTTCGGTAGTAGGCCCGCACCTCGTCATGAATCTGGTCATGAATCTGGTCATGAATCTGGTCATGAATCTGATCGTGGCTCTGCTTGTGGGTCTGGTCATCGTCCATCGGTGGCACGCTCCTGTCCTCCTGGTGAAATCGCGTCGGTGAAATCGTTCGGGATCCGGCCCATCACCATCTCGGCCGCGCTGGGGAAGGCGGCAAGACAGGACCGGTTGATGTGCCACAGGCTGGAAGTCCCGACGGTCTGACGGTGCACGAACCCGACGTCGGCCAGCTTGGCCAGATGGTGGGAGATCGTCGACTGGCCGACGTCGAGCGCATCGGTGACCTCCCCAACGGTCATCGGCTGCGCTGCGGACGACAGCAGGTGGAGAATCAGCACCCTGGTCGGGTCTCCAAGGGCCCGGAACCACGACGCCCACTCCTCGGCGGTCGTTCGGTCGAGCGTTTTGATCGTTTTGGCGTCCGCCTTCATCTATCATCGACGATAATCGATGAATGATGAAACGGCAAGTCCCGTAGCGGCCGCCAACTCTCCTGGCGGCCGTCCAGACGGTCGGACCGGCGAAGCGTCAGTCGTGCTGATCCAGCAGGTCGATGAACCCGGCCAGCTCCTGGTCTTCGATGTTCACCACCTCGGAGGCGTCGGGGAACGACCCGGCCGCAACGTCGGCCCGGAACGCGGTCAACGCGTCCACCCTGGCCTGGTTGATTCGGGCCTGCATCGCCGCAAGATCGGCATAGGCCCTGGCGTGGCGGGGCTTGCGGGGACCCTCACCGCAGATGTCGTTGGTGAACAGGAACAGTACGTCGGCGTCGGGCCCCGACCCGAGCGAGATGGTTGCCATGCCCGTCCGCTTCTGGATCTCCGACATCACCGGCGCGGGTATCAGCTCACACTCGACGGCAAACGCCCCGGCGTCCTCCAGCCGACGGAACTTCTGCCACAGCTCGGCCGCCTCCGCCGCGGTCTTGCCCACCCCACGAACCCCGCCGTAAAGGGTGGCCTTCTTCGGCACAAACCCCAGGTGGCCCATCACCGGTATGTCCTCGGCGGCCAGCAGTTCGACCACTTCCAATCGGCGGGCGGTGATCACCGCATCGGCGCCCGCCTGCAGGGATTCGAACGCCATACCGAGCAACTCGTCCGGGGTGATCGCTCCGGTGAAGTCGATCGCCGAGGTGACAAAGACACGGGCCGAGCCCTCACGGACCGCGGGCACGAAGTCCGACATGCAGACGACCATCTCGATCCCGGCGGCCTCCGCCGCCGCAGCCTCCTCCGGCGTTGTTGCGGTCACCTGGGCCAGCCGTCGGCCACTGTTCCGCAGTGCCGACAGCGACGCAACGGTCTCCGTCCGCTCGGCCTCCTGGCCGGTGTAATCCAGTATGCGCGCCATCTTCAACCCTCCGTCTCGGCCGCTCTGCTGTCTCCGGGCCCGGAAGAACCCAAGCCGCCACCGGCAAGGGTAGGGCGAGAATACGGCCGACTCTCCGGCATCGGTACAAATGGAACCGAGCAGCCTGGCCGTACCATGATCGGATGGTCAGCAACGGGGGCCGACAATCAGCGGCCGCCCGCCGCGCCGAGCGATTTGTCGAGCGGACGGACACGGCGCTGGCCGATCTGTCGAACGCCGAGGCGGCATGGACCGCCGGCATCGGGTCCCGGTCCGATGAGGTCCGGCTTCATGTCATGTCGACCGCACTCGACAATGCGATCCGCCGGGTCGAGGGACACCATGAAGCCTGGGACACGCTGACCCCCGCCTCGGTCGAGCAGGTGGCCGAGCGGGCCCCGATGCCCGTCTTCTGGATGGTGAGCGCTCACCCGTCCGGTCAGGTCCGCCACGAAGCCGTCCGACACATGGCCCGGTACCACTCGGATCAGATCATGCCCCACCTCGCGAACCGTGCGGTCGACTTTGTCCCCGCGATCAGAGCGTCGGCGACTCTTCTGCTCAGGGAGCGGCTGGCCGCCGTCGCCGCTGAGCGGACGGGACCCGGTCCCCATGGGGTTCTCCCGACTGCAACCCACATCGCCATCGAGAAGCTGCTGGCGCCCCGGACGGCACGGTTGAGTCCGGAGTTGGTCCGGCCGTGCCTCGAGCTGGCGGAGACGGCAAGCATGTCCCGGCCGCGCCTTCGCACGCGGGGCGGCGGTCACGGCGACACCCTTGAACCGTTCCGCCAGGCCTACACCGACGCCACTGCGCCGGAGCATCGCGATGCCCTGGAGTTGATGATCGCCTACCTGACGGAGGAGACCGATCATCCCTGAGCGACCGTGACGCCGCCGCCGGCCCCGCCCCCGGAGATGCATAGAATCGGGAATGGACTATCACGCCGTCTACCGATCGAACGCCGAGCAGTACCAGCAGTTGGTGGGCGCCGAGGACGTCGACGGAAATCTGGCGGAGGCCCTTGACGCACTGATCGGGTTCGGTGGGCTCGACGTGGTGGAGGTCGGGGCGGGAACCGGTCGGGTAACCAGGCTCCTGGCCGACGCCGGGGCAACGGTCACCGCAACCGAGCCGGCACCGGCCATGATGGGTGTTGCGGTCGAACTCGCTGCCCGGGGCGCTGCGGAACCGGCCGACCGGACCGGGAGCGACGGCGCAACCGGGTCGGTCCGATTCTGCCGGGCCGAGGCGGCGGCCCTGCCTTTTCCCGACGGCCGGTTCGATGCCGCCGTCGCCGGCTGGGTGTTCGCCCACCAGCGCGAGTGGTCGCCGAACAGCTGGCAGGACGTGGTCACCGGTTTTGTGGATGAAACCCGTCGGGTCGTTGCGGACGGCGGCCCGATCGTGCTGATCGAGACCCTTGGCACCGGGCAGGAAACGCCGAATCCGCCGGCCGACCTTGTCGAGTACTACGCCTGGCTGGAGGCCACGCTCTCCTTCACCAGAACCGAGATCCGCACCGACTACCAATTCGCCTCGGTGGACGAAGCGGCCGTGATCACGGGCGGGTTTTTCGGCCAGGACTTCGCAGAGACGGTTCGACGGAACGGCTGGGCCCGGGTCCCGGAGTGCACCGGGGTCTGGGTCACCCGGTGATGTCCCCCACTTGGGGCTTGGCAACGCTCCCAACACTGCTATGGTCCAAAGAGGCAAGCTGCGATGCGGGAGAGCGGTCGAGCAATCGACCCGCCGAAGGAGCAACCGCCCCGGAAACTCTCAGGCACCAGGTACCGCACCGCACACGCCGACTCTGGAGAGCGCTGTAGTCCCCCACATAGGGAACGAGCAGTCACCGAAGGGGAAACGAGCCGATCGGCTCCAAATCTCTCAGGTAACCGTGACAGAGGGGGCACCGGACGGATTCGCGATGCTGAAACCGAGGTGCCCTTGTCCACTCATCCTGAACCAGATACCCCTGCCGGGGTCGACAGTCTGCGGACCACACCCCTACACGGCCTCCATGTCGAACTCGGGGCCCGGCTTGTACCGTTCGCCGGCTGGGAGATGCCCATCCAGTACGACGGGGTCATCGCCGAGCACACCTGGTGCCGCACCGGCGCTGCGCTCTTCGACGTGTCCCACATGGCGGTCATCGAGCTGTGGGGCGACGATCCGGCCCGGTCGTTGGAGCGGCTGACCCCGGCCGGCATCACGACGCTGGCCGAGGGCCGCCAGCGGTACGGCCTGCTGCTGAACGAGGACGGCGGTGTCGTCGACGACTTCATGGTCACGAATTGGGGCGGGCACCTGACAGTGGTGGCGAACGCCTCCCGACGGGACGCCGACCTGGCCCACCTGCGGGACAACCTCCCCGACGTCGACGTCGTCGAAAAGCCGGCGATCGCACTGCTGGCCATCCAGGGGCCGGAGGCCGCCGCGGTTGTCATCGGCCACGACCCGTCGCTGGCCGACACGACGTTCCTCGATCATCGGATGGCGGAGATCGGCGGCATCCAGGTCTCGGCCAGCCGCTCCGGCTACACCGGGGAGGACGGGTTCGAGCTCTCGGTTGCGGCCGAGGACGCCGACCGGCTGGCCCGGCTGCTGCTGGAGCACGACGCCGTACGCCCGGCCGGTCTTGGTGCCCGGGACACACTCCGCCTGGAGGCGGGTCTGTGTCTGTACGGAAACGATCTCGATGAGACGATCAGCCCCGTCGAGGCTGACCTGGTGTGGAGCATGCCGAAACGGCGGCGTGAGGCCGGGGACTTCCCCGGCGCCGCCAGGATCATCGCGGAACTGGCCGACGGACCGAGGCGGGTCCGGGTCGGCATCCAACCGGACGGGAAACGTCCCGTCCGCGATGGCGCCGCCCTACGTCCGGCCGGCGGCGCAGACGAACCGGTCGGCGTCGTGTCAAGCGGCGGTTTCGGACCGACCGTCGATCGGCCGGTCGCCATGGGATTTGTCCCGCCGTCCCGTGCCGAAGTCGGTACGGAACTCGTCGCCGACGTCCGCGGCAAGGACGTGGCCTGCACCGTTCACCCCCTCCCGTTCACCCCCCATCGCTATCACCGAGGAGCCTGAGATGACCGATCGATTTGTCGACCGTCACATCGCCCTGACCCCCGAAGACGAAGGCAAGATGCTGGCCGATGTCGGCTACGCAACGGCCGCCGACCTGCTGGAGCAGGCCGTCCCGGAGTCGATCCAGGACAGCACCCTTCAACTCCCGCCGGCCATGACCGAGCATGAAGCGCTCGCCAGGCTGCGGGAGATCGCAGATCAGAACGAGGTGTTTCGCTCGCTGATCGGCATGGGATGGCACGACACGATCACCCCACCGGTCGTCCGCCGGAACATGGTGGAGAACCCGGCGTGGTACACCTCCTACACCCCGTACCAGCCGGAGATCAGCCAGGGTCGGCTCGAGATGCTGCTGACCTTCCAGACGATGGTGGCCGACCTCACCGGCTGTGAAATGGCAAACGCCTCGATGCTGGATGAGGCGACCGCAGCCGCCGAGGCGATGACCATGCTGCGTCGCATCGGCCGCGGGCCGGCGTCGAAGCTGCCTGGGTTCTTTGTCGACGCCGACTGTCACCCCCAGACCATCGCGGTTGTCACCACCAGGGCCGAGCCGCTCGGTATCGAGCTGACCGTCGGGGATCCGGCAACGCTGCTCGACGGTCCGATCGACTACTTCGGTGTGCTGCTGGCCCAGCCCGGCTCGACCGGGGCGCTGCGGGACCTGGCCCCGCTGATCGACGCGGTCCATGAGGCCGGTGCGCTGGTGGCCGCCACCACGGACCTGCTGGCGTGCTGCGTCATCACCCCGCCGGGGGAGCTCGGTGCGGACATCGTTGTCGGGTCGGCCCAGCGGTTCGGCGTGCCGATGGGGTTCGGTGGACCACACGCCGGGTTCATCGCCACCGCGGAGAAGAACGCCCGCTCCCTACCTGGCCGCCTGGTCGGGGTGTCGATCGACAGCGCGGGTGACCCGGCCTATCGGCTTGCGCTGCAGACCAGGGAGCAGCACATCCGGCGGGAGAAGGCCACCTCCAACATCTGCACCGCTCAGGCCCTGTTGGCCAACGTTGCGGCGGCCTATGCCGCGTGGCACGGCCCGGAGGGTTTGACGGCGATCGCCGAACGGGTGCACCGGTTGACCGCCGCGCTGGCGGACGAGCTGGCAGCCGGCGGCTTCGAGGTAACCACCGACTTCTTCGACACCATCACCGTGGTGACCGACGGGGCGGCGGAACGGTTTGCGGCGGACGCCAGGACCCGCCGGATGAACCTCCGGATCATCGACGACAACCGCGTCGGCATCACCCTGGACGAGACCTCGACGCCGGAGCTGGTCGGTGAGTTGCTTGCGGTGTTCGGCGGACCGGATTCCCCCGTGCCGGGCTCGGCGGACGATAGCCACATTCCCGAGTCGATGCGGCGGACAAGCGGATTTCTCAGCCACGCCAATTTCCACCGGTACCGGAGCGAACACGAGATGCTGCGCTGGCTCCGCAGGTTGTCGGACCGCGACCTGGCGCTCGACCGGACGATGATTCCGCTCGGCAGCTGCACGATGAAGCTCAACGCCGCAGCGGAGATGGAGCCGATCTCCTGGCCGGAGTTCGCCAACATCCATCCGTTCGCCCCGGCGGAGCAGACCGTCGGGTACCGGCTGCTGATCACCGAGCTGGAACGGACCCTGGCCGAGATCACGGGTTACGACCGGGTCTCGTTGCAGCCGAACGCCGGCAGCCAGGGCGAGTACGCCGGGCTGCTGGCCATCCGGGCGTGGCAGCGGGCCAGGGGCGAGGAGCAGCGGAACGTCTGCCTGATCCCGGCGTCGGCTCACGGCACAAACGCCGCATCCGCGGTGCTGGCCGGGATGCGGGTCGTTGTGGTGGCCTGCGACGACCAGGGCAACATCGACCTGGAGGACCTCGACGCCAAGATCGATGCCAACCGGTCCGAGCTTGCGGCCCTGATGATGACCTACCCGTCAACCCACGGCGTGTACGAGCACACGGTCGGCGAGGTGTGTGCCAGGATCCATGACGCCGGAGGCCAGGTCTACACCGACGGGGCCAACCTGAACGCCCTGGTCGGCGTGGCCCGGCCCGGCAAGTTCGGCTCCGACGTCAGCCACCTGAACCTCCACAAGACATTCTGCATCCCCCACGGCGGTGGCGGCCCCGGCGTCGGGCCGGTGGCGGTCGGTGAGCACCTGGCCCCCTACCTCCCCGGCCACCCGGTCGTGTCCGACACGATGGCCGGAGACGGTGGTGCGGTCTCGGCCGCACCGTGGGGGTCGGCGGGGATCCTCCCGATTTCCTGGATGTACATCCAGATGATGGGCCCGGACGGACTGCGGCGGGCCACCGAGGGTGCGGTGCTCTCGGCCAACTACATCGCCCACCGGCTCCGGGATCACTATCCGGTGCTGTACAGCGGCACCAACGGACTGGTCGCCCACGAGTGCATCATCGACCTCCGCCAGATCGAACAAGCCAGCGGCATCGGCAACGACGACGTGGCGAAGCGCCTGGCCGACTACGGCTTCCACGCCCCGACGATGTCGTTCCCGGTGGCCGGGACGCTGATGATCGAACCGACCGAATCGGAGAGCCTGCGGGAGATCGATCGGTTCTGCGACGCCATGATCATGATCAAGCGGGAGATCGACGAGGTGACCGCCGGTCAGATGGACGCCGAGGACAGCGTGCTGCGGCATGCACCCCACACCGCGGCGGTGGTGACCTCGGCGGAGTGGACCAGGCCGTACAGCAGGCAGCGGGCGGCGTTCCCACTCCCCGGCATGACAATGGACAAGTACTTCCCGCCGGTCGGGCGGGTGGACAACGCCCACGGCGATCGGAACCTCAGCTGCTCCTGCCCGCCGCTGGAGGCCTACGAATAACCCACGCCCGGATCAAAGCCGACAAGGCCGGCAAGGCCAGCAAAATTTGGGCGCCTGGACCACAAAAATTGTCCCCGGTAGGCCCAAATTTCGCAGGGAGGGGTGTGCAGGCTCGGGTGTGCCTGGGGGTCCGGGGGAGGTCGGTCAGCCGATGGTGGCCCGGAACGCCCGGGACAGCAGCGGGCTGGAGGCTTGCAGTTCCTCCGGCTCGTCATCGTCGAACTGGAAGTGCCAGGGGAACTTGTCCTCCTCCGGCACTTCATCGTCCGCCAGGTCCCGTCGCCGGGTCGGCCGGCTTGAGGGGCCCTCCTCGGTCTCTTCGCCGTCCTGGCCACCGTCGACGTCGAGAGCCATCTGACCGTCGTCATCGGCGGCGGCAACCGGACGAGAACTGCGGTAGCGGTGATCGTCACCGGACCCCGTGTCTCCGCCGGGACGGACCGTCGCGGTGCCGTCCTCGGCCAGTGCGATCTCTTCGATGGTTTCGGCGTCATCACGATCGCCGTCACCGTCAACCTCGGCGCCCATGCGCCTGGCCCGCTCGGCAATCGACTGCCGACGGGACATCCGCCTGCCGTTGCGGTCCTCCCCGTCCGGACGGACCCGAGGCGGTGTTGAGGTTGGTGCCGTCGCCTCATCCGGCACGGCTGCCAAGGAACGATTGCGACTGCGAAGGTCGTTCATGGTCCACCCCAACGGCGGGGTGGTTGCGTCGGCGTGACGAGCGCACAGGGGGACACCGTCCCGACTGATGCGGGGGTCGACCAGGGACACCGTTGTTGACGGAGCGTCAATCTGGAGGGTTGCGGTGGATTCCTTCCCGCATCCCGGTCGACCGCAAAGAAACTTCACAGCAAAAACCTAGCAGTTTTCCCAGGTCAACGGGGATTGGTCGCCATTTGGGCCAAAGGACGGACCACCGCAGCGACATGAACCGCCATTCTCCAAGACGAATCGCGTCCCACGGGCGACCGGAGGCGGCGTCGGGCAGCGCCACCAGTCGATACATTTGGCCCATGGGTATCGGAAGGGTTCGTCCGGCAGTTCAGGGTCTTGCGGCATATCGCCCCGGAAAGGGAGCGGCGCAGGCTGAGGAGGAGCACGGCATCACCGATGCGATCAAGCTGGCCTCGAACGAGAACCCCTACGCTCCCGTTCCCGAGGTCACCGAGGCGATCGCCACGGCCATAAACGGGGCGAATCGCTACGGCGACCACCGGGCAACCGAACTTCGAGCGGCCCTCGCCCACTGGCTCGGTGTCACGGCGGAACAGGTTGCGGTGGGCTGCGGCTCGGTCGGCCTGCTGCAGCAGCTGTGTCTGACCTATCTGGACCCCGGCGACGAGGTTGTCTACCCGTGGTTGTCGTTCGAGGCCTACCCGGTCACGGCGAAGATGATGTCGGCGGTACCGGTGACACCGCCGCTGGTCGACCATGCCTTCGACATGGACGCCGTGACGGCCGCGGTGACCGATCGGACAAAGCTCGTCCTGCTGGCGACGCCGAACAATCCAACCGGCACCGCCATCTCCACCGCGCAGATCCGCAAGCTGCTGACCTCCATCCCCGACGATGTGGTTGTCCTGGTCGACGAGGCGTATCGGGAGTTCTCCGATCCGGCTCTCGGTGATCCGGTGACCGACCTGCTCCCCCACCATCGGAACGTCATCGTTTCCCGAACGTTCTCCAAGGCCTATGGCCTCGCCGGGCTTCGGGCCGGCTACGCCATCGCCGACCCGGCGATCGTCCAGGAGTTGGACAAGGTACTGCTGGCCTTTGCCGTCAACAGCGCCGCGCAGGCCGGTGCCCTTGCGGCCATCGACGCCGTTGACAAGATCCAGGTCAACATCGACCGGATCAAGGCAGAGCGAACCAGGGTGGTCGATGCGCTGACCACCGCGGGCTGGCAGTTGCCACCGGCATACGCCAACTTCGTCTACCTGGCCACCGGCGAGGACACCGACGAGATCTGTGTCGGCCTCGAACGGCGGGGGGTGGTGGTTCGCCCGTTCTCCGGCGACGGCCTGCGGGTCACCATCGGCTCCGAGGCGGAGAACGACCGCTTCCTGGCCACTCTGGCCGACCTCGCAAGACCAGACGCCGACTGATCAACGCCCACCGCGTCGCCCACCGGCGGGCTCGGACAAACCGATGAACCCGACGGGTGGGTCGTTCGGCCCTGTCGCGGTGTGATTCACCCACCGCGCTCGAACCGTTGGGCCCTCAGCCCATGCGGACCGGGCTGGTACTCCTGGTAGCCGCAGCGCAAACACATCGAGCGCAGCGGAGTCGCCGGCCACCCACAGGAGGCGACCACCACCCACCATCGCCCCGTGCGATCACCCCTACGGAGTACCACCATGAAGCTGGCCAGGAGACTGCTGACCGCGGCCGCGGCACTCGGCATCGGCGCCGCAACATTCAGCGCCGCCACCACCCCGACACCGGCGGCGGCCATCATCCAGCCGGCAACGGTCGACCTCGACACGCTCAACATGGTGCCGGAGCGGATCTGGGGCGTGTCGGGCCAGAACCCGGCTCAGACCCAGACCGAAAGCCTGGACGTCCTGGTGTGGGACTTCGCCCAGATCGGCAACCGGATGTTCATCGGCGGTGCCTTCCTCAACGCCAAGGAGACCAAGACCGCAACCCCGGTCCCCCAGCCGTACGTGGCGGCGTTCGACCTCTACACCGGTGACTTCATCGACTCCTGGCGGCCCCAGTTGGATCGTGCGGTCTACAGCCTGGACATCCTGCCAAACGGGTCGCTGCTGGTGGGCGGCGAGTTCGAGACGGTCAACGGTACCGCCCGTCAGGGCCTTGTGGCTCTCGATCCGGCCACCGGAGCCATCGACCAGAGCTTCACCGCCTCGGTCGACCGGCCCTGGACCAGCCTGCGGGCCGTCGTCCGCGACCTCAAGCTCGACGGTGACAACCTCTACGTCGCCGGCAACTTCTCCCACGTGGAGAACGGGGGCGGCCAACGAACCAGGGTCTACAACGCCACCCGAGTCTCGGCCGCCACAAGCGGCATCGACGGCGACTGGCGCCCGCAGGTGACCGGGTCCGGCATTTGGGGTATCGACACCGATACCGGCCGTGGTGAGGTGCATCTCACCGGCTTCTTCACCGCGGTGAACGGCGAGGCCGACACCGGCAACTTCCACACCGTTGACGACACCACCGGAGTCTCCGCCCCGGGCAAGCTGGAGCTGGCCAGGAACTACCCCTGGGCCCAGCCCGAGTTCTACGACGTGGTCACCGGCGACGGCACCGTCTTTGCCATCGGCGAGCAGCACATCGTGCACGTCCTCGACGCAGACGACCAGTCCCTCCTCGGCTACCACACTACCGGCATGGTGGCGGACACGTTCCTGGCCGACCAGGGAGCGTTTGCCGGTGGCGCCTACCAGACAGGCGAGCGGATCGGCGACATCGTCTTCGCCGGTTGCCACTGCACCTACTCGGTCCGCAACGGCAACATCTCGCACTACTCCTCGTTCAGTGGCCGTAGGACCGACCACCGACTGGTCATGGCGTACGACGCCAGGACGGGCGAAATGCTCGAACAGTTCAAACCGGACATCAACAGCCCCCGGGACGGGGTCTGGGCCATCGCCAGCGACACCAACGGATGCCTCTACGTCGGCGGTGACCTCCACGTCGGTGGCATCGACAGCAGCCGCAACCGCTGGCTCGGCGGCTTCGCCAAATTCTGCAGCCCCGGCTGGCAGAACCAGCCACCGCCACCGGTGGCCGGCGCACTCGTCTCCCCCGGTACAACCTGGCGCTTCGATGACAGCGGCGCCGACCTCGGCACCGACTGGCGAGCGGTCGACTTCGACGACAACGCC
The DNA here is from genome assembly GCA_039029335.1 of Actinomycetota bacterium. GTDB lineage: Bacteria > Actinomycetota > Acidimicrobiia > Acidimicrobiales > SZUA-35 > JAHELU01. Next base: position 3,533 of record JBCCGJ010000134.1, on the reverse strand, counting down.
TGGGCCGCCGGTCCAACCGAGATGGGCTTCGGCGACGGCGACGAGGCCACCGTGCTCACCTCGGGCAACGTGACCTACTACGCCAGGACCACGTTCGAGTTCTCCGGTGCGGTGCCGAACGGCCTCTCCCTCGACCTGGCGGCCGATGACGGCGCGGTCGTGTACCTCAACGGTCAGGAGATCCTTCGGGACAACCTGCCGGCGGGCACCATCCGGTACAACACCGGCGCATCAACCTGGCGAGGCGGCCAGGACGAGGAACTCCGCAACCACCTCGTCGCCTCTGACGCCCTGGTGCAGGGCACCAATACCCTCGCGGTTGAGATCCACAACACCTGGCGGGGCAACCTTGACCTCAGCTTCGACCTCGGCCTCGCCACATCGGACGAGACCCCGGCCGCGGCTCCCGAGGTTGAGCTGGTGAAGGCCGGTGCGGACTGGCACCACACCGATTCCACCGTCGGGGCACCGGCGGACTGGACCGGCGGGCTGCCCGGCGACGCGGCGACCGCGGAGTTCGGGTTCGGCGAAGGCGACGAGGCCACCGTGCTGACCATCGGGGCGGACGCGTACTACTTCACCCATGGCTTCACGGTTCAGGACGCCGCATCGATCGATCAGCTGGACCTCACGCTCCTGGCCGACGACGGTGCCGTCGTGTACCTGAACGGGACGGAGATCCACCGGTACAACATGCCGGATGGACCGATCACCCCGGACTCCCGGCCGCTCAACTGGGTCGGCGGCGCAGACGAGGCGTTCAAGACCGTCACCGTTCCGGCCGACGGCCTGACCGACGGGACCAACACGATCGCCGTGGAGATCCACAACTACTGGCGGAACAACCCGGACCTCAGTTTCGACCTCGGTCTGACCGTCACCGGCCGGTAGCGGTCGCAGCGGGGCCGCGGTCACCGCCGAACGTTACGCAGCAGCGCTTCACAACTCTAAAGTGCCCGTCGTTTCGGTCCGAACTTCAGGTATCGGGCGCCTGCCGCAGGTGGGCCGTCCCGGCACCGATGAGTCGGCGAACGCCGATCGGACGAGGCGTGATGAGCGAACAACAGACGGCACCGATAAACCAGTACCTGCAACCCGTCGTGGAGCGCCGGAAGGTCCTGTTTCTCGTGTGGGCGGCGGTTGTTGTCCTCGGTGTGGCCGCAGGCCTTGCCGCTCCGGTCAGCTACTCCTCCACGGCCGCGATCCTTGTCTACCCCAGCTCCGGCGACCCCACCAAGGCGCTGGAAACGGACGACGCCGACATCGACATGCCGACCGAGCTGCGGATCGCCACGTCCCAGGCCGTGATCAACCTGGTGGTCGATCGGTTGGCCCAGGACGGCATCCAGGCCGATCCGCAACTGCTGGCCGACAGCATCACCGCCGCTTCGACCAAGGAGTCGACGGTCCTCGATCTGACGTTTGTGTCAACGACACCGCAGCTGGCCGCAACCGGGGCAAACGCCTTCGCCCAGTCCTACCTCGACTTCCGGGCGGAGCTGGCCAGCAGCAACAAGCTCTCCGCCGAGTCGGCCATCAACGCCAGGATCGTACTGCTCCAGGAGCGGCTGTCGGCGGTGGAGAACCAGCTGAACGCCGCCGTCGGCGGTAGCCGGGTGGTCCTCGCCAGCGAGAAGGCCACGATCGAGGCCGACCTGGCGGCCCAGCAGATCGCCCTCGGTGCGCTGTCGACGCCGACCATCGACGCCACCGTGATCATCGACGACGCCGTGCCTCCGACCGCTCCGGAGGGACTCGGTTTCCTCCAGATTCTGGTGGGGGCGATCGCCGGCGGGTTGGTTTCCGGGGTTGTTGCGGTCTACGTCCTGGCGGCGTTCGCCGACGGGGCCGGCGCCGTGGGCGCCCGACCCGGGGCCACCATCGAGCCGAAGTCGGAACCACCGCAACAATCACCGCGACGACTGCAACCCCGACCCCAACCCCAACGACAGCCGCAGCCGACGCGGCAAGCCGTCGGTTCGGGGGCGGACACCGCGGTCGTCGAGGGCGTCGGGCCGACATCCGACACCGGTGATGAGCCGGTGGCGGCCGGGACACAACCCCGCACCGCTGACGGGCAGGCGTCCGCCCAACAGCACGGTACAACCCCCGAGTTGGCGCCGGTCGAACCGGCCAGGCCGGAACCCCTCCAGGACCGACGGACACCGGACAACCATCGTCGCCGGGCGGACGCCGAGGCCGACCCGAAGAGCGACGACGAGACCAAAACGAAGGTCGACGGGCCACCGCCGACGCCGGCCATGATTGTCAGCGGCGACATGGAGCCGGTCCTCCAGTATCTCCAGGGCATCGGGGCGAGCGGCTCGGTGGCCACGATGGTCGTCGGAGAGCGGGATGCGGACTCTGCGGCAACCATCACCCTCGAACTGGCGGATGCGCTTCACACCCTGGGAGCCCGGGTCCTGGTGGTTGACGCCGCACTGCAGGACCGGTCGCTCACCACCCGACTGAAGCTGTCGGCGAGACCCGGTTTTGTCGACGTGGCGAACGGGCGAACCACGCTGGCCGCAGCGGCCGTCCCGGTGGGCGCGGGCGAAGGACTCGACGTACTCGGTGTCGGGCAGGTCCCGGGTGACGCTGCACCTGCCGGTCGGCCGACCGCGCAAACACCAACGATCCGGGCGGCCTCGTTCGAGCGGTTGCTGAACGAAGCTCGGTTGGTCTACCACACGATCCTCGTGACGGGCGGCGGCCTGGGGAGCAACGCCGCCATCGCGGAGCTTGCCCCGCTGACCGACGGTTTGATCATCGGCACGGACCGTCCGGCCGGGGATCTCGCCGACCCGACGCTCCACGATCTACTTGCCGAGCTGCCCATGCCGACCCTCGAGCTGCTCTCCGCACCGTCAATCGGCGGAACCGCGGCCAAGCTGTCCGGGTCCGCCGCAGGCATGTGACCCTGACCGCCCCGCCCGGGAGGGGTTCCGGCGGTCCGGATCGGACCGCCCCGGCGGGACAAACCGGCCTACCGGCCACCACCGCCGGATCGGGCAACGGGGCCGCAGCAGCGACAGCAGGCCCGCCATCGGTGACCGCAGACCACACCGGTCGAGCGTTTGCGGTACTGATGGCCGGCTACCCGCTGGCGTGGGCCGTCGGTCTGGCGCCGATCCACTACCTGCTGGTCGCGGTGCCGATGGCGCTGTGGTTGATCCGGAATCGGCCGGTGCAGGTGCCGAAGGGCACGGTCTTCTTTGTCCTGTTCCTCCTGATCGTCGGGGCCTCGTTCGTCCAGCTCAACTCCCTCGGCCGGGTGGCGATCTACGCCCTCCGAGCATCGTGGTACCTGGCCGCCCTGATCACGTTCCTGTACCTCGGACGTCATCGGGGGCTCGATGCGTCGCGCCTGGTCATCCGCTCGATGGTGGCGCTCTGGGTCGCCGTGATCTGTGTGGGGTATCTGGCCGTGCTGACCCCGGAACTGGCCTGGTCGACACCGGTCCTCAAGGCGCTTCCCGGACTCCTCGCCGACAACGAGTTCATCGTGCAGCTGGTCAGACCCCAGGTGTCCG
>JBCCGJ010000133.1:0-14807 GCA_039029335.1 Actinomycetota bacterium | reverse complement strand
AGACGAAGACGCTGCGGCCGATCCACTCGGCGATGAGCGCCGGCTTGTCCTGGCCTTCGATCTCCACCGTCATGTTGCGGATCTGATCCACCGAGTTCCCCTTCAAGGTCACATCGGTGACCTGGGCGGTCGCCCGGATCCGAGCCCCGGCGGGCACCGGGTTGATGAAGCGAACCTTGTTCATCCCGTAGTTGACACCCATCATCAGGCCCTCGAGCGCCGGGAGGTTGTTCGGAACGGTTGTGGAGAGGTGGACCAGCATCGACAGGGTAAGGAACCCGTGGGCGATCGGTCCGCCGAACGGCGTCTGGGCCGCCCGTTCCGGGTCAATGTGGATGAACTGATGGTCAAGCGTTGCGTCGGCAAACTGGTTGATCCGCTCCTGGGTCAGCTCGAACCACTCACCGACCAGCGGTTCGCCGCCGATCTCGGCCTTCATTGCTTCGTATGCGGTTTCGGCATTTGTGCTCATGGTGCGTACCCCGGGGTTGATGTGCCTGTCCAGTCCCATCGGTGCTGGCCGATCGGTCGTGACCGCCAACGTAGCCGTTACGCTGGCTACCACGAAACTCAGGATCGCCACCCGAAACAGCCCGCTCGCCCTGTGGCAGGCGGAGCACGTTGCCGCCCTTCTACAACGAGTCGAGCCCTCGCTCAAGGTTGAGATGGTGTCGACGGAAACCTTTGGCGACCGCAGACTCGACCTGTCCATCCCGGAACTGGGCGGCAAAGGGGTGTTCTCCAAGGAGATCCAGGAGCTGGTCATCGCCGGTGAGGCCGACCTGGCCGTTCACTCGGCCAAGGACCTGCAGGCCGTCACGCCGGACGCGTTGACGATCGCTGCGTTCCCGGAGCGGGGAGACCCCCGGGACGCCCTGATCGGTTCGACGGTCGAGGACCTGCCGACCGGGGCGAGGGTGGGCACCGGGTCGAATCGGCGGGGCGCACTGCTCCTCGACCGGCGGCCCGACGTCGAGCTGCATCCGCTCCGGGGCAACATCGCAACCCGGCTGGCGAAGCTGCGGGACTTCGACGCCATCATCATGGCCGCAACGGCGCTCGATCGGCTCGGGGTGGATCCACCGGTCGTGCAGCGCCTCGACGTCGAGGACATGGTTCCCCAGGTTGGGCAGGGATGCCTGGCCGTCGAGGTCCGGCGCGACGCCCCGGACCTGTTCGACCTCGTCGCCAGGATCGACCATCCGGAGACCTCCCTGACGGTCAACGTCGAGCGGTCGTTCCTGGCCGAACTCGGCGGGGACTGTGACCTGCCGGCCGGCGCTCACGCCACGCTGGTTGACGGCTCCCCGGACCAGGTCAGTATCCAGGGCATCCTGGCCACCCCGGACCTCCGTCACGTCGAGCGGGCGGTCGAGGTCGGTCCTCCGTCTGCGGACCCCGGCCGGGTACTCGCTCGGCGGCTCCGCAAACAGCTGGAGGCGGGCCGGCCCTCCTCCGGTTCCTGAAGGCCGGACGCCACGATGGGCAAACCGCTGGCGGGGCGCCGGGTGGTCATCACCCGATCCCCGGCGGACAACGTCTCCCTGGTCGACGCCCTGATTCCACTCGGCGCCGAGATCATCGAGCTCCCGCTCGTCGAGGTGGTCGAACCCGCCGACGGAGGGGTTGCGCTGCGGGCCGCGGTCGATCAACTCGACCGCTACCGGTATGTGGTGCTCACCTCGGTGAACGGGGTTCGAGCAGTCGCCGATGCGCTGGCCGGCCGCCCCTGGCCGAGCGGCGTTTCGGTCGTGCCGGTCGGTCCGGTCACCGCCGAGTGGGCCGCGGACGTCGGCATGGTCGTCGGCCGGGCGCCGTCCTCGGCCACCGTTGCCACCCTGGTCGAGGAGTTTCCCCGCTGGACCGGAGCGGGGGTCTGCCGGGTGTTGGCCCCGCTCGCCGAGCTGGCCGGGGACGCCGTGACGCAGGGCCTCTCCGACCGGGGGTACCAGGTCGACCGCTGTGAGGCCTACCGGACGGTTGCCCCGCCTGCCGAGGTGACCGAACCGGGCCGGGCGCTGCTTCGGGACGGCGCGGATGCCGTCCTGTTCTTCTCGCCGTCCGCAGTGGACCGGTTCGTCGACCTGGTGGCGGCCGGATCCGGCAGCACCGGCGCCGACGGACCAGCCGGCATTGGCGCCGAGGAATCCGGATCCGGATCGGTACGGCTTGCCGTGTGTATCGGACCGTCAACGGCGGCCCGGGCGGCCCGTCACGACCGCTGGCACGTGGTTGTCGCCGAACCGCACACCGAGGGTGGGGTTGTCGACGCACTGCTGGACCGTCCCCGGTAGCGGGTCCCCGCCGACCGGGCCGGCATCCGGTCGTTACAGGTTGGGGCGAGTAGCCGGCCCGATAGGCGGCGAACCATCGTCGGGCGTCTACGCTGAGCCCGTGACCTTTCCGCAACGGCGGCTGCGCCGCCTTCGTCAGACACCCGCAATGCGGCGGATGGTGGCCGAAACCCAGCTGTCGGTGAACGATCTGGTGGCCCCCCTGTTCGTCCGCGAAGGTATCGATCAGCCCCAGGCGATCGAGTCGCTGCCCGGTGTGTATCAGCACACCCAGGACTCGCTCCGGGCCGAGGTGAAGCACCTTGTCGACCTCGGCGTTCCGGCGGTGATCCTGTTCGGGATCCCGGTGCACAAGGACCCGGAGGGGTCCGAGGCCTGGAATCCGGACGGCGTTGTGCAGGTGGCGCTGCAGAGCCTTCGTCAGGAGTTCGGGGATCGGATCGTGCTCATGTCCGACCTCTGCGTCGACGAGTACACCAGCCACGGGCACTGCGGCATCGTCGACGACTACGGCCGGGTCGACAACGACAGCACGCTCGAGCTCTACGCGAACGCGGCGATCGCCCAGGCGAACGCCGGCGCGGACATCGTGGCCCCGTCGGGGATGATGGACGGCCAGGTACTGGCCATTCGAGACGCCCTGGATGAGGAGGACCACACCAACACGGCGATCCTGGCGTACTCCGCAAAGTACGCCAGCTCGTTCTACGGTCCGTTCCGGGACGCGGTCGATGTGACCATCGCGAACGGCGGCGACCGCACCGGCTACCAGCAGGACTGGCGCAACGCCCGGGAGGCGCTGGAGGAGATCCGGTTCGACATCTCCGAAGGTGCGGACATGGTCATGGTCAAGCCGGCCATGGCCTACCTGGACATCATCGCCAGGGCCCGGATGGAGTTCGACGTGCCGCTTGCGGCGTACCACGTCAGCGGTGAGTACGCGATGCTGAAGGCCGCGGCGGCGAACGGCTGGATCGACGGCACGGTCGCCGCCGTCGAATCCCTGACCGCCATCAAGCGGGCGGGCGCAGACTTCATCCTGACCTACTTCAGCGCGGAGATCGCCGAGCTGCTGACGGACTGATCGGCCCACAGCCGCCTGGCGATCACCACGTTCTGGATCTCGGTCGCGCCGTCGATGTAACCGGTGAGTTTCGCTCCCGCGAGGTGACGGGGGAGCGGGTTGTCCTCGCCCCTTCGGTATCCGGCCGCCCCCATGACCTGCATACAGTCCGAGATGCGCTGCTCGGCCATCCCGGCCGCGTACTTCTTGGCGTGGGCCGCCATCACCGTTGCATCCTCGCCATTCTGCAGCTGCCGGGCGGCCCGAAAGGTCAGGAGCCTTGCCGCCTCGAGGTCCGTCGCCACGTCCGCCAGCATCCACTGCACACCCTGTTTGTCGGCCACGGTCGACCCGAACAGGGACCGCTCCGCGGTGTAGGCCAGCGCCACCCGAAGCGAGCTTCTGACCATGCCACAGCACATCGCACCGACGAGCACTCTGGCCAGGTCGATGCCGACCATCGCCGCGGCAAACGCCTGGCCGACCGGAGCGAGCGTGTTGGCCACCGGGGCCCGGACGTTGTCGAACCGAAACCCGCCGGTGCCCATGGCGTGGCCGCCGTGCAGCTCGTACGGTTCGATCCTGGTCACCCCGGGCGCCTCCGGGTCCACCACGACCGACACGATGGCCCGGTGACCGCCCGCCGGGTCGGTGGTGGCGTAGACGTTCAACGACTGGGCGTGGCTGGCGTTTGTCACCCACGCTTTTTCGCCGTTGATGACCCACTCGTCCCCGTCCTGCACCGCGGTGCAGGTGATGGCCGCGGCGTCCGAACCGACGCCCGGTTCGGTCAGCAGGAACGCACCGAGGAGTTCACCCGAGAGCAGCTTCGGCAGGAGCTCGGCGACCAGATGATCGTTGCCGCTCATCGCAACGGCCCGTGCCATGTTGTTGTGGACCACCGCGCTGAACGCCGCCCCGAGGTCGACGGCGGCCAGTTCCTCCAGCACCCGGGCGAGGGCCACCGGACCGGCGCCCCGCCCCCCGAGCTCCACCGGGACGAGCAGCCCGGTCAGACCGGCGTCGGCCAGCGCGGCAAACGCCTCTGTGGCGAATCGTCGCTCCCGCTCCCAGGTCTCGGCCAGCGGTTGTACGTGTTGGGCGGCGAAGCGGACCGCCTCGTCGATGATCTGCTGTTCGCCATCGGTGACCGCCGAATCTCCGGAAGGACTGTCTCCGCAAGGACTGTGACCAGGTGAAGCTGCCATGGCACGACGCTAGTTTCCCGAGGCCGGGTCGACAGCATTCCCGTCAAGAGGGTGCGCCTCGGGAAACTTGACGCAACCCGGAGGGTTGCCGCTGGTCTTCCCGAGGCCGGGTCGACAGCATTTCCGGCGCTAACGAGGTGGTGGTTCGACCGTCCGATCGGCTGGTGGCAGCATGGTCCGATGAGTTCCGAGCAGCCCGTCCTCGTCGACCGACCACAGGACCGGGTGGCGGTCATCACCCTCAACCGACCGGGCAGGCGGAACGCGCTCACCGGTCCACTGGCCGATGCGCTCGGTGACCACCTCGAGGTGCTGAACGCGGACGAATCGGTCAGCGTGGTGGTCATCGGCGGGGCGGGTGGCGCGTTCTGCTCCGGCCTCGACCTGACCGAGTTCAACCTCGACCCGCAGCCGGACTGGGTCCCGCAGTTCGCCGAAAAGTGGCGCCGGGTCCATCGGCTGCTGTTCGACTCCGGCAAGGTGATCGTCGGTGCGTTGGAGCGGGCGGCGGTCAACGGTGGCGCTGCGCTCGCACTGGCCTGCGACTTCCTGATCGTCGGGGAGACTGCGTTTCTCCAGGTCGGCGAGGTGCAGCAGGGTATGGCGGCGCCGATGAACATGGCCTGGCTCAGGCTCCGTCACAGCGAAGCGGTGGCCGCCCGCCTGGCCATCGTCGGCGATCGGCTGACCGGGCCCCAGCTTGTCGACCTCGGCATCGCCCTCACCTCGGTGCCCGACGATCAGGTCAGGGACGAGGTTGACCGGTTTGTCGCCCGCCTGGCCGAGCACGACGTCACCGGTATGCAGCGGATCAAGACGTCACTGCGGCGGACCGGCCTGGACGCCACGGCCGAGGAGTGGTTTGCGGGGGCGTTGGCCGCTGACCCGCTCGCCGGTCGCCGCATGCGCCCGGTCGCCGCCAAGGACACCTGACCCTCGCCACCCGGCTCCACCCCACCCCACGCCACGCCACGCCACCGAAATTTGGGCTCTCAGCCCACAAAATCTGTAGCCGGTGCGCCCAAATTTTTGAGATGTTTAGGGGTGGTCGCCGTCGATTGCGGTGCCGTCGGCGATCAGCTGCTCGACGCGGTCGTCGTCGAACCCGGCCTCCGCCAGGACCGCCCTCGTGTGGGCGGCGAACCGGGGCGACGGGCCGGGGACCCCGGACGCCGCCTTCTCGAACGAGATCGGCATGCCGGTTGTGGTGTAGTCGCCGAAGACCGGATGCTCCAGGTCAACGACAAAGTCGTTCGCCCGGGCCTGGGTGTCGTTGAGGGCCTCGTGCGGCAGGTGGTAGGGGCCACAGGGGTAACCGTCGGCCCGGAGGATCTCGATCCACTGGGCGGTGGTCTTTGTGGCGAACAGCGCCTCCGCCTTCGCGATGATGTCCTGGAACTCCGGCGTTGTGTGGTCCCGGTTCGTCGGAGTCGGCAGGCCGGTGATCCGGTGGAACTTCTGGTGAAGACCGGCACTCAGCCCCGCAACCGACAGCAGTCCGTCCGCTGTGTTGTAATGGCGAAAGTACAGACGGAAGGCCCCCTGGCCGGCCAGCACCCGGCCCTCGTACATCTCCCGCTGGCCGTCGAAGTCAACCCCGGCGGCCCGGGCGACGGCCAGGTCCTCGTCGAACTCGGCAAAGGCCTCGGCGTCGGAGCCGGGGAACCGGCCGAGGATCGCCGTGCCGAGGCTGATCGCCGTGCCCAGCAGCGACGCGTCGATGCGCTGCCCCTCGCCGGTCATGTCCCGGTGGCGGAGCCCGGCCATGACCGCAAAGGCCGCCGCAATGCCGGTGCCGAAGTCGTTGACGGCCGGCCTGGTCGGCAGTGGAACACCGTCTTCTGATCGGTTCATGATGAACCCGACACCGCTCCTGGCCTGGACCAGCACGTCGTACCCGCCTTCGTCGGCGTCCGGCCCTTCGGGGCCGAAGGGTGTGTGGGTCAGGTGGATGAGGCGAGGGTTCACCGTCCTGGCGTGGTCCCAGCCGATGCCGTAGCGATCGAGGTCGGCCCCTTTGAACGCCACCAGCGCAATGTCGGCCCAGCGGAAGAGCCCGTCGATGACTTCGCCGGCGTCCGGGGCGTTTAGGTCGACGGCGATGCTGCGTTTACCGGGGTTGATCACCGCATACGCCCTGGCCTCACGGGGGCCGAGTTGGGCAAGGCCTCGCATGGCGTCACCCTCCGGCGGTTCCACCTTGACCACGTCGGCGCCGAGGCCGGCCAGCAACCGACCGCAGTGGGGGATGGCCGCGTTCTGGGCCAGCTCCAGGACCCGGATCCCGTCGAGAATGCCCGGTAGCGTCCCGTCCGAGGTCTGCGACTCCTCCGGCGGCGGTGTGTCCCGGTTCATCGCCTGCTCAGTTCTTCATCAGGTCGCGGAACGGGGTGTTGCGATCGGGGCCCGGCTCGCGGGGGAGACCGAGAGCCCGTTCCCCGAGGGTGTTGCGCTGGATCTCGTCGGTCCCACCACCGAGGCTCATGCCCCGACAGTTGAGGATGTGATAGGCGAAGTAGTCATCGTCCCGGTTCTTGTCGTCGGTGAGGTCGGATCCCCACGCCGGTGATGCAGGGAACGCCAGCCGGGCCGCCAGGTCGGCAGCCGCCCGCCCCTGCCTGGTCCGCCACAGCTTGCCGATGGAGGGATGCGTGCCCCGGCGAGCGCCGATCCAGCTCACAACCCGCTCACCGGTGTGAAGCCGGGCCAACTCCTGGCGGATGCCGGGGTCGTCGAGCCTGCCCGCCGCCCGGGCAAGCTCTATCAGCTGCGTGACCGGGACCGGCGACCGACCGGCCTTTGACCGTTGGGTCGACGACCCGCTCATCGACGCCGACCCGGTCTGGACCCGCTCGTGGGCCAACAGCGCAACCGCAGTGGCCCAGCCGCCGTTCAGTTCGCCGACGATCCAGTCCCGGGGGATCCTCGCCTCGTCCATGAACACTTCGTTGAACTCCGACTCGCCGGTCATCTGCACAAGCGGGCGGACGGTGACGCCGTCCTGCTCGACCGGCAGGACGAACATGGTGATGCCGCGGTGTTTCGGTGCGTCGACGTCGGTCCTGGCCAGCAGGATCGCGTACTGGCTGTGCTGGGCGCCGGAGGTCCACACCTTCTGGCCGGTGACCACCCACTCGTCCCCGTCAAGAATCGCCTTGGTGGACAGAGAGGCCAGGTCGGATCCGGAGCCGGGCTCTGAGTACATCTGGCACCAGACGTCGTCGCCTCGAAGTCCCCGCCGGAGGAACCGTTGCCGGAGATCGTCGTTGCCGTAGTCCCGGATCGTCGGCATCGCCATGCCGACCCCGATGCCGAACAGCGCGTCCTCCCGCGGTATTCGACCGCGGCTGATCTCCCGGTAGGCCTGTAGGTGCTCCGGACCGAGCTCCCGGCCGCCGACGTCGACCGGATAGTCAAGCGCAGCGAGGTTGTTGTCGAACAGCGCGGCCCGCCAGGCCTTTGCCCGATCCATGCGACCGATCACGCCATCCAGAGCCTCCGGGAGTACGTCTTCGAAGAACCCGGTCACCTCGTTGCGGAACGCATCAATGGATGGAGCGGTCATGTTCGGACGGTACTCGGCTGTGGGCCGACGAGCGAAGCGACCGGCCGGCGTACCGGGCTAGCGACCGTGCTGGATGTAGTCCTGCATCGCCTGGGTCTCGTCCTCAAGCTCGATGACCCGGTACTTCACCACGTCGCCGATGCTGATGAGGCCCGACAGCACCCCGTTCGACTCGACCGGGAGGTGGCGGATCCGCCGCTCGGTCATCATGCCCATCAGCCCGTCGAGCCGGTCGCCCGGTGAGCAGGTGTAGACCTTGCGGGTCATGATCTCCGACACCGGCATGTCCAGCAGGTCGTCACGAACCCCGAGGGCCCTGACGATGTCCCGTTCGGAGATGATCCCTTCGATCTCCAGGCCGTCGGAGCTGATCACCAACGCTCCGAAGCCGTGTTCTCGGAGCACCTCGACCGCATGGCCGACCGGATCGGTCTGCTTGATCGTGACGGTGTTGTTCCCCTTGCGGTCGAGTATCTCGGCTACTCGCATGGTTGTCCCCCAGTTGTTTCGCAGCGGTTGCTGCGGTCGTCTTGCGACTTGCGTCGCCGGTGTTTTGGTGCGCCAATTTCCCCCAGTCTCCCATAGGGCCCGGCGCCCGGCCAGGGGTTCGAGCGGTTCGGCTAGGGGAGCGTGCCGGTGGACTTGATGAACTCGGCTGACTCGCTGAACCCGACCATCACGGTTCCCCGGTCGATACCGCCGTCCAGCTGGCCGGTCCAGTAACTCAGCCCCTCGGTGTCCGCCGTGCGGTCCAGGACGTTGCTGTACACCAGCGAGACGAACCCCTCGTTGCTCAGAAGGCCGTACTGGGCCTGAAATTCGGCGGAGGTGGCGAAGGCCGCGGCGATGGTCTCCAGCGCTACGCCATCGGCGGCCTGACCCGCCCAGTAGCTCAGCCCGGCTTCATCCGGCGCCCGGCCGAAGAACGCCTGGTACAAGCGATCGATCTTGGCCTCGTTGCTACCGGTGGCCGGTGCCGTACCCGTGCGGTCGACGTACTCCGCCGACTCGGCGAAGCCGATCATGACCGCCCCTCGGTCGACACCGGCGTCCAGTTGCCCGACCCAGTAGGCCCGGCCCTCGACGTCGGCCAATCGGTTCAACACGTTGGCGTAGACCAGGTCGACAAACGCCTCATTGGTGAGGGAGCCGTACAGCTCCTGGAACTCGGTTGACCCGGCGAAGGCGCTGGACACGTCGGCCAGCGGGGTGAGGGCCGCCCGCTGGTCGAGCCAGTACTGCCACCCGGACTCGTCGGGAAGGCGAAGGAAGTAGGCCTGGTAAAGCCGGTTGATCTGTCCGTCGAGCGGCAGGTCACGGATGTAGGTCGGCCAGTCGGCCGGATCCGCCGGTCCGCCGGAGTTGAGCAGCTGAACCCCGGCGGTCGCCGCGGTCCCTGCGCCGTTCGGGCCGTTCGGCACAACCCGGATCGTGTAGTTCTGGCCCGGGGTCAGCGAACCGACGGTCACCGTTGATGATCCGCCGGTGGCCACGGCCGTGCTCTGCAGGACGGTGCCGTCCCGCCACGCCTCAACGGTGTAGCTGTCCGGCGCAACACCGACGTCGGCCAGGTTGTGATCCCAGGACACGATGGCCGCGGTGAGCGACGCGCTGACGTTGGTGATCGTCGGCGAGGTGGCGGCCACGGTGATCGGCCAGCCGGTCCTGGCCATCAGTCCCAGGATGGCGGCGTCGATCGTCCTGGCCACTTCGCCGCTGTTCAACATCGGTGTCATCAGCGCACCGGGTTGGCCCGGCTGGTACGTCGCTTCGTCGAAGTGCGAGTAGCTGCTGCCCTGGGCCCACGACGAGGGCGCATACAGCTCGTACTGGATGCCCTCGCTGATCTGGATGAACACGTCGCCGGACACCAGCGCGGCGGACTGGTCAGTCACCTCGGCAACCGGGACCCCGCCGTGTCTGGCCGCGTCGTCGTAGACGTATGGCGTCGAGTTCAGCGACGGCGTGGACTGGCCGCTCGGAATGGTCGCCGATCCGAGGAAGCCGAGGCCGTGCCCGATCTCGTGCAGCACAACGCTGAACAGGTCGATCTGGTAGCCGGGCGGAGTTCCCGTCGTTCCGAGGTACCAGCGGTTGTTGTCCATCAGCTCCGAGTTGAGCACCACCTGGACCTCCGGGCGGCCGGCACCGTTGGCGTCCATGCCGAGGAGGGTGTTGGTCAGCGCCGCGGGGTGGAGCGACGACGTCGGCAGGCTGCCGCCGTAGTACATGCCGTCCGGTCCGGCGTAGCCGAGCAGGGACGGGTTGCCGAGGTCGGACCAGAAGACCTCGACGACGATCGGGCCGGCTGGGTTGGTCGCCAACACGGCGTCCCACTCGGCGACCGCGGCGTTCACCACGGTTTGGACCGACGACGGGGCGACGTAGGTGGCGTCGTACGTGACCGAAATGCCGCCGTTCGATGCGGCGAAGTGTGCCGGAGGCAGGCCGCTTCCGATGGCGGCCCGCGCGTTCGCGTACGCCCTGATCTCCCTGGCGTGTTCCTCCATGGCGTCCTGGACCTCGTTCGAGACCTCGTGGTCGGCGTTGTCCGGGTCGAACGGTTCGTTTGTGGTCAGGTGGCCACCGGTCTCGACGATGATCGGCGCCTCGATCTCGACAAGTCCGGACGGGAGCGGCGTGCCGCCGGCGGTCTGGTCGAACGGGAACTCGGTGAGCGAATCGGCGTCGGGAGTGAGGGCGTTGGCCGGCAACAGCGAGAAGTCGGCCAGAAAAATGGCAAACCCAAATACGACTAAAACAACAGCGCGATCTCTCAACCCCTGTCCCTTCCCGTCCCGAGGTAGGCCAAAGGCATCGGCGCGATAGGCCGAATGCTGAAGCGGTTTTTGGTGGCCGTGGTGCCGCAGGCGCTGGTCGGCCGTGTTTAGTGGTGGGGATGACGACCTCACGAATCGCACTCGCGGCCGGTGGGACCGCCGGTCACGTCTTCCCCGCACTTGCCCTCTACCAGCGGCTGCGGGCGGACGGCGCAGCCGTCACCCTCATCACCGACGACCGGGGGCTGCGGTATGCCGACGAGTTCGACCGCTCCGATGTCACCGTCCTGCCGTCCGGTGGCGTGGTGACCGGCTCCCCGGTGAAGCGGCTGGGCAACATCGTGAAGCTGGGTCGTGGCCTGTTCAAGGCCCGGTCGCTGCTGAAACGGGAGCGGCCGGATGCGGTGGTCGGTATGGGTGGGTATGCCGCCGTCGGACCGCTGCTGTCGGCTCGACAACTCGGCATCCGGACCGTGCTGCACGAGCAGAATTCGGTGATGGGTTTGGCCAACAAGGTGTCGGCCAGGACCGCCGACTTCGTCGCCTTGAGCTTCGACCCGACGGAGGGGGCGCGGGGGAACTGCGTCGTCACCGGCAACCCGTGTCGGCCGGAGGTGGTTGCGGTCGGTGGTGCCCCGTTCCCGACGCCAACGGCGGCTGGGCCCATCGGGGTGCTGGTGATGGGCGGGAGTCAGGGAGCACGATCGGTGTCGGAGACCGTGCCGGCGGCCCTCGGCCTGTTACCCGCCGAGTTGGTGGCCCGGCTCCAGGTGATCCACCAGGCGAGAGCCGAGGATCATCCTCAGGTGGTCGCGGCCTATGGGGCCGCGGGTGTGACCGCAACGGTGGAGAGTTTTGTGGACGTTCCCGAAGCGCTGTCCGGCAGCCATCTGGTCATCGCCCGATCCGGTGCGTCAACCGTGTGTGACGTCGCCGTGGCCCGCCGACCCGCGGTCTATCTGCCGCTGTTGACCCACAGCGACCTGCAACAGGTGAAGAACGCCGCCGCGGTGGCCGACCGTGGTGGGGCCCTCATTCATCGCGAGGACGAGGGCACGCCGGAGGACCTTGCCGCTGTGGTCGGTCGAATCCTGGCCGACCCGATGCAGCTGACCGACATGGCCGACGCCGCTCACGGCTGGTCCCGGCCGGACGCGGTCGACGCCATCATCGAGCTGATCAACAATCCGTAGCGGCGGCGGTTGCGGCGGTTGCGGCGGTCTTCGGCGGGGCACCCGCCGTCCCCCGCTCGCTCGGGTCCGTATGGGAAGCGACGGTTGCCCAGCCGCCGACCGGGCCGGCGGGCGTGACCTTGGATCGTTGGTGCGGTCCACCACGCAGCGACAAGTGCCGCCAGCCGGGTCTGTGGTTCAGCACGTGCGGTCCGCCTTGCAGCGACAGTTCCGTCGGGCCTCACGGTGGCGCCGTCGCTCCACCCCGATCGAAGTGACAGGTGCCGGCCACCCCTGGGCGAGAGCGTTGTCGCTGTAACGCGGACCGCCGTCGGTGGGGGCTGCGCGCCCGGGTTTCGGGGCGTTGCGGAGTTTGTCGATGTAACGCGGACCGCCGTCGGTGGGGGCTGCGCGCCCGGGTTTCGGGGCGTTGCGGGGTCTGTCGCTGTAGCGCGGGTCGCCGTCGGTGGGGGCTGCGCGCCCGGGGGACGCTGGCGGCCAGTCAATCGACGGCCGTGCGCTCCCAGGCGTTGTCGTTACGACGCTGGCCATGGCCGGGGGACCGGCGGTGGCTGGACGCGCAGGGGGCGCGGCAACTTCGCAGGATCAGCCGGCTGCGGCTTCGTCGGCCCCTTCACCACCAGCGGGACCGGGGCAGTTCTCGTCGCCCTCACCGGTTGCGCCCGGGGTGTACTCCGGGTTGGCGCAGCGGAGCAGCAGCTCCAAGTCGATCGGCTCGCTGGCCCCGGACTCGAGGCCTTCCCGCATGTGCTCGATCCACTCCTGGTACTCCGGCGACGATGTGTCCTCCCCGGAGAGGATGGCCCGCTCGTGGAAGATGACCACCTCGAGGTGGAGCATGTCCAGACTGTTGAGCTGGGCCGGCATCGGGCCACGACCGCGAGCTCCCGAGATGCGCTGGCCGTCAGCCCGTTCCGCACCGTAGGCCTGATCGAGGATGGCGTCTGACCCGCGGGCCACATGAACCATCATGTCGATCGCTTCGGGGAAGGTCTCAAGCACCGACCCACCGTCGAGCGCATACCCGACACCACCGCCGCCGTTGCCCCCGTGGCAACCGGCGCAGGAGATGTAGGTCTCTTCGGCGACGATCAGCAGCTCGTCCTCGACCTCGGGCTGCTGCATGGTTCCGGCAAAGCTGTAGGCCCAGACGGGCAGCGCGGCGATCACCGGCAGCACCCAGATGGGGATCTTCTTGCGAGCGTTCGCCGCGGCGACAAAATGGGGGACCGGTTTTGCCGGTTCCGGCTCGGGGTCCAGGTTCGGAAGGTCGGCGGCCGGGGTTGCCGGAGCAGCAGCGGCAGGGGCGGCCGACTCGGCGGCAACCGGGGTTGCCTCAGGGGCGTCAGAAGCGCCGCCGGCGTCGCCGCCGGTAGCGCTGGCTTTCGCCGCCTTGCTCCGCTTTAGTAGATGTTCCGGGATCTCGGTCAACGGTCCTCCGGGATCGTGTTCGACCTGGTGAGTTCTGGTGAGTTCTGGTGAGCTGATGCGGGCATGAGCCTCGCGCCGGCCGCCGCCAGAGGCGGTTGGTCCCCGTACTGCATAACAGCATCCGGGGCCGGGTGAAACTCTATGCGGCGGAAAGGTTAGCGAGCCATTCGGAGAGTTCGGCCACCCGTCACAACTTCTTTAAACAGTACGGTATCCCTATCACCAGCTGTGTGGGTTACCTTCCCAAAACCGCACTGGTGAAGCTCCGTTTTTCCTGTTGGTGACCGATGGTCATCGGGTTAAGGTCGGGGAGGCATTCATCTGTGTCGGTGTGGCTGCGCTCGGTGTAGGGCTGCCGCCCGCAACTGCTCCTACCAGACTGTTGCAGGTGCTACCGGCTCCGCATGGATGTTCGGTTACGGTTGCGCCCTTTTCGGACGCGCCGACTACATTTGTGCACATCTTCACAAGGTCCCGTAAAGACCCGTGAAGGCCACCCGTTTGTCCAGATCCGAACCGGCTCAGAACCAACCGGCCCGAAAGCCCGAACCGGCCCGAAAGCCCAACCGGCACTGCGCCACTGACCCACACCCCCGAAGGAGCACGCAACGAATGGCTGCCCTGGTGACATCGATCGTGGTCTCAGTCATCATGTCGGTTGGCATCTTCGCCTACGGCAACCGCAGGCCGGTCGGTACACCGGTCACCTGGGGTGAAGCCATGGTCGGCTCAACCTACGTCTTCTTCCTGGCGTTCCTGGCCTACGGCGTCATCCCCCACCAGTGGCTGACGCTCGCCGAGAACGAGTGGGGCTTCCGGGCGGACCGCATCCTCTATGGCGTGGGGGACATCGTCCGACCGCAGTCGCAGGGTGGCTGGTTCCCCTTTGACATCACCTACCGGGCCATCTCCGACACCGTGGCCACGTTGTTCTACGTGGTCTTCCTCGGTGCCCAGATCTGGATGTGGGCCCGGTGGCAGAACCGAACCAAGATCAGAGATGCCAAGGCCCAGGCGGCATTGGCGGAAACCAGTTCATTCGGCCGACCGTTGATCAAGCAGGGTTGAGATGAGGACTACCGACACCAATCCAACGCTCCCGGCGAAGATCCACGGTCGGACGGACCACCTACTGATGGGCGGTGAACAGTGACAACAACCGACGCCAATCCACCACTCCCGGAATTCCGGACCGACTACCTCCTGATGGAGGTCGACGCGGACTATCTGGCCCAGGCGGTGAAGCCGAAACAGTTCATCCACATCGACCAGT
>JBCCGJ010000132.1:0-14829 GCA_039029335.1 Actinomycetota bacterium | reverse complement strand
TGTTCACCGCAAACAATCGGGACAACCGGGTCACGGTGTACGACGCCGACACGTTCGCAACAGTGGCCGAGATGCCCCGATCCGACGGGGACTTCCAGTTCGTGGAGAAGATCGGCGACTCGATCCACGGAGACATCGTCTACGCCGGCTGCCACTGCTGGGAGGATCCGGACTATCCGCTCTTCCGAGCGTTCGACGCAACAACCGGTCAGATCATCGACAAACGGTGGGACATCAGCGGTGGTGTCGAGGGCATCTGGACCGCCGCGACGGACACCACCGGTTGCCTCTGGATCGGCGGAGACGTGAAGAACGGCGGCTTCACCTTGGGCGGGAGGATCTGGGCCCAGGGGTTCGCCCGATTCTGTCCCTAGTGGGTCGTAGGCTTCCGGCCGGTCGCCTCGGTAGGAAATGTCATGACAAGGATGTCGCCGCACCCGACCCGGCGTGTTCCAGTCCAGCACGTTCCATTCCGGCGCTTTCCCATTTCGGTGGTTTCCAATCACCGGCTCGCTCGGCTACACAGGAGGGCCGATGGGGGAGTCCGCTTTGACGCTTGACGACGTCGTGATCGTTGGGAACTTCTCCGACGACCCCTTTGCCATCGATGTGGCGTACGCCGTCGGCCAGTCGGAGGACATCGCCGACCTGATCAGCATCAAAACCTTTGCCAACACCGAGTTCTGTCCTCGTTTCATCTCCGACGAGCAGGACCTGTCGGCCATCGGATCGGGGTTGATCGGCAAAACCGTCATCATCGTCAGCTCCACAAACCGGGCCATCAGCCGGAATCACCTGGCCATGCGAAACCTGCTCATCGCCCGAGCGGCCAAGGACAACGGTGCAGAAGCTGTTGTCCTCGTGGAGCCGGACCTGTTCTACAGCGCCCAGGATCGAGGACCGGGCCTCGATCAGGGCACCACCGAATTCGAACGCGATGTCCACGACCGCAAGAAGTTCGACGGGCAGCCGTTCTCGTCCCGGCTCTACGCCGAGATGCTGCACCTGTCCGGTGTCGACCGGGTGGTCACGGTCCACAACCACTCGGCATCGGTCAGAGACGAGTTTCAGCGAGTCTTCGACGGCCGGTTCCACAATCTGATCCCCTACGACGTCTACCTCGACTACCTCCACCAGTCGAACATCGTTGAGTTCGGGCCGAACGGGAGCAGTCTGGCGCTGTGCGCCCCGGACAAGGGGGCCAGAGGTTTTGTCAGCGAGATGGTGAACCGGCTCAACCTGTCGGATGCCTCGTTCATCATGCTCGACAAGGAGCGGTCGGGGGAGCGGGACGTGGAGATAACGCTCCACCCCGAGAGCGAGGCGTCACTGGATGCCGTCCGAGGCCGTGACGTGGTGCTGTTCGACGACATGGTGCGGACCGGATCCACCGTGGTGTCGGCCTGTGAGTTCCTGCGGCGGCTCGAACCCCGCCGCGTGATCTTTGCCGTCACCCACTTCTACGCCAGTGAAGAGGGGCGACAGAAGATGGCGAATCCGGCCATCAGTGAGATCCTCACCCTGAACACCCTGCCCCCGGTGCTCAACCGAGACGTGCAGGGTCGGCTCCGTAAGAAGATGGTGGTGCTCAAAATCGAGCGGTGGCTGGCCCAGCGGCTCTGCCAGATTCTCGGCCTGCCACATCCGGAGTCCGGGGTCAGCTACCAGATCGACATGTCATCGAAGAACCCAAGGTTCAGCCGGAAGATCTGGTCGAACGATCAGCTCCCGAGCCTCCGCTCCGACACCCCACTCCCGTTCGAGGACCTGCCGACCCTGTAGTAGACAGCCGGTTCAGGCGCCGAGGGAATGGAGGGCCTGGTCGACTGCGCCGGCATACCCGCCGCCGAACTTGATGGCGTGGACCACCAATGGCGCCAGCTGGTGGAGCGGCACCCGATCGGGCCAGCCGTCCGCCAGCGGGAAGGCTTCGTCATAGGCCGCATAGGCTGCAGGGCCGAATCCTCCGAACAGCTGCATCATGGCCAGGTCGAACTCCCGGTGGCCGCCGTGGCACGCCGGGTCGATCAGCCAGCTCCGGCTCTGTCGGTCGATCAGCCGGTTCCCGGCCCACAGATCTCCGTGCAGCCTCGCAGGGGGCTCCGGCGGGCCCCCGAGGGCATCCAGCCGAGTTGCCACCGCTTCCAGCCGGGACACCACAGACGGGCTGAGCGCCTGTGCGTCAGCGGCGAGGCGGGCGAGCGGTTCCAGCCGTTGGGTTTTGTAAAACTCGGCCCAGGTCGCGGTCGGCTCGTTCGGCAGGCCACGACTGCCCGTGGTCCGCCGGTCCTCCCGCCCGAAGCACGGCGCGCCGGCCCGGTGGAGCTCGGCCAGGGCCCGGCCGAACGCGGCTTCGTCCGATCCGCCCCGGCCGCCCTCGTCGATCCACTCCAGGATCAGCAACGGCGGCTCGTCCGAGACGCCGAGCACCTCCGGCACCGGCAACGACCCCGCGTCCCGGAGCCACCGCAGACCCCAGGCCTCGGTGGTGAAGAACCCCGGAGGCGGGTTCCGGTGTGTTTTGGCGAACACGATTGAGCCGTCCGACAGGGTGACCCGGAACGACTCGGCCACGTCGCCACCCCGCAGTGGCGTGAGGTCCACCACGTCCCGCCCGGTCAGATCGGCGACAACGCCCTGATCGATCACGTGAGCGGTCCGCTCACCCGGTACCCCAGATCAGTGCCGGATCGGACTGGCCCGACTCCCGGGCCGCCCCGGTACCTCGGTCGATGTTGAGGTTGACCCCGTTGATGTAGCTGGAGGCGTTGCCGTCGGCCAGGAACAGCATGGCCGGCACCATCTCCGCCGGATGGGCGAACCGCCCGGCCACCGCGGCGGCATGATCGATCAGATCCTCGCCCATGCCCCGCCGGAAGTCCCCGATGATGCTGGTGTCGGTGATGCCGGGGCAGATGCTGTTCATCCGGATCCCCTCCGGCAGCAGCTGCACCGCCCGCCACATCGTGTAGTACTGCACCGCCTCCTTCGAGAAGACATAGCCGTCGCCGTAGGCGTCTGGGTTTGCGGCCATCCACGCCAGGCCTTCGTCGAAGGTGGAGGCGGCCATCAGCTCCCGATGCTCGGCGACCCGCTTGGCCCAGGCCCGCCCGGCGGTGGAGGCGATGTGAACCACCGAGCCGCCGTCGGTCATGCGGGGCAGGAGTGCTTCGGTCAGATACCGGAGGCCCAGCCAGTTGACCCGCATCACCTGCTCCCCGTCGAATCGGCCACCGTTCGGCACTCCGGCGCAGTTGATCAGGTTGTCGACCCGGTTCGGCAGCTCCGTCATGACCGAGTCGATCGCCGTCCGGTCACCGATGTCGCACCGATGGAAGGTGCAGCTGCCGGCCGTAGCTGTCGTCCCGTCATCTGTTGGATCAACGGCTGATTGCGCCGCCAGCTCGACGATGTCCAGTGCATGAACGTTCGCTCCGGCGGCCAGGAATCGGCGGAGCGCCTCAGCCCCCATGCCGGACGATGTCCCGGTGATGACCACGGTTCGGCCGGCAAAGTCCAGCAGCGGCGTGTCGGAGGATTGCGGGTGGTGATCGGCGCCGTTGTCCATGGCCAACCACCGTACCGGCAGCTGGCTTTGCCAGGGGCGGCTCAGGTACCCTCCTCACCCATGGCCGATCCTTCAAAGCCCCGTACGCCGTTCGCTCCGTGGGATCGTCGGGAGATACCCGGCAGGTTTTCGGTGGAGGAGACGGCAACGCGGGTCGGCCACTACAAGTGGCTGGAGATGCGCATCTTCGAGCTGATGGGCGGCTGGGTTGCGACGGTCCCAGAGCTGGACATCAAGCTCCGCCTCGGTACCCACTGCTACCACCACGCCTTCCATTCCGAGCTGTGGCACAAGCGGCTGCCGGAGTTGCGGGAGATGAATCCGGATCGGCTCACGCTGCCGCCCAACCCGGAGATGGAGGCGTTCATCGAAGCCATGGGAGAACCGGAGGCGGCCGACCTGACCATCGAGAAGCTGGTCGGCCTGTACCGGGTCCTCCTGCCTCACCTGATCGCCGCCTACACCTACCACTTGAACAACACGTCGCAGATCACCGACGCGCCGACGATCCGCTCGTTGAACTTCTGCCTCCAGGACGACATGGAGGAGTGGCGGGAGGGTGAGATGATCATCCAGTCGCTCATCGAAACGCCGGAGGAGGTCGACCGGGCAACCGCCCATCAGGCCAAGCTGAACAAGCTGATGGTCGCCGCCGGGGGAGCGGTCGGACCGGACTCCATAGGTTCGTTCGAGATCGACCCGGACGCCGAACCGGTCGCCGGGTAACCGGCGGGGGAGGTCGCGGCTAGTGATAACCATCGAGCCCGAGACGTTCACCAAGGTCGACTTCGACCGTGAGTTGATCCACACGGTGGCCCAACGTGCGTTGGAGAGCGTGGCGCCGCTGCCCGACGACCTCGACGTCGCGGTTACCGTCGATGAGGACCAGGCCACCAACCGGGTGAAGATCGTTTCGGTCGACCCGGTCGAGCTTGCCGTCGACGGCGGTGCGCTGGAGAACTACAGGCAGCCCCGGACCGTCGGTGATCTGGAGACGAACATCACGTTCATCCGGTTGTTCCTCGAGCTGTCCGACCGACTGTCGGAGAGCTTTGGCGCACCGGAGCTTGATGCGAAGCTCTCCCATGCCCATCGGATGGCATGGGACGTGAACCTGTTCGGTCGGGTCTCCCGGCACGGCATGCGCATCCACCAGCCGCGGTACCTGTACAACTTCCGGAACCGGCACGGGTTCAGCGATGTCGCCGACCGGGCGTTCGATCAGCTGTGGGCCGCGGACGAGTTGACCTTCGCCCAGATCGTCGAGCTGTCGGACGGAGCGGTCGACACAGTCGTCACCGGGGGATAGTCGGCCCCGATACGCCCGTCAGGCCCGGCTCAGGCCAGGTCGTGCATGGAGATGCCTTCGAAGAGGTCGATGTCCGGTTCGGCCTTGAGCAGCGGCACGGTGTTGGTTGCCATGTCCACCATGGCCTGGCTGTCGAAATGGGCCCGCTGTGTGTCGGCCGACTCCCACTTCTCAATGATCAGCAACCGGTCGGGGGTGGTGACCGAGGCCACGTAGTCGATGTTGCGACAGCCCGGCTGGCCTCGGCTCAGGACGACATATTGGGCCAGTACCTCCATCAGGGCGGCGGGCTGGTCGGTGCGGAAGCTCAGCACGACCATCACCGGTTCCATCTCATCGGGCGATGCCGGGTCCGTCGCATCCGAATCGATCCCGGTCTCCGACGCTCCGGATGGTGTCTCCGATGCTTCCGGTGCTGTCTCCGACATTGGCTGCCCCCGTCCGTTCCGGCGGCCGTACATCGGCCGCTCAAGCGAATCGTAAAGCGTGCCGAGAAGTGTTCTATACTTGACGTCACGAAATCTGCGGAATTTCAGCACTGCAATGTCGGTGATGGCGAATACAATTGGACCACGTGAAAATCGCCCTCGGTTGTTACGCTTTGGGCAATCGATGGCGGCGGGGCAGGTACTCTCCCCGTCTGGACGAGAGGTAGGATTCCTTGGCTAAGGAGCGCGTCGAGCGGGACGAAGAAGATCTCGTCAGGCTGTACCTCACCGATATCGGTCAGTATCCGCTACTGACCAAAGAGGATGAGGTGCGCCTCGCCCAGGCGATCGAGGGCGGCAAGGCCGCCACCGAGGAGCTTGAAGCCACCGAGGATCTGGCCGCGCCCCGCAAGCGTGAGCTGCGCCGCACCATCCGCAAGGGTCGTGAGGCGGAGCGGACGTTTGTGCAGTCCAACCTTCGCCTCGTCGTCTCCATCGCCAAGAAGTATCAGGCCTCTGGCCTGCCGCTGCTGGACCTCATCCAGGAGGGCAACCTCGGCCTGATGCACGCCGTTGAGAAGTTCGACTGGCGCAAGGGTTTTAAGTTCTCCACCTACGCAACGTGGTGGATCCGCCAGGCCATCACCCGTGGCATCGCCAACACCGGCCGGACCATCCGCCTGCCGGTGCACGCCGGTGACACCCTGGCACGGCTGCAGAAGGCTCGGGCCCGGCTCGAACTCAAGTACGGCCGTCCGGCAACCCTCACGGAACTCGCCGTTGAGGTGGAGATGCCGGAGGACAAGGTGACCGAGGCGCTTCGCTTTGCCGCAGAGCCGCTCTCCCTTTCGGAGCCGCTCCGTGAGGACGGAGATGCAGAACTCGGTGACGTCGTGGAGGATCGCTCCGCCGATTCGCCGTTCGAGGTTGCCGCCACGGCGCTGCTGCCCGATGAGATTTCCCGGCTGCTCGCTCCCCTTGACGAGCGTGAGCGGGAGATCCTTAAGCTCCGCTTCGGCCTTGACCGCGGTGAGCCGCGGACGCTCGAAGAGGTGGGGGAGTACTTCAACCTCACTCGGGAGCGGATCCGCCAGATCGAGGCTCGGGCCATGTCGAAGCTCCGGCACCCGTCCTCGGACACCGGCGCTCGGGACCTGCTGGCCGTCTAACCCCGGTCCTGGATCCGGCCCGCCGTTCCCGGTCGGGCCGATTTGTCGTGTCCATGGGTAGTTCGACGGCGGGCCGCTGGTGCTACTCGATGATGATATCGATCGTGTAGGTGGCGTTGCCGCGGGTGCCGCCCACACACAGTTCGTAGACCCCGGACTCCGGCAGCTCGATCGAGAAGCCTTCGGTGTTTGTGGTGGTCTCGATGTCCAGGATGACGATGCCGGAGGGTGCCCGAAGCTGGAACGCGGCGTTGGCCTCGGCGGCAGAGAGTTCACCCCGGAACCGTTGTCCGGCCCCGGCGTCGAGGGTGTAGCGGTCGCGTTCGCCCAGGATGACTGCGTCGTCGACCTGCCCGGAGGAGGCGCCGGCGGCGAATCGGATCTCGCCCCGGTCGTTGACGTTGTCCCCGCACCACGGGGCGATGACCTTGGTGGGGGAGTTGTTGTTGATGACCGAGACGACTAACTCGTACCGGTCGCTCACGTCACCGGAGATCACACAGATCCAGTAGTTGCCGGCCTGGGTGTCCGTCACTGCGGTATCGGTGAACACGCCGGGGATGAAGAATCCGTCGGGTGGTAGCAGCGTGCCGACCACGTCGTCGTTGTCGGAGGTGATGGCCACGTTCAGGATCTGGCTGTCCGCCACCTGCACGCTGTACAGGTCCGACTGGCCGGGTTCGGCGGGAGACCGGAGGACTGCTTGCTCGGCGCCGGCCTGGAACCGGATGGCCTGCCCGTCGACCCGGGTCGGCTCGCAGAAGTCCTCGGGCACCAGGGACGGTGGCGGCGCCACGGTCTCGTCGGGGTCTTCGTTGGTGCTGCCGTCAGTGCTGTCGGTGTCGGCCTGCTCGGCCGAGTCCCCGAGTGAGGCGGCGTCCGACGTCGTGGTGCTTGTCGGGTCCTCGTCGTCGCCCTCCTGTCCGTCTGCATCGGGGTCACCCTGGTCGTCGCCGTCGCCGTCGCCGTCGCCGTCGGTGTTGTCGATGTCGTCCGTGTTGTCGGTGTCGTCGCCGTCGGCTGAATCGGAGCCGTCGGCGGTGAGCCCGGTGGCGGGCTCGTCGGCGTTCTCGGTCCCGTCATCCGTGCAGCCGGTCAGCAGCAGAACCAGCGCCACGGCAGCGGCAAACAGCCTGCGTCGTGTGTTCATCGGAGCCGAGACTAGTGGTTGGCGGTCCGTGTTGTGGGTTCGCTTTGGTGGGTTCGTGTTCGTGATTCGCCGGGCGCGGTTTGTCGCCCGTGGTTGCTCCTGCGGTCGCCGTTCTTGGTTGGCGCTACCGTCGCCGGCTTCGGCCCGCCGGCCGGCGAGGGCCTAGGGTGAGCCGGTGCACATATGGTATGCGGCCTACGGGTCGAATCTGTTGGAGGACCGGTTCCTCACCTATCTCCGGGGTGGGCCGGTTCCCATCTCCGGGCGGCAGCAACACGGCGCCCGCAATGCCGCCGACCCGCTGGACAGCAGGCCGTATCGGATCGACCGGTTGCTGTCGTTCAACGGTGAGTCGAAGGGATGGAGTGGTGGCGGGGTGGCGTTCGTTGACCCCCACACAGTGATCGAGGGGGACACGCTCGGCCGAGCCTGGTTGATCACCGAGGAACAGCTGGCCGACGTGTGGGCCCAGGAGAACGGCGGGACCACCGGCCCGGACCTGAACGTTGCCGGGCTGGAGGCCGACGGTCACCTGGACCTGGGTCGGGGTTGGTATCGGCGGCTGGAGTATCTTGGACGGTTGGAGGGGGTGCCGGTGGCCACCATCACCGGCGACGCGCTACCGGACCAAAACGCCGCCGGCCCGGCCTACCTGGAGGTGGTCGGCCGAGGGCTGATGGCCACCTGGGACCTGTCGGCCGAGGAGGTCGCCCACTACCTCGCCGGTCGGGCGGGGAACGCCGGTGCCGTGACCGTCGAGCAGGTTGCGGCGCTCCTCAGCTCCCCATCAGCGGCGAGCACGGACGCAGACCGCTAAGGACGCCGT
The DNA here is from genome assembly GCA_039029335.1 of Actinomycetota bacterium. Lineage (GTDB taxonomy): Bacteria > Actinomycetota > Acidimicrobiia > Acidimicrobiales > SZUA-35 > JAHELU01. The sequence continues at coordinate 6,379 of JBCCGJ010000132.1, read as the reverse complement.
GGGTGAGCCGCGGCGGTGGGGTTGGGCGGAGAGGAAGTTTTGGCGGAGGTGGACGGGAATCGAACCCGCCTACGATGGATCACACCGTACGCCCGCTTTGAAGGCGGGGGAGCCCACCAGGTACTCAGACACCTCCACCAGGGAATATACCGGCTCGACGTGGCGACCAGGGCCCGGATCTATTGAGACAGGTGGCGGAGGAACCCTCGCCTTGGGCCGAGTCGGGTCGACCGGGTTGGGCTGTTGAGTCGCCAGTGGCGGGACAGAATCGTGACCGGGGTGGCGAGTGACCGTAAACCGGCAAGGTCTGCCTGATCGAGAAGCGCCACGACATCGGGGACAGCGGTGAGCGGGACCGCACTATAGGTAGAGGTGCCGTCGACCAGTCCGATCACCACGACCAGGGGCGCAACCACCACCACGCCCGCCTGCCACCCCGTTCCGGCCCAGCCGGCAGCCAACGCCTCGTAGGGCAGCAGCGCAGGTCCCTCTCCCGCGCTGCTGCCCTCGACGCCGGTCCCGCCCACCACCGTCGGCGGACGGGCGGGACCATCCCTCCCGGAGGTCGTGTCGTCGCTGGCCGGGGCAAGCTCCTCAAGCCGAGGCGGGCCGAGCGTCTGAACCCGTCCTTCAATCGGAAGGTGGCGGTCCAGCAAGGTCACCTCGCGTCGGGCCCACTCATCGATCAGCTGACCATCACCTCGGCCGGTCCGAATCGGGGGTGACCGCAGCACGGCGACCCCCCGACGGGCCGACAGGAGCGAGCCGCTCTCCGTGAGTCGGGCCCGGGGATCGCCCGGGTCGATGCCGACCCGGGCCCGCTCGTAGAGCTCGATGACCGACCGGAAGTCGAGGGGCAGTCCATCGGTACCGACCACCTCGGCCTCCAGGGTCGCCTGTTCGAACCGCCAGGGCGCATCGCCGGGTGAGCTCTCAGCCGAACCACCGGACAGCTGATCGTCTTGTCCCCTTTGTCCGTGACCTTCCACGATGCCCCCTGGTCGCATCCGCATCCGCATCCGTCCGCACCGGCGCCGACACTCGAACCGGCTCCGGCCAAAGTGGTCAGCAGTCGATCAGGCCTCGGCTGATCTCCGGCATGTTGGTCGGGTCGGCCGGGGCTTGGCTGGTCAATCCCACACCGACTCCGTCGACCATCAGCTCGATGGTGCCGAACAGCACACCCTCGGTGCCGGCCGGGATCAGCGTCACGTACGACACGTACCCGTCGCAGGTCACCACCCCCTGGGGCGCGGCGGCAATGGTGGGGGCAAACGAACAGTCGGCGTTGTTGAGCGGGGCGTTCGATATGAAGTCGAACCCGGCCGGCAGCATGATCGAGTTACCGGGGCACAGCGCCAGGCTCGAGTCGAGACCGCCGTACACCACCACGTACGCCCCATCGCTCTGATACCAGTGAACCGAAACCGTGTTGGCCGGGAACGGCAACTGGTCGGCGTCCGGCACACCCTGCTCGGCGCCGAACCGGTAGGTCTGTGACAGGAACGCCGCAACCGGCGTTTCGGGGAAACCGTCCTCCCGGGTGGCAGCATCAGCTGTCGTGTCATCCGCCTCATCGTCCGTATCGTCGGCTTCCTGCACAGCCACGGTTGTTGTCGGCGCCTCGGTTGTGGTGGTCGATGCTTCGGTGGTTGTGGTGGTCGCCGGCTCCTCCTCTGGTTCGGCGTCCTCGTCCGACTCGACCTCCTCGGCCGACTCGGCCGCTTCCACCTCCGCTGCGCCCGCCTCGTCCTCATCGCCGTCGCCACAGGCCGCCACCAGCAGAGTTGCGGCGACGACCGCAGCCACCAGCCGTCTCGTTCGATACATCGGTCTCTCCTCGTTCGCTCGCTCGGAGCGCGTCGTCTTTCGTGTCTTCGCCGTCAACCGTCACCGATGCCGGTTAGCGAGCCGGTAGCGAGGGCCCGCAACCAGCCAGAAATCGACCGAAACCGGCCGAAAGCAGGGCTATCCGGCCCGGTTGGCTAGGGTCGGGGGCCATGGAGACCGACCTCACCCGCAACCGCCTGAGTGCGGTGCTGGCCGGTCGGTTTCGCCGCCGCCTGACGGTCGTCGAGGCCGGGGCCGGCTTTGGCAAGACCCGGCTCCTGACCAGGGCCGTGGCCGACAATCGCCTGGCGCCGCAGGGGACCGATGTTCTGCTTCGCTGTCTCCCGGAACATGACGACGGCCGCATCCTCGACCGGGCAATCCGCTCCGCACTCGACGGTCCGGCACCACCGGCGGAGGCGATCCTGGCTGCGGCCCCGGCCGACGTCGCCCTGATCATCGACGACATCCACCGACTCGATCCAGACGGCACGGGCGCGGCGCAGCTGGTGCGACTGTTGGACGAGCTACCGACCAACGGCCACCTGGTGCTCTCCGGACGATCGATACCGGTACCGATCAGCCGGCTGCTCGCCACCGGAGAGGGCGAGCGGCTCTCCGAGACCGACATGGCCTTCACCGACGAGGAGCTCGATCGGTTCGCCGAGGCACGAGAGGTGGACCGCACCGCCCTGGCCGCCACGGGAGGCTGGCCGGCACTTGCCGAGATGGCCGCCCGGGGTCTCCGCTCTGCGGACTTCGTCGACGAGGAGGTGCTGGCCGGTCTCACCCCCGAGCTTCGGGACGTGCTGGTTCGTCTGGCGCCGCTACGGGACGTCGATCCGGAGCTGGCCGAGCGGGTCGTTGGACGGCCGGTCGATCTGGAGGAGCTGGCCGCCACCGTGCCGCTGGTGCAGCGCCATCGGACGGGGGTCGAGATTCACGAACTGTGGGCCGACCACCTTTCCCCGCCACCGGAGGTCCGACGAGCCGGATACGCCGCTGCGGCCGAGCTGGCCGAGGACCGGGGCGATCACGAGCGGGCGTTCGAGTTGTACCTCTCCGGTGAGGATGTGGATCGGGCGGCAGCCCTTGTCCGTCGGGCGCTCAACCTGGTGGACGCCGCGGTCACGACCAGTGCGGTCAGACGGTGGGCCGACCGCCTCCCCTCGACCAGCCCGGAAGGGCGGCTGGCCGCCGCCGTACACGATCTCCAGCACGACAGCCGGACCGCGGATCGGCTCCGAGCACTGAGCGAGGAGCTGGCGTCCGAGGGTGAGTCGGAGATCGAAGCGATCGCACTTCTGCACCTCGGCCGGGAGGCGGCGTGGCGCCGGGATCTTGACGAGTTGGACCGGATCACCCGGGAGACGGATCGGCTGCGAGCCGTCGGCGTGCCGGACGGGGAGGAGGGGTGGCTGCTGGCCGCGTGCCAGCAGGCCCAGCTGGAAGGAAGGTTCGACGACCTGGTTGCACTGGTCGACGCCCGCCCGGCGGTGCTGGAGCGTGACGACTACTGGGGCGACATGATTCGGTGGCTCCGAGCGTCAGCCGCAGTGAAGCTGGGCGACATCGGGCGGACCAGACGGCTCCTACGCGATCACCGGGAAAAGACCGGGGCGCTGCGGATGAACTTCAACAGCGTGCTGATCCAGGCCGCCATGGCCGACGGTGACCTCGAGGAGACGATGCAGCTCCTCGAATCATCGCCGGGCGGGTACCGCGCCCTGACCGCAACCTTCAGTCGTTACATCCTGGCCACCGGCCGCCTGGCCCTTCTGGCCGCCCACGGCACACCGGCCGAGGCCCGGGCCGCGGCGGAGCTGCTCGTCCGGCTCCAGCGGGAGGCCGGTGCCACGGGAGCCGATCACGCCCACGCGCTGTATGCGCTCCGCCAAGGTGACGAGGAGACGGCCCGGGAGTTCACGTGGGCCATGGCGGACACGCTGAGCCCGGCACCGCTCGACTGCTTTCAGCTGGCCTTCGGTCACGCGGCCCTGCTGCGGGTGCTGGCACCCGAACGGTCGGACGTGCACGAGGGCGCGTGGCCGCCGCCCTACGACGACAAGATCGCGCTGATCGACGCCTTCGCCAGATGGCGGCACCACGGCGAGATCGACGCGCTGCTGGCCGTCGACTGGCGGGACCACCGGCTGCGAGGTGTGTTGCCGCTGCCGTGGATGACCGAGGCTGCGCTGGTCGCCGCATCCGGTGGCGACGTGGCTGCGGCGGAGGTACTCGACGGACTTGGCGAGGCGGCGGTGCCGGCGCTCGGGCGCCTGGCCGACGGGCGGGCCGCGACCCCGGAGCTGGCCAAGGCGGCCCGTGTCCGGCTGCGCGGCCTTCCGGTGCCGCCTCGGCGCCGAATGGAGATCCGGCTCATGGGCCCGGCGTCGCTGCTGGTGGACGATCGGCCGGTCGACGATCCGAACTGGCGGCGTGAACGGGTTCGCACGCTGCTGACCCATCTTGTGGTGGAGCCGGAAACACAGCGGGACACCTTGGCCCGCTCGCTCTGGCCGGACAGCGGGCTCGACGACGCCCGGAACAACCTCAAGGTCACCATGAGCTACCTGAGCAGCATGCTCGAGCCGGACCGCAAGGGCACCGCCCCGTTCTTCCTCCGGACCGACGCCGGCGGTCGGATCACCCTCCATCGGGATCCGATGCTGGTGGTCGACGTGTGGCGGTTCGACGAGTTGGTGGTCGAGGGGTTCCGCCTCGACAGCACCGGCCTCGCCCGGCAGGCGGCCGAGACCCTGGCCGAGGCCGCCGATCTGTATGGTGGCGAACTGCTGGGCGGTTCGGTGCCGGGCCTGTGGGTTGAACTCGAATCGGAGCGGCTCCGGAGTGCATTCATCCGCTGCGTCGGCCGCGCCGGGGAGCTGTTGGTGGCCGCCGGTCAGACCGAGCGGGCCAACGACCTGTGCCGGCGAGGCCTCCTGGTCGACGAGTGGTCGGAGTCGCTCCACCGGCTCCGGGCCGGCTGCTTCCTCGCCCAGGGCGACCGGACGGCGGCCCGCCGAGCACTGGAGCGCGCCGTGGCCGTCGTGGCCGAGCTTGGTGTCGAACCGGAGCCGGAGACCGAATTCCTGGCCCGCTCGCTCGGCCTGGTCTAACCCTCGCTCGGGTCCGTCGAGGCCCGGGTCCGGTGTCGGCTCCTGACCACACCGTCCTGCCGGACGCCGTCCAGTCGCCCGGAGTGATCGGATCGTTCTAGGATCTGGCGATGGCAGCAGATGGACCGGTGATTGTGACAGGCTCCTCGACGGGGATCGGCAACGCGACGACCAAACGCCTCGTCGATGCGGGGCGGGAGGTCATCTCGCTCGACATCAAGGACGCGCCCGACGGGGCGAGCGCCCACCACCACTGCGACCTCTCGAGCCCGGCATCCATCGACGAGGTGGTGGCACAACTCGACGGGTCCTACGCCTCGCTGCTCAACATCGCCGGCGTTCCCGGCACCGTTCCGTCCGAGTTGGTGCTGGCGGTCAACACCCTCGGACTCCGGCATCTGACCGAGGCGCTGTGGGATCGGCTCGCCGACGGCGGCACCGTGGTGAACGTGGCGTCCATCGCGGGGAACCAGTGGAAGAAGCGGTACGACAAACACACCGAGCTGCTCGACACCCCTGACTTCGCCACCGGCGCCGACTGGTGGGCGGCCAACGGCGAGACCTGCGGCACCGACCCCTACACCTTCTCCAAGGAAGCGGTGGTTGTCTACACCATGCGCCTCGCCGGCCGAGGACTTGAGCGGGGCATCCAGGTGAACGACGTGGGGCCCGGCCCGGTCGAGACGCCGATCTTTCCCGACTTCACCCAACAGGTCGGGGCCGAGCAGATGGACTGGATCCACAACCAAATCGGCCGCCATGCCCAGCCGGACGACATCGCCCAGGTCCTGACCTGGCTGGCCATCGGCGAGCACGACTGGCTGAACGGCCAGCACATCGTGGTCGATGGCGGGTTCACGTCCGGAATCGGCTCGCACTGGATCGATCGCACCACCAGCCCCCGCTGACCACCGCGCCGGGGAGCCGTCGGGCGTCGAACGTCCGGATACGATTCAGCGGGTGACACACGAAGAAATCGCTGGACTGTTCGACACCTGGAACGAGGCCCTCCGCACCGAGGATCCGGACCAGGTGACCGGGCTCTACGCCCCGGACGCGGTTCTGTTGCCGACGCTGTCGAACCAGGTCCGCCACAACCACGACGAGATCCGGGACTACTTCGTCGGATTCCTCGCCAAGCAACCGGTCGGTGTCATCGAAGAGGCGAACACCCGCTCGCTGACCGACAACCTGGCCAGCAACGCCGGCGTGTACACCTTCAGCTTCGGCGACGGCACGCAGGCAACCGCCCGGTTCAGCTACCTGTATCGCAGGGACGAGGGTGGCTGGAAGATCATCGAGCATCACAGCTCGGGGATGCCGGAAGGCTGACTTCGCCGCCCGGCGGCCGCCGGTATCACACTCCGAGCGGTCCGGACATGGACCAGACCGTGAGGAACCGCCGGCCCCGGCGCCGGATCACCACCATG
>JBCCGJ010000131.1:0-14938 GCA_039029335.1 Actinomycetota bacterium | reverse complement strand
CCGTACAGGCGGTGGTCACCGGAGAGGAAGATCGCCTGCGGGCACAGCTGTCTCGCCCGGCTTGACGGCATGGCGGAGCGGACGCCGTACACCCTCGCCTCATACGATGCCGCTGCGACGACACCCCGGTTGCCGGTACCGCCGACAACCACCGGTTTGCCCCGGAGCGACGGGTCCTGGCGGACCTCGACCGACACGTAGAAGGCGTTCATGTCCACGTGGAGGATTGTCGGCTCCTGCCCGCCAGGGGGTGTTGCCATGGCCGGACCGGTCACCCGTCGTGGGATCGAGTGATCCGTCGTTCCTCGCCCCGCTTGCCCTCAACCAGGTAACGGAACACCCGCCCGTCGGTGACGCCGTCCTCGACGTGGGCCAGGAGCGGTTCTCCGACCCAGGGGCTTGGGGTCTGACCGAGCAGCGCCCGGGCCCGCACCAGGTCGACAAACTCCGCGCAGATCACGATGCCGTCCGGGTCCTCGATGTTGATCTCCCCGGAGAACGTCTCGGCCCGGAACGCCTCGACCTGCAGGAAAAAGCCGGCGTCCGGCGCCTTCACCTCGACCCGGTAGATCGGCCCGAGCCAATCGGGGACGTCCAGCCCGGTCTCCTCCCTGACCTCCCGAGACAGAGCCTGTCGGGAGGTTTCACCCCGGTCGACCACTCCGCCGGGTGTACTCCAGTCCGTCGAGCCGTTTCGTCGCAGGTTCTCGACCAGCAACAGACCACGTTCGTCGGCGACAACGCCACCGGCCACCTGCCAGTGGCGCAGCCCGTCGGCGCCAATCGGGGGCAGCTCGGGTGGCGGGTGACCGTGCTGCGCGCCGTTGCCCGCATTGCCGGTTGCCCCTTTGTCCCCGTTTGCCATTGGTGTGTCCTCTCAGGTCCCCGACGGCCGGTACGACAGTCTTACCGCAAATCCGCGTCACTGCGCCCGGTCGATCCGGTCCGACCACCGACCGATGCTCCCCGGCGGGCAATAGAATCGACCGTGGTGACCGACGAGATTCAACCGACGCGGGACGACACACCGCTGCCATACCAGGACCTGCCGTTCCAGGACCTCGTCGCGCCGGAGCCGATCGACGCCGCACCCCCGGAGTCCGCCCGATGGTTGGCGTTTGTGGCCGTCCTGGTCGGCGGGCTGCTCGGTGCACTGGTCGGCTACGGCATCGGTGACCTGATGGGCGGCTCAACCGGAGCGGTGGCCGGTGCGGTGATCGGTGGATTGACCGGGGCCATCGGCGTCGGCACGCTGGCCAACCTGACCCTCCGGGCCATGAACGAGTGGCGAAGCGTGGAGCACCCCGAGGCGAAACACGACGAGACGGTGGCCGGCAGCTCCACTCGCGGAGAGAACAGCAACGGTGAAACCAGCGGCGGTGAAACCAGCGATGGAGACACCACAACCGACGCGGGTTCGGATACCGACGGTGGCAGCATCGGCAACCCCGCCGTTGACAACGACGTCGGCGATGCGGGGGCCGACGAAGGAGCCGAGCGTGGCTGACACATCCGCGCCGGTGCGGAACGGGCCGGTGAACCTCGACGTCGAACTCCTCGATCTGGCAACGTCCCTGGCCCGCAAGGCCGGCGCGGCCGTCGTGTCTGCCCGGGCGGAGGCGGTGGCCACCGCAACGACGAAGTCATCACCGACCGACCCGGTTACCGAGGGTGACCGGCTTGCCGAGTCCATCGTCGTGGCCGGCATCACGGAGAACCGTCCCGATGACGGCATCGTCGGCGAGGAGGGCACCGACCGCACCGGCACCTCCGGTGTGGTCTGGTACATCGACCCGATCGACGGCACAACGAACTACCTCTACGACATCCCCGCGTACGCCGTGTCGATCGGTGCGGCGGTGGACGGGGTGATGCGAATCGGGGTCGTGTACAACCCGGCCATCGACGAGTTGTACGCCGCCCGGCTCGGCGGCGGCGCAACCCGGAACGGTGAGGCGATCTCCGTGGCCTCACCCCCCGATCTCGCCTCGTCCCTGCTCGCCACCGGCTTCGGTTACCAGGCGGAACGGCGGCGGCATCAGGCTGCGGTTGTCGCCCAGCTGCTCCCCCAGGTCCGGGATATTCGCCGCATGGGTTCGGCCGCACTGGACCTGTGCAATGCGGCCAGCGGTCGCGTTGACGCCTATTTCGAGGTGGGCCTCAACTCCTGGGACTTCGCAGCCGGGTGGCTGATCGCCGCCGAGGCGGGCGCCCTTGTCGACAACCTGCGCGGGGCGGCACCCACCGAGGCGTTTGTCATCGCTGCTTCACCGGCCATCCACGCCGAGCTCTCCGATCTCCTTCGGGCGCTGAACGCTGATCGATTGGGAGACAATTCGACGGCCAACGGTTGACAATCGGACCCAAAACCGGACAAAAACCCTGCTCACGGGCTGCTCGGACCGGATTTTTTCGGACTTTCTGGCCATATGCCAGCAAGAACGCTCCGCTATGGGGCACCATGCATACCGTGGGAACACGAATACTGACCGTCGAAGACGACGAGAGAATCCGCCAGGCAGTGACCCTCGCTCTTGAAGAGGAGGGTTGGGACGTCATCGAGGCCGGCACCGGGGAGGCCGCACTGGACTCGTTCAACGACGCCCCCGCCGACGTTGTCCTGATCGACATCATGCTTCCCGGCATCGACGGGTTTGAGGTCTGCCGGTCCATCCGGCGGGGCAGCGACGTCCCGATCATCATGGTCACGGCCCGTTCCGACACCCATGATGTCGTCGCCGGGCTGGAGGCCGGGGCCGACGACTATCTCACGAAGCCGTTCGCCCCGAAGGAACTGTCGGCCAGAATCCGGGCGATGCTCCGCCGGGCCCGCTCCTCTGAGCCCGGCGACCTGCAGAAGATAAAGGTCGGCGAATTGGAGATCAGCCCCGAGGAGGGTGTGGTCAAGAAGAACGACGAGGAACTCCACCTGACCAAGACGGAGTTCAAGCTGCTGGTCGAGCTGGCATCCCAGCCGGGCAAGGTCTTCAGTCGTGAGGTGTTGCTTGAGCGGGTGTGGGGATACGACTACTTCGGCGACGGTCGGCTGGTCGATGTGCATGTCCGGCGGCTCAGGACCAAAGTGGAGAGCGATCCGGCAAGCCCCCGCTATGTCGTGACGTCCCGCGGGTTGGGCTACAAACTGCAGCCCTAACATAAGAGCCGTATGAACGAACGACGGTGGTGGCAGGGTCTGTTTGCACGGGTGACCCTGGCCTACGCCTTCGGCGCGCTCCTGCTGTCGCTGGCCGTCGCCCTCTCCAGCTACACCATCGCCCTGAACCGGCTGCTCTCGGTTGAGGAGAACGGGGCCGAGGATCAATTCATCGCCAACGCCACCCAGGTCCGCAAGTTCCTCGAAAGCGCCGCGCTCGAGCAGGACCTGGAGGTCCGGGAGCGCCTCTACGCCGACATCATCGAGGTCCAGGTTCGGCGGTCCAACGGCAGTAGACCGCTGCTGATCTCTCCGGACAACACCCTGGTCGGCCAACTCATCGAGCAGGATCTGCCGCTGGCGCTGCGGGAGGCGATCGTCAACGAACAGCTGGCCAAGGTCCGGTTCCAGGCCCAGGACGAGGAAGGGACCGAAACCCGGTTTGTGATCGGGATCTCCTTCGAGGACCTGGACGCCAAATACTACGAGGTCCTGCCCCTGGGCGATCTGGAGTCCACCCTGACCGACCTGCGGCGAATCCTCATCGGGGTTGCGGTCCTGGCCAGTCTGGCAGGCGCCGGACTGGGGTATTACTCGGCCAGGCGGGCGCTTGCCCCGGTCAGCCGCATCTCCACCGCGGCCCAGGCCATTGCGGCCGGGGACTTCAAGACCAGGCTGGACCTGCAGACCGACCCCGACCTTGCGGTGCTCAGCTCGTCGTTCAACGACATGGTCGACGCGCTCGGTACCCGAATCGAGCGCGACGAGCGGTTCGCATCGGACGTCAGCCACGAGCTGCGATCGCCGCTGATGACCCTGACGGCGTCCCTTGAGGTGCTGGAGCGGCGTAAGGCGTCCCTGCCGGACGTGGCGCAGACCGCGGTCGACCTGCTCCGGGACGACCTGACCAGGTTCGAGAACCTGGTGGAGGACCTGTTGGAGATCTCCCGCATGGATGCCGGCGCGGTCGAGTTGGACGCCAGCGCTTTCGGCCTGTCGGAGTTTCTCTTCAACGTGATCGCCCAGTCACGGAGCCCGGAGATCGAGCTCAACCATCCGGAGAAGGATCGGGATCTGGTGGTCATGGCGGACAAACGGCGGATGGCCCAGGTGGTCACCAACCTGATCGACAACGCAAAGAAGTACGGCGGCGGTGCAACCGGTATCTCGTTCCGCCAGATCGGGGACTATGCGCAGATCGTTGTTGAGGACCGCGGCCCCGGTGTCCCCATGGCCGACCGGCAGCTGATCTTCCACCGGTTCAGCAGGACCACCTCCGATGCCGGAAGCCGAGGCACCGACACCGGCGTGGGCCTCGGCCTTTCACTGGTCGCCGAACACGTCCGGCTGCACGAGGGGCGGGTCTGGGTCACCGACCGGGTGGACAACCTGTCCGGCGCCCGGTTCGTCGTTGAATTCCCCATCGGCGAAGGTGCGGACGACACCGAGGAGATGGCGGTATGACCAGCATCAGACGGAACGGCCGCCGCCGTCACCGGATCGGTCGGCGCCGCTTCCGGCCGATCCCCGTGGCGGTTTCGTTTGCGCTGCTGATCGCAGCGTGTGGCATACCGGTCAGCGACGGGGTGGAACTGATCGCCCAGGAGGACCACCGGGAGCTGCTGGAGGGCACCACCAGCACCACCATCCCCGAAGCAGACCCGACCGACGAGGACGCGGCCCGTGTGGGCCTTTACTTCATCGGACCGGACGACAAGCTGGAGCGGGTGACCCGGGCCTTCCCCGACGGGACAACCCGGGACGAGGTTCTGGAGGCGCTGGCCGCCGGCCCGCAGGCGGACGAGATCGAGGAGTCCGGGCTCGAGACGCTGGTTACCCAGCTCCCGGTCGGCTTGAATCCCCGCTTCGGCCCCCAGGACGAGGAGCGCCAGAGTCAGGCCGTTGAGGTCGACCCGGAGGGTCAGCTCCGGATCATCGTGGAGGAACAGCCGGTGCTTGGCCGGTTGATCGTGACCCAGATCGTCTGCACCGCACTCGGTCTGCAACTGGGCGACGTCACCGGCATCATCATCACCGACGGCGGCGAGGAGCCGATCGTCATCAGCGACATCAACGCCGAGACACTCCAACGGCCGGCGAACCGGGCCGACTTCGACGACTGCAAGACCGGTGCCGAAGAACGAGCGGAGGCGGAGGACGCCGAGGCTGAGGCTGAGGGCGAGGCCGACGGCGAAACGGACGCCGACCCCGATACCGATGCCGACGGCGAAACGGAGACGGACCCCACCGGCACCACCACAACAACCACGGGCGCTTGATTCGGCTGGAGTCCGCGGCCGACGACGAACTGACCGAGGAAGGTTCGGACTCGTGCTCCGAAGGTCGGACCCGAACGCGGGTCAGGCGAAGAATTGGCGGGCCACGTCCCAGAGCTCCGGCGACACGCCCTTGAGTTCGGCGACGGCGTCAGCCAGCGGCACCCGGACGATGCTGTCGCTGCGGAGGGCCACCATGGACCCGAACGCGCCGTCATGCACCGCTTCGATCGCGGCATATCCGTATCGGGTGGAGAGCACCCGGTCATGGGGCGTCGGGGTGCCGCCCCGTTGGACGTGACCGAGCACCGTGACCCTGGTCTCGAAGCCGGTCCGCTTCTCGATCTCATCGGCGACCCGGTTGGCGATGCCGCCGAGGCGGATGTGGCCGTATTCGTCCCGGGTCTCCTCCGGGATCTCCATGGTTCCCGGCACGGGTTTCGCCCCCTCGGCGACCACCACGATCGAGGCGTAGCGGCCGGCAAGGTGCCGTCTGGACAGCGAATTGCAGACCTCGTCGATGTCGAACGGGTGCTCCGGGATGAGGGTTCTGGTCGCCCCACCGGCGATCCCCGCCCACGTGGCGATGTGGCCGACGTGGCGGCCCATGACCTCAACCACCATGACCCGGTTGTGGCTCTCGGCCGTGGTGTGCAGCCGGTCGATGGCGTCGGTGGCGATCGTCACCGCGGTGTCGAACCCGAAGGTCCGCTCGGTGACGCCGATGTCGTTGTCGATCGTCTTCGGAACCCCGACGACCGGGAGGCCGCTCTTGTGCATCTCATTGGTGCAGGAGAGCGTGCCCTCTCCCCCGATGGCGATCACCGCGTCGAGCTCGAATCGGGCGGCCGTGTCGAAGACCCGGTTGAGACCGTCCTCCGCCGCGAACGGATTGGTCCGGCTGGTGCCCAGCACCGTGCCACCCCGCGGCAACGTGCCCCGGAGGTCGTCGACGCCGATCTGCTCGATGTCCCCGTCCAGCAGACCACGCCAGCCGTCGCGGACGCCGAGAATCTCGTCCCCGTAGTGCCGTTCTCCTCTCCGGACAACGGCTCGGATCACCGCATTCAGCCCCGGGCAGTCTCCGCCGCCGGTCAAAACAGCAACTCGCACGCCGCTATGGTACCGGCCGGGTCGACCACCTCGACGAGGGTTGGCGGAGGGACCGGGGCACCCCGTAGCGGCCCACCGGGGCGGACGGTCGCTCCGTTAAGGTACTGCAATGGCTTACGTAGTAGCGCTCGACGCAGGTACCACCGGGGTTCGGGCCATGGCGGTGACGCACTCCGGGCAGATTACGGCGATCAAGTACCGAGAGTTCACCCAGCATTTCCCCAACCCGGGGTGGGTCGAACATGATCTGGATGAGATCTGGGAGCAGATCACCGTGGTGATCGATGAGCTGGCGGCGGAGCTCGATCAACCGGTCGTGGCCATCGGGATCACCAACCAGCGTGAGACGGTCGCCGCGTGGGACCGTCGCACATCGGCGCCGCTGCACCGTGGCATCGTCTGGCAGGATCGCCGGACCGCGGACGTCTGTGACCGGCTGGAGGCCGACGGCAATCTGCCCCTGGTGCGCCGAGCGACCGGGCTGGTGCTCGACCCGTACTTCTCCGGTACGAAGTTCGCGTGGCTGCTGGAACACGGCGGGGTGCCGGCCGACGAGCACCTGGCCCTCGGCACGATCGACACCTGGCTGATCTGGAAGCTGACCGGGGGTGCGGCTCACGTGACCGAACCGTCGAATGCATCACGGACGATGCTCTTCGACATCCGCTCGTTGACGTGGTCGTCGGAGCTCTGCGAGCTGCTCGGTGTGCCAATCGACGCACTACCCGAGGTCCGACCGACCAGCGGCCGGTTCGCCGTCACCGCCGATACGACCGCCCTCGGCGCCGGTATCCCGATCAGCGGGGTTGCCGGGGACCAGCAGGCCGCCCTGTTCGGGCAGGCCTGTTTCGAGCCGGGGATGACCAAGAACACCTACGGCACCGGCAGCTTCCTGCTGATGAACGTCGGCCAGGAGTGCCCGGAACCGGTCGACGGGCTGCTCACCACCGTGGCCTGGACCCTCGGGCCGGACCAGCCGGCGTCCTACGCCTACGAGGGGGCCATCTTTGTCACCGGAGCGGCAATCCAGTGGCTCCGGGACGGTCTGGACATCATCGACGACGCGGCGGAGATCGGGCCTCTCGCCGCATCGGTGGCCGACACCGGGGACGTCTTTGTGGTGCCGGCCTTCGCCGGCCTCGGCAGTCCATGGTGGGACCCGTATGCCAGAGGAGCCATCCTGGGGCTGACCAGGGGCACCGGTAAGGCGGAGCTGGCCAGGGCGGTTGTGGAATCGATGGCGTACCAGACCAGGGACGTGGTGGATGCCATGACCGCGGCCTCCGGCCAGGCTCTGACCGAACTGCGGGTCGACGGTGGTGCGTCGGTCATGGATCTGCTGCTGCAGTTCCAGGCCGATCAGCTCGGGGTGACCGTCAGCAGACCGACCAACCAGGAGACAACGGCCCTTGGGGCGGCCTACCTTGCCGGCTTGGCCGAGGGCTTCTGGGACAGCCCGGAGGCGGTGAACGCGGGCTGGGCCATCGACCGGCAGTACACCCCGGCGTCCGATCGAACCGAGGCGGACCGGCTCCACGGCCGCTGGATCGAGGCGGTCGGCCGGTCCCGGGGTTGGGCGTCCGGCGACGGCGCCTGACCGGGCGGGACCTGTCGTTTCCGGAACGGATACGGCGGCTTCTTGACCAACCGGTCAAGAGCTTTCTACCCTCGTTGCCATGGCTGAAAAGCGGCAGCTGACCAGGCGAGGCCAGGAGCGCCGCGAACGGTTACTGGAATACGCAACTAGGCGATTCGCCGAGCGGGGGTTCCACCCCACGTCGGTTTCGGACATCGTGGACGGGGTCGGCGTCGGCAAGGGCGTCTTCTACTGGTACTTCGAATCGAAGGACGAACTGCTCATCGAGATCCTTCGTGAGGCGCTCCGCGATCTCCGGTCGACCCAGGCGGCGGCAATCGCCGACGCCTCCGATCCGTTGCAGCGGCTGGAGGCCGGCATTCGGGCCTCGATCGACTGGTCCGTCGACAACCCCGACATCGCAAGGTTGGCCATGTTCGGGTGGTCGGAGGAGAACTTCGCCGAGGTGCTGCGCAAGGGCCGGGACATCGTGGTCACCGACACCGCCCGCCTCATCGAGCAGGCGGCCGACCTCGGTCAGATCATGGAGGGCAACCCAACGATGATGGCGCTCGGCATCCGGGCGATCATCGATCAGCTCACCCAGGAACACACCGTCGACGGATCCATCGATCCGGAGATGATCGAGACCGCGGTCCGCATGTGCCTCCGGGGCGTGCGGGGCTGAGCGGGCCGGCGGCTGATCAGCCGTTGATCACAAAGTCCCTGGCCCGCAGTGCGGCGCCGACCGCTCCCGCCTCGGCCCCGAAGTCGGCGGGAACGATCGGCACCACGGGACGATACTGACCGCCCACCACCGCCTCGGTCACCTTGGCCGACACACCGTCGATGAAGCCGTCGCTTATAGCCGAAAGACCGCCGCCGAGCACAACAACACTGGGGTCGAGCAGGGCGATGAGGCTCCCGATCCCCTGGGCGACCCACCAGGAGAACCGGTTCAGGATCTCCACGGCATCGGGATCACCTGCGGCATTGGCTGCGGACACATGCTCGCCGCGAATGTCCTTCGGGTCACCACCCGCATCCTCCAGGATTCTGGCCGCATGGCCTTCCGCCACCAGCTCCCTGGCGATGTTGGCCAACCCCGCGCCGGAGGAGACCGATTCCCAGCACCCCGTCCTGCCGCATGCGCACCGGTGGCCGAACCGGTTGATCAGCATGTGGCCCGGCTCACCGGCAAATCCGTTTGCCCCCCGCAGGACCTGACCGCCGACGATCAGCCCGCCGCCGATACCGGTTCCCTGGGTCACGATGATGGCGTGATCATGACCTCGGGCCGCGCCGAGCCGATGCTCGGTCAGCGCCGCGAGGTAGCCGTCGTTCTCGGCGACGGCAGGCAGGGAGAACACCTCGTTCACCCGCCCGGCGATGTCAAGACCGAGGACCCCCTGGACGTTCGGGCCGTAGTGCAGCACACCGGCGTGATCGACCAGCCCGGGGACCCCGACACCGACACCGACGACGGCGGGGTTGCGGTCCAGCAACGTCCGGACGACCTCGACAATGGCGGGCGCCAACCGGTCGGGGTCCTTCGGTGTCGGTTGCAGCTCCCGATCGTGTTCGGTCGCCCCCAGCCCGTCGGTGACCAGACCGAGGATCTTTGTACCGCCGACGTCGACGCCGACGAACGTTGAGCCGCGGCGGGGCGCCGTCGCGGTATCGGAACCTCCGACCCGGGATCTCCATACCTTCACAGAAAAGGAGCCTATCCCTGGACGTCGGCAGCCACGGTTGTGTTAGATCAGCGCTCGTGTCCCGTCGGTCACCGATGCCCGCTCCATGCCGACCCGGTCGACCCAGGCCGGGAGGGCCGGGTGTTCGGACACCAGCACGACCTGGACCTGCTTGGCGATGGTCTCCAGCTCACTCATCAGGCTCTCCGCCTCGCTGTCCGGGAGCTGGGCCATGTCGCCGACGACGGCGATCGGCACCGAACCCTTGATCTCCTGCAGCACCCGCTCGGCCACCGGCTGGACCATCGCGACCACCTCGGCCGCAGTGGTGACCTCCGGCCCCGCGGAGCGGACTCGCAGCTGGTTCTTCAAGTCACGAACCCGCATCGCGGACCGAATCGCCGCCCGCTCGGCTCGATCGATCTGGGCCAGGGCCCGATTGTGTTTGACCAGTTTGTGCCGGGTCTCGGCCATTTGGGCCATCAGATCGGCCTGGGAGCCGTCATCGGCCCCGGCGGACTCGCCGGACACGTCAAAGCCTTCCTGGGCTCGCAGCCAGGAGTCCGTCCAACCGAGGATCTCGCTCGGTTCGAAGCCGTAGGGCGGATGGAGATCGTTGCTGGACAGAATGTCCCGGAGGTCGTTGACCGCCTGAACCCAATCGGGGTTCTCCACCTGGACAACCTGGTCCTGCAGCGCGGCACCGATGTCAGACGGCACCAACACACCGAGGTACGGCTTGGCGTCCGCCTTGATCTGCTCCAGGTTGTTCTGCAGCTGCACGGCGACCTCGTCCCTGGCCTGGTAGCTGCGGGCGCTCTCCAGCGCCTGGGTGGCCACGGCAAGCTCGGTCTCGGCCTCTTCGACGGCCTGTGCCAGCTCCGGTGACACGGAGGTGGAGAAGCGGAACATCGAGTAGTCGGTCCAGCTCCTGGCGCCGACGCTGGCCAGGAGTTCGTCGTACTCCTGCTGTTCCTCATCGGTGATGGTCCGCTTCCGCTTACCCCGGCCGTCGCCGCCCTGGGTCAGATCGTGAAGCGCCTCCAGCCGCGCTTCCTGCTCGTCGCTGAGGAACCTCGGCTGAGCGGCGACCCGGGCCTCCCGCAGCCGCTGGTCGCAGTCCGCCATCGCCTGCTCGGCCGCTCGAACCTCGCGGGAGACCTGGTCGAGGTGTTCCTCGCTGGTCTCGACCAGCTGGAGGTGCTGTTCCCAGCGGTCGATGAGTCCGGCGATGGCCGGATCACATTCGGCAACGTGACTCTCGTGGTTACCGACTGCGTCGAACGCTTTGCGGATGGCATCGACTTTCAGCCGGCGAGGTGTCGCCCGACCGGCCAGGCCGGTGCCGTCCGGGTCGACCGCCTGGCAGAGGTTGTAGGCCTTGGCCCGCACCGCAAGGTCGAGGTTCGACCGGATCTCCTCGACTGCGACGGCGTCGATGGTTGCCTGCCGTTCCCACTGGTCGATCTCCGCCTGGAGGCTCACCTGGTCCTGGCGGATCGCCAGACCGTCGACGAACACCAATACGGCCGCCGTCGTGGTGGCCGGGCCGAGCGGTTCGCCGACTGCGGCGTCCAACTCGACCAGCAGTCCCTGATGCTCGACCAGCCCCCGAAGGCCGACCGTCGAACCGCTCGAGAGCCGCCGTACGGCCTCGAAGAGCTGCCGCCGCTGCCCGGCCGACAGTGACGAGACGACGGTCAGGAGCGGATGGAAGTCGATGCTGTTGAGATCATCCCGGAAGTCCAGGCGAAGAAATCGCATGCCAAGTTCTTCGACCGGTTTCCGAGGCGACTCAAGAAAGATCCGATTTCTGATTCCCCGGGTGAGAATCAGCCGAGCCAAATCCGCAGCTCGGCTGGGAGGATGACGGACGCCCTGGCGGGTGTAATCCGGCCGTGTGAGGTCGGCCAGGTCGTTCAGCCCGGGTCAGCCGGGGTCAGCCCTGGGACTCGACCCGCTGCTTGAACCGCTGGAGCGCCGCTTTGACGATCTTGTCCTCGGCCCGCCGTTTCACGAACCCGGGGAGCGGTACCGCCAGGTCGATCGTCAACTCATAGTCGACCTCGGTCAGGGGCGCGCCGTCCGCCTCCGTCCGGTCCGTAAAGACGTACCGACCCTCGATCTCCCTGGTGAGGTCGCCCTGCACCAGGTTCCAGGCCAACCCGTTCGGGGCGGTGCCGTAGTCGTATCCCAGGACGTAGCTCGACATCCGACCGAGGCCGGCGGCCTCGAAACGAGCGGTCAGCGGCCGGCCCTGTTCGTCTCTGGTCAGGATCTCCGCCGAATCGAGATTCTCCACCCATTCGGGGTACGCCTCGATGTCAATGCCAACGGCGTAGCAGGCGGCGACCGTCGCCTGTACTTCGACCGATGCACCGGTGTGCTCCCGTGACCCGCTTCGTTGCGTTTCGTCCGTCACCGTCCACAGGCTAGATGGAACGCTCACCTTTTCACGAGCCGGCAGCGGTCGATGGCGGTCTGCAGGCGCTCGGCCAGCGTGTCGTAGTCGAATTCCTCTGTCGCCCGCTCCCTGGCCCGCTCGCCCATCGCTTTGCGGCGAACCGGATCCTCAAGGAGCGACACGATGGCGGAGGCGGCGGCGTCGACATCGGTCGGGTCGTCGATGACAAGGCCGGTTTGTCCGTCCGCCACGGCCTCGTGGGCGCCACCGGACCGGCCGGCGATCTGGGGGATCCCCGCTGCTGCGGCCTCGAGGAACACGATGCCGAAGCCCTCCTGTTCCAGCCCGCCCCACCGGGCGTTGCACAGCATGGCCATGAGATCCGCCGACCCGTAGAGGTCGACGACCGCCTGATCGCTCAGTCGCCCCGGCAGCTCGACCGGAGCGCCGAGCCGGTCGACCAGTTCCTGCAGCGCCGTGGCCTGTCGTCCGGTCCCGCCGATGACGATCTTGAACGGCGTGCCGGAGCCCCGAAGCCGATCGGCGGCGACGGCCCCCGCTCTGATCAAGGTCTCCATTCCCTTGCGGGGCACCAGCCGGCTGACCGTCGCCAGAAGAAGACCGTCTTCCGGGACGCCGAACCGGGCCCGTGTGGCCGCCCGGGTTCCTGCGTCGGCGGGGACGAACCGGTCGCTGTCGACGCCGGGAGGGATCACTACGGACGGCAGCGTCCGCCCGGCGCACCGCTCCGCTTCGGCCAGCGCGTACGCCCCGGCGGACACGACCAACGAGGCCTGGCGGAGGGTCCTGGCCATCAGGGACCGTAGCCCCGGCACCCGACCGGGAATCGTGACCTCCGCACCGTGGAGGATGACCCCGTACGGCAGCCCGATGTGGGGCCCGATCGCCCCGACCGGCAACGCCGGGTCGAACAGGACCAGTTCGGCGCCGACCCGCTCGGCCATCGCCGAGACCCGGGACGGCAACCAGGGATAGGGGATGAGCCAGGGCTCCGGGCTCCGCTCGATGGGGAACGGTTGGCGGGCGTCAAAGGCGGCGGTCCCGGCGTAGGGGGTGGTGTAGACCGATGTGGCTCCGTCCGGGAGACGCCGCCACAGTTCCCAGAGATAGTTCTGGATGCCACCGACCTTGGGCGGAAAGTCGTTGGTCACCAGAAGGTGGGTTCTGGTCATGGTCCCGCTCGGACTCCGACGGCGACTGCCCCGTCCCAGTCGGCGGAGGAGAAACGAGCGGTGACCGATGCCTCCCGTTCGGTTTGGACCGTCGGATCATCATCGGCGTGGTCCTCGGGGAGGAGGCGGCCAAGACCGAGGCGTTTCGCCGCCCAGGTGGCGTGGGCTCGCAACATAGGATTCGGGTCGGTGAGGTACCGGCGAAGCAGCGGCACCGTCGACCGGTCCCTCGGTGCGGCGGTGTTGCCGAGGACCACCAGCGCCGTCCTCCGGACGTGGTCGACGTCACGACGGGGAATGTACCACCGGCCGTGGCGATCGAGGATCTGGTCGTCCTCGGCCTCCAGCAGCCAGACGATGTCGGCCCGAACCCGATGCGGTTCTGCGACGGCGACCGGGGTTTCGCCCCGCAGCGACGATCCCTCCTCCTGGCCGGTCCCCCGGATGGTGACCCGGTTCGGTGGGCAAACGTCCTGACAGTCGTCACAACCGTAGATCCGGTCCCCCACCGCCTCCCGGTAGGCGATCGGGATGGTTCCGGGGGCCTGGACGATCCATGCCAGGCACCGGGTTGCGTCGATGACGCCGGGGGCGACGATGGCGCCGGTCGGGCACTCGTCTCGGCATCGGTCACAGGGGCCGCATCCATCGGCCAGCGGCGGACCGCTCGGTTCCAGCACGGCGTCGGTCACGACGGAACCGAGCACGAACCAACTGCCGGCTTCGGGTATCAACAGGTTGGTGTTCTTGCCGTACCAGCCGAGCCCGGCCCGCCAGGCGACGTTGCGGTCGACCAGGGCGTTGGTGTCGGCCACCACCCTGGCCCGGTACCCGTTGGCGATCAGAAGGTCCGCCATCTGTTGCAGCGCCCCTTCGAGGTCCGCATAGTGGTCGTGCCAGCTGTAGCGGGCGATTGATCCGCTCGGTCCGGACGGCACGTCGGACTCCGGACGCTGCCAGTGGCCGTAGGACCAGGCCCCGGCGACGAACGATCGGGCCCCGGACAGTGCGGTTTCCGGGTCGGTCGAGCGGTCGGGGTTTCGGTAGGTGAATTGCATGTCCCCGGCGAAACCGGCAGATTTCCGGAGTTGCAGGACCGTCCGAGCCGGCTCAAGCACCTCGGCGGGGGCAACCCCGACCGCCGCAAGTCCCGCAGCGCGTCCGGCTTCCAACACGGCGGCGGTCAGGCCGGAACTCGATCCGGGGTCGGGATTCACCCTCCCAGGTTGCCCGAAATCCGGCGGGCTCCGTCACCTTGGCCCTCTTTGTGGCCTGCTCCGGGCTCCGTTCCGGTCCTTTTGGGTTTTGTTCCGGGCGCCGCGACCTCGGCTACTCCTGGCCTTCTTTCGAGCCCTATGGCAGAGATCCTTTCGGGCCAACGCCAGGCCTTCTTCCGAGCCAACGCCAGGCCTTCTTCCGAGCCAATTCCTGGCCTTCTTTCGGGCCCTTTGGCAGGGCTCGCTCCAGGCCTCCTTCCGGGCCTGACGGAGGCGTTTCGGCGGTCAGCCGTGCATCTCCCGGGGTTGGT
>JBCCGJ010000130.1:0-15050 GCA_039029335.1 Actinomycetota bacterium | reverse complement strand
GGTCACTGGGACGCGATGGTAGCCATCATGGGTCGACGATGGCATGGTGAACCGGTGGACTGGCGAACGACGCTGCGAAGGTTCCTCGGAGCCGGCGAATCGGCCCCCGGGCGGACAACCGGCCGCCCCCCGTCCGGCAACGGTGCGTCCTCCTTCCATCTGACCTGGGACGTTCCCCCGGTCCCCCTGGCCGAGGTCTCGGTCACGTTTGAGGTCCTCGAACCGCCGATTGTGGACAAGCTGTACTTCTGGGCGCTGCAGGTCAGCTTCCTGGACGGTCAGCGGCGGACCGGCGGCGCCCACTTCGGACTCCAGCACAACCCGGCCTACCCGGAGGCGTGTGGGGTGAACTGGGGTGGTTATCACGAGGGCGCCGGTGAACTGGACGGGTCGGTCTCCGATCTTCCGTCCGCCCCGGACAACATCAACACCCGGGACTACCTCTGGTCTCCCAACCGCCGGTACCGCCATCGAATCTTCCGCTCACCCGAGCGTGGCTGGCGGGGATCGATCACCGATCTCGACACCGGTCAGGTCACCGTCGTCCGGGATCTCTGGGTCACCGGCGACCGGCTTGCCCAGCCGATGGTGTGGAGCGAGGTCTTTGCCGATTGTGACGACCCGTCCGTCCTGGTGCGCTGGACCGACCTGGAGGTGATCACCACCACCGGGGAGGTCCATCGGCCGCACGTGGTCCATCTCAATTACCAGACCCACAACAACGGTGGTTGTGCCAACACGAACACCTCGACCGATGGTGTCGGCTTCCTGCAGCGGACAACAACTGAACGGCTCAACGGGACCGGGACCCGGCTGAGCCTTCCCCGCTAGGGGTCAGTCGTCGTCATCATCATCGTCGTCATCCCGGTCGTCGCCCCGATCGGATTCGCTCTTCAGTGACTCCTCGTACTTCTTGAGCCATTCCTCCTGCTCCTTGAGCCACTCCTCCCTGGCTTTCTCCCAATCGTCGTAGTCCTCATCGGACGGTGGCCAGACGGGACGGACCCGGTCCCACTGTGTGTCGAGCTCCTCGAGCCGCGGGATGAGGTCCTGGTTCCAATCGCCGTCGAACGCGACGACCAGCCGCAGGAGGAACGCTTCGTTGTCCGCCGGACCGGTGGCCGAGACGAAGAGCTGATCGTCGACCAGACTGGACACCGTCACCTCGTTCCGAACGCGGCCGCGCTTCGTCGCCCGGTCGACCCAGACGGTCCGACCGTCGGTGATCAGGGCGTCCTCGGCATCGGCCTCCGCGCCGGACGCCGCGGTTTCCGCCCGCCGTCCGGTGAGGACGTCGAGGTTGACGTCACCGGACCAGAAGGGCCACGGCCCCATGTCCCGCCAGTCGTCCTGGAGGGGATCCCACTGTTCGAGCCGCTCAAGCCACGCGTCGAAGTCCTCCGGCAGTGCGGTGGTGATATCGAACTCGTCGTCGAACTCCTCCGCATCGTCAGCGCCGTCGTCCCCTGTTGTCGCGTCGTCGGCGTCATCGGTGTCCGGCGCTACCGCGACATCATCTGCGCCGGCCGCCTCCGCCTCCGCCTCGACGTCGACCGTGGCGACCGAGTTGCCGTCGCCGCTGCTCTCGGCCTCGGCCGACGAGGACGAAGCGGCGCCACCTTCTCCGGTGGCGCCGGCTTCGCCTTCATCTCCCGCCAGCCTGGATCCTGGGGTCAGGCGTTCATCGGCCGATCGGCCGTCGGAATCGGTGCGGGCCTCCTGCCCGGCGAATCCGTTCGCTTCGCTCTGCAGCACGGGGCTTGCGGTGATGACCTGGACCGGGTCCTCGCCGCCGTTCAGGAGCAGCAGACCACCGACCGCAACAAGCATCACGCTGGCGGTTGACGCCCCGATCAGCAGCCGCTTGCTCTGCCGACGCCGGGCAACCTCACTCTGAATCTTGGCCACGTCGGGGATGGTCTCAACCGGGTGGTTGGCCGCCCGCCGACCCGCCGCCTCGAGCTCATCGGTTGTAAACATCTAACAACTCCTGTGTGGGGGCCGTCTCGGGAAACCGATCCGGACCGAGGTCTTCCGCCAACTTGGCGTGAGCCCGACGAAGCATGGTTGCCACCGTGCCTCGGCTGACGCCCAGGGCCTTACCGATCTCCGGCTCGGTCAGGTCGGCGACGTACCGCAGCACCACCGCCTCCTTCGTCCGTTCCGGAAGCCGAGCGACCGCGGACCACAGATCCAGGTCACCATCCACCGGAGGTTCGGTGACCTCGGTATCGGCGACCGACTGGGCCAACAGTCGTCCTTCGGTGGACCTGCGCTTCGCACGCCGCCGAGCCTCGTTCAGGGCAACCCGGTATACCCAGCCGCCGGGACGCTCCATGGCACCGACCCGGTTCCACCGGGACAGGGCCTTTGTACAGGCTTCGGCCGCTGCGTCAGCAGCGAGCGATCGATCTCCGGTGACCATGGCCAACGTGTTGACCAACCGGGCGTATTCCGCCTGGTACCAGAGCTCGAAGTTCAGGATCACGATGTCCTAAGTCCCCACACACCCCAAAAGGTAGACAGGATTTCGAGAATTTTCGGCTCGAGGCGCCCCGTCGGGTTGATCGACTCACCCACCGGCAGGCGGGCAGCGAGTCAGACCCGTGTGGGGTTGGCCGGTCAGTCGACGGGGTAGGTGCCACCGATACGCCAGTATTCGCCGTCGCCCCGGTCGAGCATGGCTTCGTCAACCAGGTAGCGGCGAAGGGCCGCAACGTCGGCATCGACCGAGGAAAGCATGGCGTTGACCTGCTTCTCGCTGTACCGCTCGCCCGGTTCGAAGCGCTGCACCAGATGATCGAGGAGGATGAGCCGTTTCGACCGTTTTGTTGGCATTTGGATCAGCCGACCGTCTCTGAGCGCGGTGTCGAGGACCCGGCGCCGCTCCTCGGTCTCGTCGGGGAAGGCCGTGTCCGCTTTGGCGGGCGCCTCGGCCCGAGCGGCTCGTTCAAACGCCTGCGCAAGGAGAAGCACGTTCCCGTCGCCGAGCGTTTCGACCAGGCCGGCGGTGGTCAGCCGCTCCATCGCGTCGACCACCTCCCTCATCGTCAGACCGGTCTGGTCCGCCACCTCGGCCGCCGATCCGGCTCCGAGGATGAGGGCGGCAACCACCCGGCGCCTGGTCGGATCGGCCAGCAGGCCGACAAGTCGTCGGGCATCGAGAGTCATGGCGGTACAGAATAGGAAAAGCCGGGGCCCGAAGACCCCGGCTTTTCCGTGCTTTTCGTTTCTGCTTCAGAAGCGACGAGCAGAGATGTGACCCGAGAGGGTCTTACATCATTCCACCCATACCGCCCATGCCACCCATGTCCGGCATGGCGGGGGCTTCTTCCTCAGGCTTGTCCGCGACGAGGGACTCGGTGGTGAGCACCAGCGAGGCGATCGATGCGGCGTTCTGCAGTGCGGCCCTGGTGACCTTTGCGGGGTCGGTCACACCGGCCCCCATGAGGTCGACCAGTTCGCCGGTTGCGGCGTTCAGGCCGGTGGTCCCGGAGGCCTCTTCGACCTTCTGGACCCAGATGGCACCTTCGAGACCGGCGTTGTTGGCGATCAACTTGGCCGGAGCCTCGAGCGCACGGGACACCGAGCGGGCGCCGGTCTCCTCGTCACCGCTGAGGCTGGAAATGGAGGCGTCGACCGCGGCCCGTGAGCGCAGCAGAGCGGTGCCGCCACCGGCGACAACACCCTCCTCGAGGGCGGCCCGGGTTGCGGACAGCGCATCCTCGATGCGGTGCTTCTTCTCCTTGAGCTCCACCTCGGTGGCGGCGCCGACCTTGACCACCGCAACACCGCCGGCCAGCTTGGCCAGGCGCTCCTGCAGCTTCTCCCGATCCCAGTCGGAATCGGTGTTGTCGATCTCGGCCTTGATCTGGCTGACCCGACCTTCCACGTCGGCCTTGTCACCGGCGCCTTCGACGATGGTGGTGTTGTCCTTGGTGATGATCACCTTGCGGGCGGTGCCCAGCATGTCGAGGGTGACGGCGTCAAGCTTGAGGCCGACCTCTTCGGAGATGACCTGACCACCGGTGAGGATGGCCATGTCCTGCAGCATCGCCTTGCGACGCTCGCCGAAGCCCGGGGCCTTGACGGCCGAGGAGGCGAAGGTGCCGCGGATCTTGTTGACGACGAGGGTGGCGAGGGCTTCACCCTCGATGTCCTCGGCGATGATGACCAGCTGCTTGCCGGCCTGCATGACCTTCTCCAGCACGGGGAGGAGGTCCTGCACCGAGGAGATCTTGCCCTGGTTGAAAAGGATGTACGGATCGTCGATGACGGCTTCCTGCCGCTCGGCGTCGGTCACGAAGTAGGGGGAGATGTAGCCCTTGTCGAACTGCATACCCTCGGTGAACTCCAGCTCGAGGCCGAACGTGTTCGACTCCTCGATGGTGACCACACCGTCCTTGCCGACCTTGTCGATCGCCTCGGCGAGGACCTCGCCGACGTTCGGGTCCGCAGCCGAAATGGCGGCGACCTGAGCGATCTCTTCCTTGGTGTCGATCTCCTTGGACTGCTTGGCGATCTCACCGACGGCCACTTCGACCGCGGCTTCGATGCCCCGCTTGAGACCCATGGGGTTGGCGCCGGCGGCCACGTTGCGGAGGCCTTCCTTGATCAGCGCCTGAGCGAGCACGGTTGCGGTGGTTGTACCGTCACCGGCTACGTCGTTGGTCTTGGTTGCGACCTCTTTGACCAGCTGGGCGCCCATGTTCTCAAAGGCGTCCTCCAGCTCGATCTCACGGGCGATGGAAACGCCGTCGTTCGTGATGGTCGGTGCGCCGAACTTCTTGTCCAGGACGACGTTGCGACCCTTCGGGCCCAGCGTGACCTTGACCGCGTCGGCCAGCTTGTTCACACCGGACTCGAGGGCCCGGCGTGCGTCTTCGTCAAACTTGATGATCTTTGGCATGTTCGCTCACCCGGCCTTACTTGACGATCGCAAGAACGTCGCGGGCGGACAGGATCAGCAGATCATCGCCTTCGATGGTGATCTCGGTGCCCCCGTACTTGGAGTACACGACGGTGTCGCCTTGGCTGACATCCATCGGGATGAGATCTCCGGATTCGGACCGACGGCCCGAACCCACGGCAAGGACCTCACCCTGCTGGGGCTTTTCCTTGGCGGTGTCTGGGATAACTAGACCGCTGGCCGTGGTGGCCTCGGCGTCTTGTGGCTTGACGACGATGCGGTCCTCAAGTGGTTGCAGATTCATGCAAATGGCTCCGTGTATGGGCGTTAGCACTCTCAATGGACGAGTGCTAATGCTAAGGGCTAACGGGTACCACGCCAACCTCTACCGGTGAGGTTTCGCCCCGGCCCGGAGCGGCCGGTCACATCCACGCCCTGCTGTCGGACTCTGCGGCGTAGAGGGCAAGATCCCGGACTTCGTTCGCCTCGGCGAGCGGGATGAGCGGCACGGCCAGATGACCCTCGGCGGTTTCGATCTTGACCGTCGCCAAACCGCGGCGGCGTTCGAAGAACGACCGGCTCACCGAAGCGGTCTGGGTCTTGACCAGATCGATCTCAGCGGTGTGTTTGTTGAGGAACTCGTACGACTCGGCAAGGTGCAGATTCCCGACGCTCCAGCGCCGTAGCCGCCAACGCCGCCTGGCCTCCAGCCACCGGAGCGGCACGATCACAAACGCAAGCGCCACCCGCCAGTCACCGATGACCACAAACCCGATCACCACACCGATCGCCGTGGTGATGAACGCGTTTCGCACCGCCAGGAAAATGTAGAAGCGGGAAATCCCGCGATCGAGTACCGGCTCGGGGACCGCACCGAAGAGGATCTTGCGAATACCCCGGACCTCTTCGTCGGTGGCGCCGGGCACCGTAAGGTCACCATCACCGATGGTGGGCAGCGTGAGTTTGGTGATCCCGATGAACCGCTGGGCCGGCGTCTCATCGGTCTGGACGGCCTGGATGCGGGTCAGGGTGGAGGCCTTGCTGGTCCGGCTCAGCAGGCCGGACGTACGCCGAAAACCGGTTGAGGTTCTCAGCAGCTGCATGTCCCAGTTGGTCAGGATCTCCCGCACGATCTGCAGCAGCGCACCCAATACGGTGACCAGGAGCAGCAGACCGAGCGCGATCAGCAGCACGTACCCGATCAGCAGCGGGGTCACATCGTCGACCACGACAGAATCGTCCAGGAGCTGTTCCTCCTGCAGGTCGAACGGCAGCAGGCCGCCGAGGTCGTCGGCGACGGTGAACAGGGACGCCAGCACGACCAGACCGGTCCACGGCCAGGCGGTCAACCCGATCTTGACCAGATCACCCGGGGTCCGGCGGACGACAACCGATCCGTCACCCTCCTGGCCGAGCGCACCACCAACGCCGACCGGCTCTCCGTCCGCGCCCGCGCCGCCGTCGCCGGACGACGAACGTCCGGTGGTCGACGTGCCCGGTCGGTGGCCGGCCGCCAGTCGTTGGAGTGCCTCGGCCTTGCCGCGGTCGACCGCATCGATCTGCAACTCCGCCTCGGAGGAGCCCGCAGTGTCAACCGAGACCGATACGAGGCCGACAAACCGGTGCAGCAGCTTCTGGTCGATCGAGACGCTCTGGACCCGGTCGAGCGGGATCGTCAACCGTTCCTGGCTGACCACACCCTTTCGAACCAGTAGTTCGTCAGCCTCGACCAGGAAGACAAAACGCCACCAGGCCAGGGTCATCAACACCAGGCCGACCACCGAGGCGATCGCTGCAAACCCGAGTAGCGCCAGCGGGAGCCGCCCGCTGATGAGAAAGACAAGCCCGATGCCGAGATTCGCCAGGCCAAGGTTCCGGACGAACCGCCAGGCGATGAAGACCACGGCGAGGGGCGCCTGGCGGGTTGGCGTGCCGAGGAGGAGCCGGTCGGCCTCCTGGACCGGCGGATCGTAGCCGAGGACCGTTTCCGGGTCCGGCGGTGGAAAGTCATTCACGGTTCGGCGGTTTCCTCCGCCGCGGCGACGCCGGCCCGGTCGACGACCAACACCTTCAGCCGGTTCGCCGTCTCCTCACTGAGGCCACCGACCGTCAGGCCGCCACCGGCGGTGCGCAGGTCGAGGGTGGCCATCCCGAAGTACCGCTCGATCGGTCCACGGTCGATGCTGACGTGCTGCACCCTGGCAAACGGCACGGTGCGGACGTTCCGGCTGATGATGCCGCGGCGGTAGGAGAAGTCCTTGTCCCGGACCAGGTACCCGAGGTGGGACACCTCCAAACCCTGCAACCACGCGGTCAGAGCCGTCAGCAGAAGCAGCACCGCCGCTGCCGCCAGCGGGACGAAGGAGCTGGACAGGATGGCTGAGGTGATGGCCGCAACGGTCACAACGGCGGCGAAGATGGCGTCACCGATCCACCGGACCCGAAGGTAGTTCGGATCCAGGGGCAGGAACTCCTCCTCGACCAGCGCGGGCAGACCGTCCACGTCCAAGGGTTCGTTCGTGAACGGTTCGTCGTCGGCGACCGGTTCGTCGTTGGTGAACGGCTCGTCGTTGGCGACCGGTTCACTGCTGACCGGTCCACTGCTGAACGGTTCCTGCTCCACAGCTGTTCCTCCGGGTCCCATTGTGCCCCGATCACGCCAGACTGAGGCCATGACCTTCCATCCAGGCCGAGTTCGGGGCGCGGTGTTCGATATCGGCGGGGTGTTCACCTATCCCGCGTACGAACCGGTGGCGGAACGATTGACCGAGCTGGGCCTGCCCCATCCGGCGGACGTGACCGCCTATCGCCGGGCCCACCACCGTGGCGTCCGGGCGCTGGTCGACGCAGCCAGACCGACCAGGGAGGACATCCCGTCGTTCTGGGACGTCTACGACCAGGCCTATGCGAGCACCCTCGGCGTCCCGACCGGTCATGTAGACGAGTTCCGGATCGCCGTTCGGGTCGAGTGGAGCTGGGTCCACGAGGAGAACGTGATGGCCTTCCACCGTCTGGCCGCCACTGGCCTCCCGGTTGCCATCGTCAGCAACAACAACGGCACGGCGCCCGAGCAGATGCGGGACTACGGCGTCTGCCAGGTCGGCGACGGTCCGCTCCCGTCCGTGGCGGCGATCGTGGACTCCACACTTGTTGGTGTCGCAAAACCGGACCCGGCCATCTTCGCTCCGGCCCTTGCCGCGCTCGAGCTGGATCCGGCAGACGTCGTCTACGTCGGTGACACCGTCCAGGCCGACGTTGCGGGGGCGACCAACGCCGGAATGCAGGTGGTCCAGCTGGACCCGTTCGACGATCACGCCGACTTCGGACATACCAGGATGACCGACCTCAGTCAGCTGCTCTCCACACTTGCCGGCTGATCGGGCCCGGCGGGGGGCAACGTGAACCACAGCTCCTTGACGACGGCGTCGCCGAGCTGGAAACCGTTGGCCACCGCACCCGGTTGGGGCGCACCGGGGTAGGTCCCGACCGGCCCGCCGAACTGTCCGATGTCCACCAGCACCTGGACCCCGTCCTCCGACCCGACACCGTCCGCAAAAACCGCAAACTCCCGAAGTTGGGCGCCGAGTGAGAGCGATGGTTCACCGTGGAGCGCGATGGCGTCCACCAGCGGCATGGTCGGCCGGAGGCCGCTGTCGAGCCCGACCCGTGGGTTGGTGGCCATGATGGTGGTGATCCGGCCGTTCTCCTCGATGGCCCAGAACAGCACCTCACCGGTCTGTGCCACCGAGTATCCCCCGGGGAACCCCTCCCGGATGAAGGGTTCCGGGGTGATGATGTAGAGCGGACCGAGGGTCCGACCGATCTCCTCGATCGTGGAGCCGGGTTGGATCGCCGCCAGCAGCCCGTCGGCAAACACCAGCTCGATGCCGTCCGGCCGGGTGGTCGGCGGGCCCTGGACCGGTTGATCCGTGGTCGACGGCACCTGATCGGTCGAGGAACTGGACCCGGCCTCGTCGGCGCCGAGGCTGCTGGCGTCCGGGTTGCGGGGCTGGGCGGTGGCCACCGTCTCGTCGTCGGGATCGGCAAAGGCCAGGGCACCGGAGGACCGGATACTGTCACCGTCGTCCGCGGGAACCGCCTCGACGATCGGCGCATTCGGAGCGTCCGGGTTGCCGGGATCGGCACTACCGGACATTGAACCGTCGGGACCGGGGTTGCCGGATTGGGGGGTGCCGGATTGGAGGTTGTCCGATTGCCGGTTGCCGAGCGGATAATCGGCGGCGGCTGCATCGCCGGTGCCGCCTGACCCGCAGGCTGCGATAAGGAGGGCAGAAGCCATCAGCAACACCACTGCCGACCGGGACCGGGCGCAGACCGGGACCGTTGGTTCGGATGCGGTCGCGACGAACCCCACGGAACAACCTCGGCGGAATATGTCGATACGACCGGCTCCATGGTGCTGGATGCCTGCCATCACCCGAACCTAGCAACCGGCTGTGACGAAGTTAGGTCGCCCTCCCACGGGTTTTGTGCGGGTCGGGACGGGCCACAGGTGCGATAACGGGCCGGTCGAGGGAACCGGTTCGGGACCGCCGCCGGGACCCGGCGTGCTGCAGTTGGACCAGCAGACGAGGAGCACGCGATGGGACAGGAACAAACGATGGGCAGCTGGCCGTCCCAGGCCCACCTGCCGGCGGACCGGCTGGTCGATCTGGCACGCTGGCGGTCGTGGTACCGGTCGCCCGTCGGCGCGGCCCACGTCCGTCGTTGGGCGGTCGACCGGCCCGCCCTGCTCGGTTGGGAGCCGCCGCCGGCCGGAGCGGGGACCGCCGCAACGGGTAACGCCTCGCTCGAGGCACCGACCGCCTCCCACCGGACGGACGCCATGCAGGCAGCGCTCGTTTCGCTGACCGGGGCCGGGGACCAGGCCGCCGCGGTGACGCTGCTGGTGCAACTGCGGCCCGGGCTCGCCCGACTGGTGCGATGGTTGCAGGTCGGTGGGTCGATCGGTCGGCGGGAGGCCGTCGACGAGGTTCGGTCGGTCTTCTTCGAGGTCCTCGCCGGGCACTGCCTGGAACGGCGGCCGACCAGCATCGCCGCCAACCTGATACTCGACAGCCGCCAACGCTTGACCAGAGATCGGCGGCCGCTACACGTGGTCAGACCGCCGCTCGACGTCACGGCGGACATCGGGGTGCCTCACGTCGGGGTGGTGGACATCGGGGTGGCGGACGTCGACGGCCTCACGTCCATCCATCTGGTCGACACCATGCGGGCGGCGGCCGACACCCTCCCTGGGTCACCGTCGTCCAGGCGGCTCACGGTCGACCTCGGCTACCGGGCCTGGGTGCTCGGCCAGTCCCGGTCCGGGATCGCCCAGGAGTTGGCCATCGGCGCGCCGGGGGTGCGCAGCAGGCTCCACCGGTTCCGATCGGCCATCCGGGCGCAGTACAACGAGCTCGACGGCGGCACACACGCCGCCTGAGATCGGCCGCGGGACCGCCACGAGGTCGGCTCGTGGATCGGCCGCAAGAACGGCCGGAAGAACGGCCAGAGGAACGGCCGGAAGAACGGGTTGTGCCCCAACCCGGACGGGGTGCAACCGATTTGGTTGCACCCCGTCACCGCGGTCTGGTCTGTGAGCATCGGACTCCGGGCTCGGCCGGAGGGGATGACCGCTACCCGGCGATGGCGTCCAGGACGTCAAGCTTCCCCGCCCGCCTGGCCGGTCCCCAGGCTGCGAGGAGCCCGGCAACACCGGCGATGGCAACCAGGATCAGGATGCGGGTGGTCGGGACGGCCATGGTGGAGGTGATCCAGGCCGGCAGGGCGGCGACCGCCGCCAGCCCGAACAACACCCCGATGGAGACGCCGAGCGCCGCACCGAACAGGGCGACCAGCGCCGCCTCCATCCGGACCATGCGGCGCAGCTGACCCCGGGTCATACCGACCGCACGAAGCAGCCCGATCTCCCTCGTCCGTTCGAAGACCGAGAGCGCCAGCGTGTTGGCGATGCCGATCAGGGCGATGATGACCGCCAGGGCGACCATGACGTTGAGGGCGGCCAGCAGCTGGTCGACCTCCGCTTCGACACCGTCGACGAAGGCGTTTGCCGTGTCGATGTCGACCTGGGGGAACTCGGCGGTGACGGCGGCGAAGGCCGCGGCGATTTCCGCCTCACCGAGGCCGTCCACGACGGAGAGGGCAAGCCAGGTGTCGGTCGGCTCGGCGCCGACCTCGTCCCAGGTTCGGAGGTCCAGCAGGTAGGACTCCTCGGTGATGATGTCATCCCGGTAGACGCCGATGACCGTCAGGTCCCGACGCTCGCCGGACTCGAAGAACATCGAAACGCTGTCGCCAACGGTCAATCCGGTCGACGCCGCCTCCTCGTCGGAGATAAGCACCGGGTCGGCCGTTGCACCGGCATCGAGCGAGCCGCTGGCCAGATCGAGGTCGAAGAGCTGGTCCGTGGCGGCCAGGTCGGTGGCCATGACGAACCGCTCCTCGTCGTCGATGATGGCTGCGTCGTACCGGAAGCTGGTGACGGTCAGGACGTTGTCCTCAGCCTCCAGTCTGGCCTCCACCGCCGCCGGGAGGGACTCTTCACCTCGGTCGACGGCCAGGTAGTCGGCCCGCACCGAACTCTCGAGTGTGGAGCGGAGCTGGGCCTTGGCCGACTCACCGACCGTCAGCGTCATGGTGACGAGGGCCAGACCGATCATCAGCGCCGCCGCCGTGGTTGCGGTGCGCTGCGGATTCCGGCCAGCGTTCTGGGTGGCCAACCGGCCGGAGGTTCCGAAGGCCCGCTGCAGCGGCCAGCCGAGCAGCCGGGTCAGCGGACCGGCGACAACCGGGCTGAGCATCGTGATGCCAATGAAGATGCCGATGGAACCGAGGGCCAACAGCGCAACCACCGAGGTGACGCTCGATGCGGCGAACAGGCCTGCAGCGCCTGCGGCCAGACCGAACGCGGTGACCAACAGCCCGGCCGACAGACGGCTCCGGCCATCGGCTGCGCCGGCGTCCGCCCCGTCCCGCAGTGCGGCGATGGGTGAGACCCGGGCGGCCCTGCGGGCCGGTCCGACTGCGGAGATGAGGGTGACGCCGATGCCGACGGCGCAGGCGATGAGGATGGTCCTGGCCGAGAGGATCACCGGCGAGTCGGGAAGCGACGCCCCCAGCATGTCGAAGATCCCCCGAAGGCCGAACGCAACGCCGATCCCGGCAACGATGCCGACGGCCGAGGCGATCGCACCGATGAAGGTCGCTTCGATCAGGACCGATCGGCGAAGCTGGGCCGGATCGGCGCCAACGGTGCGCAGGAGCGCCAGCTCCTTTGTCCGCTGACCCAGGACGATGGCAAACGTGTTGTAGATGATGAAGATCGACACGAACAGGGACACCCCGGCAAAGCCGAGCAGGATGTTGCCGATGATGTTGATCCCCTGGTTGAAGTCGGCCCGAACCTCGGACTCGATGGTGGCCTGATCGACGACTTCCGCAGCGGGGACGGCGGCGGCGACGGCCCGTTCGACCGCGGTGCGATCAGCCCCGTCGTCGAGGGCGACCACAATGCTGTCGAACCCGTCGGTGGTGCCCAGGAGGCTCCGGACCGTCTCCATGTCCATGTGCATCAGGGTCGCCCCCAGCGTGTCGTTCGACTGGCCGAAGCTGGTCAGACCGCTGAGTGTGAGCGGAGTCAGCCCGGTCGGGGCGATGAGGTCATAGGTTTCCCCGATCTCGAACCCGTGGTTGGCTGCGGCGTCGAGGTCCATGGTGAACTGTCCGGCCGTCGGGGCCGCACCTTCCACCAGGGAGAAGGCGGACAGCCTCTGATCGTCGATCCAGGCCATGGCGATTTGTGGCGGGCCGTTCGTCGGTATTTCCTCCCCGGCCGCATTTCGAGGCCGGACGAGGTCTTCCGCAGACAGTGTCGGCGCCGCCGCGGCGACCCCGTCAACGGCGCGGGTGGCGGCCAGGTCGTCGGTGGTGACCCGGTCGGCCGCACCGAACTCGCCGGTGGGCCGGACCTCCAGGTCCGTGCCGGCGACGATGTCCGAGGACAGGTCACCGAAGCTCGACCGCAACCCGTCGGTCAGGACAAACGACGAAACAACAAAGGAGACCGCCAGGACGACGGCGAAGGTGGTCAGGGCCAACCGGATGCGGTTGGCGGCAAGGTTCTTGATGGTAAGGCGCAACATGACTTTGGTCTTTCCCCTCGTTCCGTTGGCTCAGTCGCCCAGATCGCGCATGCGATCAAGGACGGAGTCGGCGGTCGGATGCTGCAGTTCGTGGACGATGCGACCGTCGGCCAGGAAGACCACCCGATCGGCGTAGGAGGCGGCGACCGGGTCATGGGTGACCATGACGATGGTCTGATGCAACTCACCGACCGCCCACCGCATGAAGTCGAGGATCTCGCCACCGGTGCGGGAGTCGAGATTTCCGGTCGGCTCGTCGGCGAAGATGATCTCCGGTCGACCGGCCAGCGCCCGGGCGACGGCGACCCGCTGCTGCTGTCCGCCGGAGAGCTCGCTCGGCCGGTGACTCAGCCGGTCGCCGAGGCCGACGGTACGGATGACGTGATCGACCCACTGCTGGTTCGGGCGGGTCCCGGCCAGATCCATCGGCAGGGTGATGTTCTCGATGGCGCTGAGGGTCGGAATCAGGTTGAACGCCTGGAAGACGAACCCGATGCGGTCCCGACGGAGCCTGGTCAGCTGCCGCTCGTCCATGGCCGTCAGATCGCTGTCTCCGATCATGACCTGGCCGCTTGTCAGCTGATCGAGGCCGGCCATGCACTGCATCAGCGTGGATTTGCCGGAACCGGACGGACCCATGATGGCGGTCATCCGACCGGCTTCGAACGAGACGTCCACGTTGTTCAATGCGGTGACCTCGGTGTCGCCGGACCCGTAGATCTTGACGGCTCCGAAGGCTGCGGCGGCAACGGCCGAGTCTGTCTGTGCGGCCGCACCGGCTGCGGTTGCGGCGTCGGGGGCTTTGGTGGCTGCGATGACGGGCATTGGTGTGTACCAACCTTCCAACGGCCTCCCTCAGAGGCCGGGTCGTAGGGGGATTTCTGTCTCCCCTCGACCGTAAGACCACCCCGTTCTGCGGCATATCGGGCGTTGTCCCGATCGCACCCCGGTTCGACCCCGGCCCGACGTCAGGGTCGACGGCCCGGAACCCTGATCGCTCTCTCCGGGTTCACCCCCACCGGCCGGCGAAATTTGGGCTCGCTGGCCACAAAAACTGTCGGCGCCGAGCCCAAATTTCGCCGGGGATTGGTCGGGGCGATGCGCTCAGATGAGCGTCAGCGACGGATCGGCGCCGCCGTCCAGGGCGGTCGGACCGTCGTGATGGAGGCGCCAATGAGCAGCGGCGGCGATCATCGCCGCATTGTCGGTGCAGAACGCCCGGTCCGGCACCAGGTAGGCCAGACCGGCCGCCTCGGCGGCGGAGGCGAACGTGGCCCGCAGCTCGGAATTGGCGGCAACACCGCCGCCAAGGCAAACCGTCCTGGCCCCGACCTCGGTCGCGGCCCGGATGGTCTTTGTCACCAGTACATCGACCACCGCCTCCTGGAAGGCGGCGGCGATGTCCTGGTTGCGGACGTCCGGGTTACGCCTGACGTAGTTGACCACCGCGGTCTTGAGGCCGCTGAACGAGAAGTCGTACCCGTCGTCCATCATCGCCCGGGGGAATCGGACCGTGGTGCGATCACCGTCGGTGGCAAGCCGGTCGATGATCGGACCGCCGGGGTAGCCAAGCCCCAGGTATCGGGCGACCTTGTCGAACGCCTCGCCTGCGGCGTCATCGATGGTGGACCCCAGATATCGGTAGGCGCCGGGTTCGGTCATCTCGACGATCATGGTGTGGCCGCCGGAAACCAACAGCACAACAAGCGGCAGTTCAAGGTTGGGCCGCTCCAGGAACGTGGCGAAGAGGTGGCCCTCCATGTGATTGACCCCGACGTACGGGACGTCCCACGCCATGGCGAACGCCTTTGCCGCACTGACCCCGATGAGCAGCGCCCCGATCAGCCCCGGCCCGCAGGTGGCGGCAACCGCGTCCAGATCATCCGGAGTGACACCGGCGTCGGCGAACGCCTCGGCGGTGACGGCCTCCAACTGTTCAAGGTGGGCTCTGCTGGCCACTTCGGGCACCACGCCGC
>JBCCGJ010000129.1:0-15279 GCA_039029335.1 Actinomycetota bacterium | reverse complement strand
TGGTCCAGGTTGGCTTCGGGGGCGACGCCGATGTTCGACTCCCGGTTCAGCGCGAAGAAAACCGTTGCGGCGACACCTGCGAGGAGGATCAGGCCCATTGCGGTCACAAACAGCCACGGGCCGGACTGATCGGGGTTGTCGACGGTGGAAATTCGCTGAATGCCGTTGCTCGACGAACCCCGGCGCTCCTTGGTCTCATTCTTTGGCACCGAGCCAGTGTAGGGGGAGCAGACCATGTCGACGCCGCGGCCCACAACGTGCTCCAATGAGGCGATGCAACGCTCCCTTCAGATCTTTCCGGTGCCCGGCCTGCCAGAGGTGAAGCCGGGGGACGACCTTGCCGGACTGATCATCGACGCCTGCACGTCGAGCATCGGGTTGGAGCATCACGACGTCCTGGTGGTCAGCCAGAAGGTGGTGTCGAAGGCGGAGGACCGGCTGGTGAAGGTTGACCCGACCGATCCCCAGTCGCACAAACCGCTGGTGCTGCAGGAGTCGGTGAGGGTGGTTCGCCGTCGGGGCGATCTGATCATCAGCGAGACAAAACACGGCTTCGTCTGTGCCTCGGCGGGCATAGACCGCTCGAACGTGGACTCCGATGTGGCGGCGCTGCTCCCGGAGGACTCCGATCGCTCCGCCAGACGCATCCGCGATGCCATCAAGGGCCGGGAGAACGTTGAGGTCGGCATCATCGTGGCCGACACCTTCGGCCGGCCGTGGCGCCGCGGGTTGACCGATGTGGCCATCGGCTGCGCCGGCATACTGCCGATCCTCGACCTGCGGGGCACCGAGGACGCCGTCGGCCGGGAGCTGCAGGTGACCGAGGTGTGCCTGGTCGACGAGCTGGCCGGCGCAGCCGAGCTGGTCCGGGGCAAGTCCACCGGGATCGCCGTCGCCGTCATCCGGGGGGCCGACCCGGCCTGGTTCGGCGAGGGCTCGGTCGCCGCGGACATCGTCCGGGATCCCAGCGAAGACCTGTTCCGCTGATGTCGACCATGGGGTCGCTTGTCGACCACCTGCCTCCGGCTCCGGATCCCGACGCGCTGGTCGACGGGTTTGTCGACTTCGTCTCCGGGCAGGGCATCGAGCTCTACCCGGCCCAGGAGGAGGCGATCCTGGAACTCCTCGACGGCAACCACGTGATCCTCAACACCCCGACCGGTTCCGGCAAGTCGCTGGTTGCGGCTGCGGCTCACTTCGCCGCCCTGGCGGACAACAAACGAAGTGTCTACACCGCGCCGATCAAAGCTCTGGTCTCCGAGAAGTTCTTTGCACTCCGGCGGGACTTCGGCGACTCGCTGGTCGGCATGGTCACCGGCGACGCCAGCATCAACCCCGACGCCCCGATCATCTGCTGCACCGCCGAGATCCTGGCCAACTGGGCCCTGCGATCCGGGGCCGACACCGATGCCGACGTCGTCATCGTTGACGAGTTCCACTACTACGCCGACCCCCAGCGGGGCTGGGCCTGGCAGGTGCCGCTGTTGGAACTGCACAACACCCAGTTCCTCCTGATGTCCGCCACGCTGGGCAACACCGCGTTCTTCGAAGAGGACCTGACCAGACGGACGGGCAGGCAAACCGTGCTGGTCTCGTCGGACCAGCGGCCCGTGCCGCTGGACTTCGAGTACCGGTCGACAACGCTCCACCAATCGATCTCCGAACTCCTGGAGCAGGAGCGCTCCCCCATCTACTTGGTCCACTTCACGCAGCGGGAGGCCACCGAAGCGGCCCAGGGGTATCTCTCGCTCGACCCGCTCTCCAAAACCGAGAAGGAGCTTGTCAAGGAGGCCATCGGCGGGTTCCGGTTCGACTCCCCCATCGGCAAGGACCTGCGGCGCTACGTGCTGGGAGGCGTCGGTGTCCACCACGCCGGACTCCTGCCGAAGTATCGGCTTCTGGTCGAGAAGCTGGCTCAGGAGGGTCTGCTCAAGATCATCTGTGGGACCGACACGTTGGGCGTCGGGGTCAACGTCCCGATTCGATCGGTGCTCTTCACCCAGCTCTGCAAGTACGACGGCAACGAGACCCGCATCCTGTCGAACCGTGAGTTCCAGCAGATCGCGGGAAGGGCCGGCCGCAAGGGCTTCGACAACATCGGTCACGTGTGGGTCCAGGCCCCGCCCCATGTGGTCGAGAACCTCCGGGCCGATGAGAAGGCGGCGGAGGCCGCTGCCGGAGGCAAGAAGAAAAAGAAGGCCGTCAAGAAGAAACCGCCGGAGCGGGGCTACGCCCACTGGACGGAGGACACGTTCAACAAACTGATAGGCGGCGACCCGGAACCGCTGACCTCGTCGTTCCGGGTCAACCACCAGATGGTGCTGACGATGTTGGACCGGCCGGGCGACGGCTGCGGGGCGCTGAAGACCCTCCTGACGGACAACCACGAGACCAGGCGGCGGGGCCGGAACCACATCAAGCGGTCCATCGCCATCTACCGGTCACTCCTGGAGGCTGACCTGCTCGAACGGCTCACCGAACCGGACGAGGAGGGGCGGACGATCCGGGTCAACTTCGACCTCCAGGACGAGTTCGCCCTGCATCAGCCGCTCTCCCTGTGGGCCATCGAGGCCATCGATCAGCTCGACCCGGACGACGAGGGGTACGCGCTCTCGGCGCTGACCACCGTTGAGTCGGTTTTGGAATCCCCCGGTGTCATCATCGCCGCCCAGATCAACCACCTGAAGTCCGAGCTGATGGCCGACATGAAATCCCGAGGCATCGAGTACGAGGAACGGATGGAGAAGCTGGCCGAGGTTGAGGCCCCGAAACCGGAGAAGGAACGCCTCTATCAGAGCTTCGACGAGTTTCGGACCAGGCATCCCTGGGTCGGCGGTGACAACGTCCGACCGAAGTCCATCGTGCGGGACATGTACGAACAGGCGATGACCTTTCGGGAGTACGTCAACCACTACGGGCTGAAACGGTCGGAGGGGGTGGTGCTCCGCTACCTGTCCGACACGTACAAGGCGCTGATCCAGAACATTCCGGAGGACAGCAAGACCGACGAGCTTGACGATCTGACCGAGTGGCTCGGGGCCGTTGTCCGATTTGTCGACTCCAGCCTCATCGACGAGTGGGACCGCCTCACCAGTCAGGCCGAGGGCTTGGAGCACGGTGAAGAACCCGTGCCACCCGACGCTCACGACATCACCCGGAACACCCGGGCCTTCCGGGTCATGGTCCGCAACGAGATGTTCCGCTGGGTCCAGTGTCTGGCCACCGGGCGGCAGCATCTGCTGCCGGACGGCGATCACGACATTGAGCTGGCCGACTACTGGGACGAGTTCGACGAGATCCTCATCGACGCCGACGCCAGGAACGCCTCACGGTTCAGCTACAACGCCGAGACCGGTGTTGCGACGCAGATCATCCACGACCCGGACGAGGTGGACGCCTGGCGGATCGAAGGTCAGGTCGACTTCGACCGCTCGGCCGACGAGGGCACCGCGGTGATCGACTGGAGCCGGGCCTACTCGCTCTAGGTCAGCTCTCGGCGCTTGGCAGGGCCGATGCTTCGGTCTCGAGGCCCAGTTCCATGTTGATTCTGGTGCTGGAGTCCGCCTTGGTGTTGCCACCCATGTCAAAGACCATCTCGATGCCGAACTCTTCGCAGGTGGCGGCCTCGGGCACGACGGCGCCGGACTCGCGATCGCCACCGTTGGCGAAGATCAGCTTGTGGTCGGTGTACTTCTGGGCAACCTGGCGAATCGACTCGCAGACGGTCCGGTCGGTGTCGATCGAAATGATTGCGTCGTCGACGTCCCGGAGGGCGGAAACCAGACGGAGCCGATCCTGCTCGTCGATGATGACCTTCCCCTTTTTGGCCCGCTGCTGATCGTTGTTGTTGACGATCACGATCAGCTTGTCGCCGATGCGGGCGCCGGCCTCGATCATGTCGAGGTGGCCGACGTGAAGCGGGCTGAAATAGCCGCTGACGATTACTGCAACCGGTTTAGTCATGATTCCTTTGCGCCTTTGCAGGGAAGTTCAAGTAGAGCAGAATTCGGGCCAAATCCCACCGGTCAACTTGCCCGGCGGCCCTCGTGGCGGATCCGATTCTAGACGATCCGACGAACGGTCTCAGGAGCCGGTCAACAGCCGATCGAAGAGCGCCTCGTACGATGCAGCCTGGGCCTCGGGGGTCAGCCAACTGGTAGCGAAGGTGCGGCCTCGGCGACCCATGGCTGCCAACTCGGTCGGGTCGGCCAGCATCTCCTCCAGCGCGGTGGTGAACGCCCAGGAGTCCTCCGGGGGCACGGCTCGTCCTGCCTCCGCCTCCTTGACGATCGACGGGACCTCGCTGCCCTCGTCGATGCTGGCCAGTACCGGCCGACCGGCGGCCAGAAT
Source organism: Actinomycetota bacterium (assembly GCA_039029335.1). Lineage (GTDB taxonomy): Bacteria > Actinomycetota > Acidimicrobiia > Acidimicrobiales > SZUA-35 > JAHELU01. The sequence goes on along the minus strand of JBCCGJ010000129.1, from coordinate 10,929 downwards.
GCTGTAGAGCTTTGACGGGGTGCTGCTCCTGGCCAGCCCGCGCTTCAGGATCACCAGGTGGAGGTCTGCCGCACCGAGGATGTCCGCCACGTCCTCCCGGCGGCCGAAGTCAACCACTCGCACGTTGGCCATGCTGCCGGCCCACGCATCGACCTCCGGTCTTGCCGCCCCTTCGCCGTTGATAACGAACACCACGGACGGATCGTTCCCAAGCCGGACGGCCGCATCGCGGATCAGCTCGAACGGCTGGGAGAGGCCGACGTTGCCGGAGTACATCACCACCCGACGACCGGACAGCCCGTGCTTCCGCCGGTAGGCGTTCTCCCGCTCCGTCGGCACGATCCGGTCAAGGTCGACGAAGTTGTGGATCACCCGAACCTTCCGGGAGGCGGCAGAGGCCGTCGCACCGTCGGCGACGATCTTCGACCGGACGTTCTTGGCCTGGTCCTCGGAGAGGACGGTCACGGCGTCGGCCCGACGGTACAGCGAGGCCTCGTGCCGCCGGGCCAACGCAAGCGCCCGACCGTCCCCCATCGCACCGAGCTCGACGGCGATGTCGGGGAAGATGTCCTGGACGTTGAACACCAGCGGGACCCGGAACCGCTTGGCCACCAACCAGGCCGCGTCGCCGAGGAACACCGGCGGTGACATGGCCATCACCAGATCGTGCCGCCCCAACGTGAGGCCGAGGCCGGCGGCAAGGGAGGTCATCCCGGCGAACCCCAGCGCCCGGGCCGGGATGTTCGTCTTGTCGGTTGGGAACGGCCACACCCGCACGATCTGACCCCATGGGGTCTTCTCCTTCCGCCACGGCCGGCCGGTCCAGGCGGGATCGACCCGATGCCCTCGGTACCACGGCAGCGCGGTGACCACGGTGATCTCGTGTCCGCGATCGGCCAGCGCCTCGGTCAGCTGCGTCATGACCTCGCCGGTGGCGGCGTGAAGGTCGGGACGGAAGTGCGGGCAGAACAAAAGGAGCTTCATGGCGGCGGCATGACGGCGCAGCGGCGTGACCGCGCACCAAAACGATGGTCCGGTAAGAGGGGCAAAGCGGCGGGTTCGAGGTTGGTTACCGCGCCCGGCGGCGGACCTCGAAGACCTCACGATAGACCTCGGCGAGGCGCCAGGCGGCGATGCCGACATCAAACCGCGCCGCCCGGTCGAACCCCCGCCGTCGCAGATCATCGGCCAGCAGCGGATCGGCGAGGACCTTGCCGATGGCCGCCGCCATGGCACCAACGTTGCCGACCGGGAAGGTCAACCCGGCGTCCTCCACCACCTCGGGAAGTGCGCCGCCGTCGCTGACGATCGCCGGACAGCCGAAGTTCATCGCCTCGAGCGCCGGGTTGCCGAAGCCCTCGTAGCCGGACGGAAAGACCATTGCCACGGCCGATCGGTACAGCGCCTCCAACTCCGCCGCCGGCACCCGGCCGAGCGCATGGACCCGCTCACCGACCCCCAGCCGCTCGGCCTCGGCCAGCACCGCGGGCATCTCCGGCCCGGCCCGTCCGGTGAACACGACGGCGACGTCGTCGAACTGCCCGTCGAGCACATCGAGCGCCCGGACAAGGTCGATGTGGCGTTTGTGGGCGTAGGCGATCGCCGGGTACAGCAGGTACCGCCCGTAGCGGGCTTCCGGGTTCGACAGGTCGAGCACGTCCCGAAGATCGAGTGTCTGGCCGCTCGCCGGATTGTGGCCGTGGGGCACCACCCGCAGCTTGTCGCCCGGTACACCCAGGCGCTCGTGGAGCCGGGACGCGGTGAAGTGGCTTGGGCAGATCACCAGCCGAGCCGCCTTCGCCGCAGCCGGGATGGCTCGTTGCAGCCAGCGCCGCTTGGCCGGGTGGAAGTTCTCCGGCAGGTCCAGGGGTTGAAGGTCGTGGATCGTGACGATGGCCGGTGCGGTTCGCAGGAACGGGACGGTCCCGCCCGCATGGTGGACCGCGTCGGACTGTCTGGTCCGAACGGCCAGCCAGGAATTCTCGACGGCGATCCGCGCCACCTTTGAGGTGGTCGCCGGCACCTCGACCGTCTCGAACTGCCCGCCGAGATCCGGATAGGTGGCCAACAGGTCCGCCCGGGCAAAGAGCCGCAGCCGGATGCCCGGGCTCAGGTAGCCGCCGACGGCCTGCAGCAGCCGAATGGTGTACTCCTCGGAACCGCCGACAACCCCGGGCACCAGCCACGCAAGGTTGACGCCGAGCACCGACGGGCGCCGGGCCGACATCAACGAAGACCGGGCTCTCCGTGACCGCGGGTGGGTGGGAAGAAGTTGCTCTGGTTCTGGTTACCCCGGTCTGGTGGGCCCGGGTTCTGTTGTTCTGTGCGACGGGGGTTCATAGGACGGACCAAAACGCCTCGGCGTATCCTTTTGCCGTACTCTCCCAGGAGAGTTCACCAGCCCGGCTCAGTCCATCATCGACCAGCCGGGAGGCGGTTGAGAAATCGAAGATGGCGGCCCGCAGCGCATCGGCGATGTCATCGGGCTTCCGAGGGTCGACCAGTAGCGCGGCGTTCCCTGCGACCTCGGCGGTCGCGGTGGTGCTGGACGTCACCACCGGTGTCCCGTGGACCATGGCCTCCAGAATCGGTAGTCCGAAGCCCTCGGCGAACGACGGATAGAGCAACGCCGCAGCACCCCGATACAGCGCGCTGAGCGTCTCCGGATCCACAAAGTCGAGCCTGCGAACCCGTCCGCCCAATGAGGCGAACGCCGCCGAGGCCTCGTTGTGCTCCCCTCGGGGCCCCACTACCACCAGGTCGGCGTCGACCCGACCCATGGCGAGCGCCGCACCCTTGGGGTTCTTCCGGGGTGACAGCGGCCCGACCCAGAGCACGTAGCGGTCGGGCAGGTTGAGTCGTTTTGCGATCTCATCGGCCCTGGCCGGCGTGCACAGCGGCGGCGCAACCCCCCACGGCACCACGGTCACCCGTTCCGCGGGGACACCCCTCCGCACGCAGTCGTCGGCCACGATCTGGGAGGGACAGACAAACAGGTCGGCCCGCTCCTTGGCCCGCTTCCAGACCCGCGTAAAAAACGACCGGCCGCGCCGGGTCGAGAACTCCGGGTTGTCCAGGAAGTCGAGGTCGTGGACCGTTGCCACGGTCGGGGCGTTCGAGGGCGGGACGATCAGGCTCGAGGCCCACACCACCGTCTCGTCATCGCAGTAGCGGTCCACGGTCGGCCGGCCGAGACGAAGCCAGCTCTCGTAGAGCCCGGCCCTGGGCAGCCAGTGGAATCGCAGGGTCGACCCGGTGGGCATCCGGTGCCACGGGTCGGGCCGGCCCTGCACCGGCGGCGAGTGACGGGCGGCAAGACCGGCGATATGAAACTCGTTGAGGTCGGTGAGCGAGGAGAGCGTGTGCTCGGTGGCGGTTGCGGTGCCACCCGGCTCGCGATGCCAGAACTGCTCGACGACGGTGAGAACCTGCGGTTTCACGGTCATCGATTCTGGCACCGATTCGAGCCGGACTCGCGCACGTCCCCGGACTTCTCCGAGCGGGGGCCGTCGACGGCGACGGTCGATCGTTGCCGGTTCATGCGGCGGCAATCAGCGCCATCCGGCTGTCTCGATGAGCCGGTTACAGGCCGAGCGTTTCCGCGAAGTACTCGGCGGTTCTGGTTATGCCGGTCTCGAGGTCGATCTGGGGTTTCCAGGAGAGCTTGCTGTTGGCCTCGGTGAGGTCCGGTTTGCGGCGGGTCGGGTCGTCGGTGGGCAGCGGGGCGAAGGAGACCTGGCTGGTGCTGTTGGTGACCTTGGTGACCACGTCGGCCAACTCCAGCATGGTGAACTCCCGGTCGTTGCCGATGTTGATCGGTCCGGTGTGGTCCCCGTCGAGGAGGGCGAGCTGACCAGAGATCTGATCGTCGACGTAGCAGAAGCTTCTGGTCTGGGAGCCGTCGCCGTAGACGGTGATCGGCTGGTTCTGCAGGGCCTGGGTGATGAAGTTGCAGACCACCCGGCCGTCCTCGGGCCGCATGCGGGGGCCGTAGGTGTTGAAGATCCGGACGACGCGGACGTCGAGACCGTGTTTGCGGTGGTAGGCCATGGTCATCGCCTCGGCGAACCGTTTCGCCTCGTCGGACACCCCGCGGGGGCCGATCGGGTTGACGTTACCCCAGTAGGACTCTGGCTGAGGGTGGACCAGCGGGTCCCCGTAGACCTCCGAGGTTGATGCCACAAAGAACCGGGCGCCCTTTTCCATGGCCAGGTCCAGTGCGTTGTGGGTCCCGTAGGAACCGACCTTCAGGATCTCGATGGGGATCCGCTCAAAATCGATCGGTGATGCAGGGGACGCATGATGCATGACCGCGTCAACGTGGCCGGGAACGTCGAACCGGTCCGACACGTCCTGGTTGACAAAGGTGAACGCGTCGTTCTCCGCCAGGTGGCCGATGTTGTCGGTCGACCCGGTGACCAGGTTGTCGAGGCAGACAACCTCGTCCCCTCTCGCCAGCAGCGTGTCACACAGGTGGGACCCCAGAAAGCCGGCACCGCCGGTGACAACAACTCTGGCCATGGTGGTGGTCTCCCTGCGCCTCTAGCGGCCGACGCCGCGGTAGTTGAATCCCCGGCGTTGGGGGATCGATGGGTCGAGGAGGTTCCGGGCGTCAACGATGTTCTTCCCGGACATGACCTCGGCCAGCTTGTCGAAATCAAGCCAGGTGAACTCGTCCCATTCGGTGAGAATCGTCAACGCCGCAGCGCCCTCAGCCGCAGCATAGGGGTCCGACACGATCTCAACATCCAGATCCGGATACATCTCCCCAACCTGGTTCTGACCGGGCACCACCGCAGGGTCATACGCCTTGACCGGCACCCCCGCCGCGGTCACCCGCCGCAACACCTCAATCGCCGGCGAATCACGCAAATCATCCGTGCCGGCCTTAAACGTCAACCCCAACGCCGCAACATGCCGACCAACCAGATGCGACTCAACCGCGTCAACCACCTTCTGCGCCGGCCGGTCAAACTGCTCCTCGTTCACCTGGAGCACCTCGTTCAAGAACCGGAAGTCATACCCCGCACCCTCGGCGATCTTGTGCAACGCAATGGTGTCCTTCGGGAAACACGAACCACCCCAACCCGGGCCCGGCCGAAGGAACTCCCGACCGATCCGGGAGTCATACCCCATCCCCAACACCACATCGTTCACATCAGCCCCGACCGCCTCACACAACGTGGCGATCGCATTCACAAACGACAACTTGGACGCCAAGAACGCGTTCGACGCGTACTTGATCGTCTCCGCCGACACCGGATCCGTCACCATGATCGGCGCCGCAATCCGCGAATACAACGCAGCAACCCGGATGGCCGCCTCCTGATCTTGGGAACCAATCACCACACGATCCGGCTGCAGGAAATCAGCGACCGCGGTGCCCTCCCGCAAAAACTCCGGGTTCGACACCACCGCAACATCAGACCGACCCAACACCCGAGCAACCACCCGCGTCGACCCAACCGGCACCGTCGACTTGTTCACCACCACACTGTTGTTCGGCAACACCGACGAAATCTCCGCCGCAGCCGCCTCCAAATACGTCAGATCAGCAGACCCATCCGAACCCTGCGGCGTCGGCACACACAAATAATGAAACTCCGCATCCCGCGACGCTTCAGCCGCCCCAACAACAAACCGCAACTTCTGTGAACGGATCCCCTCATCAACAAGACGATCCAACCCCTTCTCAACAATCGGGATCTCCCCCGCCTGCAACCGGGCAACCTTCTCCGCATCAATATCCGCGCACACCACATCATGACCAAGATGCGAAAAACACGCGCCGGTAGTGAGCCCCACATACCCAGTACCAATAATTGCGATAGAGGCCATTGGATCTCCTCAGGCGTTTAACAGTCCGGTTACGGACACCTAGTGGACGGTAGCGTCCAAGCCGGCTCCCCAGAAGGGGCGAAATTACAGGTTGCGTCCCTCACCCGCAGACTGCAGCGCCCGACTCTAGCCCAGATCCACCGTCATCGGACTCTTCATCGGGGATCGGACCGATCTCCGTGTCCGATGCCGGGCCGGGCGCCGCGGTGACCGACGGCGCCCCGTCGTCGGTTGCGGTTTGGTTACCACCGTCGGCCTCCGAGCCGCTCCCCGGCTCCTCATCCTGGGCCGTTTGGCCCGATTCGACGGGCAGACCTTCCCGATTTTCGTCACTCTCCGTGACATCTGCTGCCGATGTGGCCGCTCCGGCGGGCGGCAGCGGCGTCTCACCGAGGAGGACGATCACCGACCGACCGGCCAGTCCGGCGACCTGATCGAACTGCACCGGCTGCTCGAGGGCGTCGGCCACCAACTGCGCCGCATGGTGGCCGTCCGGCCCGTGGCGGACAACCACACCGGGACCGAGATCGCTCCTCGTCGACGGCTCGAAGGTGAACCCTGCGTCGGACAACCGCTCCAACAGCACACCGTTCTCGGTCTCCGGGCCAGCCGTTGTGCCGCCGACGCCGGTCTGGTCCTTGCGGGCCCCGTCCGGCAACTCCGTACCGGCGGCGACCCGCACGGAGAGCGCCACGGTTTCCGGGCTGGAGAAGCCGGCCCCGGCGAACAGTTCGAGGAGCGGCGCCGCATCGTTCATCAGCGGGAGCAGCACCTGGTTCTGGCCGACCTGCCCGTCGACGGCGGGGAAGCTGTAGGTCTGCAGCCCGGCGGGATCGAACGATCGGTAGGTGATGCCAAGGTCGACCAAAACCTGCGGCGTCAGCCGCTGGTCGATCGCCACGTTCTCCAAGCCGGTGTCGATGAGGTCCTGCAGTACAAACGGATTCCTGGCCCCAAGCCGGATCGCCTTCTGCAGCAGACGGCGAAGGAAGTCCTGCTGGCGACGGATCCGTCCGAGATCCGAGGACGGGTCGGTCACCCATCGGCCGTCCTCGTTCATCGTCTGGTAGAACCGGGACCGGACATAGGCGAGGGCCATCTCCGGATCGAGCGAGTGGCACCCCGCCTCCTCGACGATGAAACCGGTCTGGCTCCTCGGCACCGGTCTGGCGTTGACGTTCCAGTCCCTGGCCGGCGTCTCGAAATAGACCTCCACCGTCCCGACCGCATCGACAAGGCCTTGGAACCCGGCGAAGTCCACGTTGACGTAGTGGTGGATCGGGATGTCGAACTCTGTTTCGATCGTGTCGATCAGCATGGCGGGCCCGCCGACAACAAACGCCCGATTGATCCGGCTCGGCCTGCTCGCACCGGCCACGTCGACCCACAGGTCGCGGGGCAGCGAAAGCAGGGCAACGTCCCCGGTCCGCTCGTCCAGGTGGGCGATGATGATCACGTCACCGAAGCGCTCGCCCTGCCGGTCGATCTGGATCGGATCGTCCTCGTCCAGGTTCGCCGAGGAGTCCGAGCCGACGAGCAGGATGTTCATCACCCGCTCCCCCGGCTCCTGATCCTCGGGGATCGGCGTCAGGCTCCGGCCGAGGGCGACGCGGTTGATCGATGCCGCCCGTCCGTAGCCGTAGTTCAGCAGGGCGGCCGCACCGAGGGCCAGCAGGATCAGCACCAGGTTCATCATGATGATGCCCCGCTGACCCCAACTTCTTTTCAGGCGGGGCGTGACCCGCTCAATCATCGGATTCAACCGGTGGATCGCACTTTCAGCCCGTGAGGCTGGATCGCCAGCAGCACACCTCGCCGAACGGACACTTTTGCTTCGCGCGCCACAAACCGATTGCTGACGCCTCTGGCCGTGGTGGCCAGGAGCGGCTCGTCGGTGAGTTCGTACTCCAAGCCCTCGGTTGTGACCCCTTCGGCGTCACCGAGGACCGGTAGCAGCGACACCGTTTCGCCGAGGACACCGGTGATCGCCATCGAGCCGCGGATCACCGTCACCCTGGCCGAACCGACAAGCCCTTCGACCCGCACGGTCCCGGTCTCCTCAGACGCCAGGACCGCCATGTTGGCCAGCTCGTGGTCCAGCCGACCACCGCCGATGCCGATGACCATCAGCCGTTCCGGCTTTTCGGCAAGGGCCCGCACCATGGCCAGCTCAAGGTCGGTGCTGTCCTTGCGGGTCGGGTGCTCCTCCATCTCCACGTCCCGCAGGCGGAGGGTGTTGAGCGTGTCGGCGCTGATCGAATCCATGTCACCGACGACCGCATCGACGGCGAGGCCGACGGCCAGCGCGTTGTCGGCCCCGCTGTCCGCAGCGACGCAGAAATCGACACGTGGCAGTGCGTTGACCACCAGTGGATCGGGGCGCGCGCCACCGGCGACGATGAGGGCAGTTCCAGACATGCCTGTGGGATGGTAGGCCACTTGGGGTGGTGTTGTCCCCCTATCCGCCAAGGTTGAAGGATTCTTCCCACCGGCCACAACCAGCGGTCAGGAGCCACCTGAATCAGCTCGGTTGGCGAGCTTTTTCCAGACGGCGGTCGGCCCGGCTCAGCCGTCGCCGCCGTCCATCCCGAGCGCCTGCTCAAGGGCCGTCAGCCGCTCCTCAAGCTCGGCCACCCGCCGCTCGAGCGCCGCGGCGGCCGGCTCCGGATGCGTTTGCGGCTGCATGTGGGGTTGCGGTTGCGGTTGTGGGTGCGGGGTCGACCCGCCGACACCGGCGGCGCTGTCAGCCACCGGCTGGGGCGCGGTTGCCGCCGCCTCGTGATCCTCGGCCGGTCCGAGCAGCTGCACCCAGCGGTCCTGGCTCTGGCCCGACGCCCGGCCGACGTTACGGACAAGCGGCGTTTCCCGGCCCGCCAGCTCGCCAAGGACCTGTTCGACCTCATCCAGATCGGCGAACGGGTGATAGCGCTCGGTACGGGTCTTGAGTTCACCCGGGCTCTGGGCGCCCCGAAGGGCCAAGACGGAGAGCACCGCCTGCTGCTGGTCTGTCAGCCCGAGCTTCTCGTCCATGACGTGGCGATGCTTGAACGCCCGGTTGCCGCTGGCCCGGATCATCCTGACCCAGCCGGCGTCCCGGAGCAGCTGCAGGGTGCCGTCGACCAGCTGGGCCGAATAGTCGACAACCGGGTCACGGCTGGTCTTCTGGTTGCACGCGGTCACCAGCGCATTGGTCGAGAGCGGGTACTGGTCCGGCGTGGTGTAGGACTTTTCCATGAGGCACGCCAGGACCCGAAGTTCCTCTGCGTTCAGGCTGTGGGCAACCGACATGTCGGAAAACCTAGTGCCTGGTGTTGGCGGCGAGCCGCGTCACTGCCGGCTTCTTTGCCCACAGGCGCATCGCGGACTAAAGCTGTAGCCATGTCGAGCGAGCAGACCGATCCCATTCTCTACAGGACCGAGGGCGGGGTGGCCACGATCACCCTCAACATGCCGGACAGGAAGAACAGCCTCAACGACGAGCTGGTCGGTTCACTGAGCCACATGCTCGACCAGGCCGCCGCCGACGACGCGGCCAGGGTGATCGTGCTGACCAACAGCGGAAACACGTTCTGCGCCGGCGCCGATCTGAAGGCGAGCAGGCCGGGCCTCGGTGAACCGGAGCCGGAGGCGCCGAAGCGGACGTTTGTCGATGTGTTCCAGCAGATACTGGAGGGGCCGAAACCGATCATCGGTCGGATCGACGGACACGCAACGGGCGGCGGTGTCGGCCTTGTCGCGGCCTGCGACATCTCCGTCATGCGAGACGATGCAAAGATCGGGTTCACCGAGGTCCGTCTCGGCGTTGCGCCTGCGGTGATCTCCGTGGTCTGCCTGCCCAAGATGCGACGGGCGGACGCCTCGGAACTGTTCCTCACCGGCGACCGATTCACGCCGGCCCGGGCCGAAGCGGCCGGGCTCATCAACCGGGCGGTGGCCCCGGATCAACTGGACGATGTCGTCGGCGAATTCATCAACATGGTCGTTCGGGGCGGACCGGACGCCCTCGGCGCGGCAAAGGACCTGATCAACCGGGTGCCGGGCATGCCTCGTGACGAGGCGTTCGCCTGGACATCGGTGCGGTCTCGGGAGCTGTTCGAATCCGATGAGGCGACTGCTGGCATCGCCGCATTCCGCGCCCGCGAGGACGCGCCGTGGATACCGGCGCAGGACTGACGTCGGCCCACCCGTGGGCCGACCAGTGAGCTCACCGACGTGGACGGCGAGTGGTCAGTCGATGTCGGGATAGATCGACGGGGGCGGACCGGGCACACCGGGTCCGTCGCACACCCAGCACGTCGATTCGACCGCACCGGTCCAGGCCACCTCGCAACTCCAGCAGCTCATCCGAAGGCCGACCCGGCGGTAGCGGGGCACCATGACGGTGTTGGATCCAAACCTGTTCTCAGACACCTTCCATCCATCGACCCGACTCACGGCGGGTTGAGCGAACGACACCATGATGGCGCCGCCTCATCGGGTGGATTGCTACGCTGTTGAAGGTGGTTGAAGCGCATCCGGGGAACTCCGATCCGGGCCGAGGTTGCTCCGGAACGCCCGGCCGATCGGGCGACGGGGATGCTGCCTGACCGGCTGGCTGTTCGGCTGGTCGTGGCGGTTGCCGTTCTGGCGGCCGGGTGCGGGCAGGCGGTGGCCGGCGACGAGCGCGCTGCGGACACCCGCGCAAACGGGGGTCAGTTCGGCGTGCTCCAGTCGTCGGAGCTTTTGTTGGTCGAGCCCGACCGGGAACCAACGGGTTCCGATCCGGTCGCGGACGGCGCTGACGGGCCGGAGGAAACACCCCCGGCGACCACGGCGGACGGGGATCCCCCCGACAGCGCTGCGGACACCACCGAGACCGACCGAATCGAGGGACCGTCGGACACACCCCCACCGGCCGACCCCGCCGGGACCATCGTTGCCCACGTCGTCACCGAGACGATCGTGGCCTACACCGAACCGCGGCGGACCGCCGACGAGGTCGAGCGGTTCACCAACCCGACGGAGTATGACGGACCGTTGGTGTTCCAGGCGCTAAGCCCGCCGGCCGACGGCTGGTTGGAGGTGCTGCTCCCGATCCGACCGAACGGCACC
>JBCCGJ010000128.1:0-15291 GCA_039029335.1 Actinomycetota bacterium | reverse complement strand
GCGGTACCGGCGGGTGACCTGACCGCCGTCGCGGCCGACGGCCGCCTCGAGTGAACCGGACAACTCCGCCGCCTCGGCCGCAGGCATGGCGGTGTCCAGGGTGATGAGGTACGAGCCGTCGATGCCGTCACCGTCGTCGGCGAGAACCAGCGGCGCCAGGGTCGGGGAGGACAGATCGCCGCCTGCAGGTTCCGCCGCATCGGCACCGCCGACCGCCACCGTCATGACGGCCGCGATCAGGGCCATGGACAGAACCACCCGCAGGAGGCCGTGCACCGGCGATCGACCTGCTTGTGCTGACTGCGCTCGCATGGCTGCCCTCATTCCCGCCCGGGATGCGGTTCGATTCCGCACCCTGCCACGTTATAGCGGTCACAAGCAGCTTGCATGTGCTCCACCGGATGAGGCCACGACCGGTTGCTACAGGCCGAAGCGGGCGGGCTCGGTTCGCACCCACTCTCCGACCATCTCGCCGATCATGATCGAGGTCAGGTTTGTGTTGGCTCGGGGCACCGTTGGCATGATCGATGCGTCGGCCACGACCAGCCCGTCCAGCCCGTGGCATCTCCCATACTGATCGACAACCGCCGATCGATCGTTGGCCGGGCCCATCTTGGCCGTGCCGACCGGGTGGTAGCCGGACCCGCTGACAGACCTGGCCAGGCCTGCCAGCTCCTCCGGGGAGCTTCTGGCCGGGTCGGGGAAGACCACCTCGTCGATCAACGCCGCCAGCGCAGGCTGCGTCGTCAACGCCAAGGCGTCGCCGAGTGCGGCGACGTTGCGGGCCACGTCCCGCTCGTTCGTGCCGAACGCCTGCTCGATCCGTGGTGCCGCGGTCGGGTCTGTCGAGGTTTGGCGGATCGTGCCGCGGCCCTCAACCCACTCGAGGCTTGCAGCGATCCCGAACGCCACCTGGCCGCTTCGCCTCGGCACGGTCGTGATCAGCTCCAGGTTCACGTCCAGCGGGACCTCGCTGCCGTCCGAGGTGTACCGGCTGATCGTCTGAACCAGCGGGAGGTCCGGGCTGCACAGCTCCGGTGCGGTGCAGGTCATGGCGACGAGGAGCGCCGGATGGTCCGACAGGTTTGCCCCGACGCCGGGCATCGTTGCCACCGGTTCGATGCCCAGCGCCGCCAGCTCCTCGGCGTCGCCGATTCCCGACCGAACCAGCACCCCCGGTGTGTGAACCGCCCCGGTCGACACCACCACCAGCCGTGCCGGCACGGTGGACCGTCGACCGTTTTTGTCCTGTACCTCGACGCCGGTGGCCCGCCCGTTCTTGCTGGTGACCCGCACCGCCAGGGTGTCCGCAACGATCGTCAGGTTGTCCCGAATCCTGGCCGGAGCGAGATAACCGACGGCGGTGGAGATCCGAACCCGTCCGAGCTTGTTCATCGCCATGACCCCGACGCCATAGGCGTCCGGGGCGTTGACGTCCTCACATGGCGGATGGCCGAGGCTGCGGGCCGCATCGATGAAGGCGGCCTGGGTGGGGACCAGCTCGTCGTGTTGCCACCGGCGGACGGTGATCGGTCCGGCGTCGCCGTGATGCGGTTGATCACCGTGGTCGAGGTCCCGCTCCAACCGGTTGAACGCCGGCAGCACCCGATCCCACGACCACTCCGGGTTACCCAGCGCAGCCCAGTGGTCGTAGTCGGCCGGGATGCCCCGGAGGGCGATCGTGGTGTTGACCGCGGTTGACCCGCCGGTCACCCGGCCCCGGGGAAACGGGGTCGGCCTGGCCGACGCGGTCGGCTGGTACCGCAGCGCCCAGTCGTGGTCCACCAGGGAGTTCCGGTGCCCGTTGCGCAGGTCGTCGGGCACCGCCGACGGGTCCTCGTAGTCCGGTCCGGCCTCGATCAACAGCACCCGCAGGTGCGGGTTCTCCGAGGCCCGGGCCGCAACCACCGCCCCGGCGGCGCCGCCGCCGACCACCACGACGTCCCAGGTCACCCGTCGGATCTCCTCCCAGTCCGCCTGGGACCCGGGCTCCGGTTCACGCTGGTCGTCTGCCATCCGGCCACCGTAGTCAGTGGCGCGGGCTCGCCTCGAAGTCCGTCCTGTCTCTAGGCTCGGGGCGTGCCCGTTGATCTTGCCCTGCGAAACGTCCGAATCATCGATGGAGCCGGCGGTCCGGAGATGGCGGGGGACGTCGGGGTGACCGGCGATCGCATCACCGCAGTCGGCCATGTCGGGGACGCGGCCACCACGATCGACGGTGACGGCCTGACCCTGGCCCCGGGTTTTGTCGACGTCCACACCCATGACGACGGCGCCCTGCTGCGTCACCCCGGCATGGAGTTCAAGCTGGCGCAGGGCTGCACCAGCGTGATCATCGGGAACTGCGGCTTCAGTGCCGCCCCGGCGGTTGCAGGTGAGAAGGAGCCGAGCGGTTTGATCGGGGTCCGGCCGACCTGGACCGACCTGGCGGGGTTTGCCGACGCGGTCAGCGAGGCGAAACCGGCGGTCAATGCGATGGCGTTGATCGGCCACAACAGCATTCGCCATCTGGTGATGGGCAACGAGCGTCGACCGCCGACCGCGGCAGAACTCGGAGAGATGCGGGAGCACGTCGGTGTGGCGATGGCCCAGGGGGCGTGCGGGTTCTCGACCGGACTGATCTACGAGCCGGGCCGCTACAGCGACACCGACGAGGTCATCGAGCTGACCAGGGAGGCCGCGGCGGCCGGCGGCATCTACGCCAGCCACATCCGCAACGAAGGTGATCGGTTGCTGGAAGCGGTCGACGAGGCCATTCTCATCGGTCGCGAGGCCGGCCTGCCGGTCCAGCTGTCCCATCACAAGGCGGCAGGGCGGCAGAACTGGGGCAAGGTGGTCCAGTCGCTGGCCAGGGTGGACGAGGCGAACGCCGCAGGGGCCGACGTCACCCTCGACGTCTACCCCTACACGGCGGGGAGCGGGCCGATGGCCCAGTACTTCGACCTCGACCGTCTTGACCCGAACCTGGCCGAGGTGATCCGCTTCGCGAGCTGCCCGGCGTTCCGGGAGTACGAGGGGCGGATGGCGGTCGACGTCGCCGCAGAACAGGGAGTGGAACCGGTGGATGTGATCCGTCAGGTTCTGACCGCACCGGAAGGCGACAAGACGATTTGCATCCAGTTCCTCATGGACGAGGCCGACGTGGAGACCAATCTCCAGCACCCGCTGATGATGGTCGGCTCCGACGGGGTGGTGGATCTGCGGGGCCGCCCTCACCCCCGGCTGTTCGGCACGTTCCCCCGGGTCCTGGCCCACTACGTTCGGGACCGAGCGGTCATCTCGCTGCCCGAGGCGGTTCGTCGTATGACCAGCCTCTCGTGTGACCGGTTCGGGCTGGTCGATCGGGGGACGATCGCGGAGGGGATGTTCGCCGACCTTGTCCTCTTCGACCGGGAGCGGGTGGTGGACACCGCAACCTACGACGACCCGAAGCAGGAGCCGGTCGGCATCGAGGCTGTTGTGGTCAACGGCACGATCGCCTATCGGAGTGGCGTCCACACCAGGACCGATGCCGTCGGCGGGGCGGGTCGCATGCTCCACTTCGGCCGCTGACCCGCCGGCGCCCCGCCCAGAGCCCCCCACCTCTTGCGAAATTTGGGCTACCAGGTCACAACTTTTGTGGTCTACAAGCCCAAATTTCGGCACCCGGGGTGGCTAGAGGTTCCGCTCCAGATCGATGAGGGCTTCGATGCTGCGGGTCACGTCCACATGGGTGGTCGCCCAACCGGACACGCTGATCCGCATCACCCGCCGGCCGTTCCACGTCGACCCGCCGGCCCACAGAACCTGGCTCTCGGCGACGGCGTCGAGCAGCTGTTCGGTTCGGCCATCGTCACCGAGTGACACCATCACCTGGTTGAGCACCACGTCGTTGTGGACGGTGAACCCGGCGGCGGCCAACTCGGTCCCGAACCGGGCCGCGTGCCGACAACTCCGTTCGATCAGATCGGCCACGCCCGCCCGGCCGAGTGACTTGAGCACCGCCCAGGTCTCCGCCGCCCTCGCCCGCTGGGACATGTCGGGTCCCCGGTGGACCGGATCGGCCCGGCCGTCCCGGGGGATGTAGGCCGCCCCGACGGCAAAGCTCCTGGCCAGGTCAGCCGGGTCCCGGACCAGCACCGCAGCGGAGTCGTAGGTGACGTTCAGCCACTTGTGCATGTCGACCGCCCAGCTGTGAGCCCGCTCGACGCCGGCCATCAGGTGCCGTCGGTTCGGGGCCACCGCGGCCCACAACCCGAACGCACCGTCGACGTGGATCCAATGGGAGGTGTCACCGAAGTGGTCGGCGATCCGATCGAACGGGTCGCAGGCGCCGGAGTTCACGTTGCCGGCCTGAGCCACCACCAGCGTCGGCTCGTCGGACGGCGGGACCTGCTCCACCAGCATTCGGCCCTGCTCGTCAGACGGGGCGACGGTCACCCGATCCCGGCCGAGTCCCAGCACCCCGAGCGCCTTGGTGATGCTGGAGTGGGCCTGGCCGACCACCACCCGCACCGGCGGTGCGCCGAACAACCCGTCGGCTACGACATCGTGACCGGCGTCTGCCAGCAGCCGATCCCGGCCCGCCGCCAGGGCGGTGGTGTTGGCCATGGACGTGCCGGAGACAAAGCTGTGGCCGGTGCCCGTCGGGAGGTCGAACAGGTCAACAAGCCAACGTCCGGCCACCCGGTCGAGCGCCGCCGCCGTCGGGGACATGACCGCAACGGCCGCGTTCTGGTCCCACGCGGCGGTCAACCACGCTGCGGCCAGGCCGACCGGGTGGGCGCCGCCGGTGACAAAACCGAAGTAGCGGCCGCCGGTGGTGGCCACGGTCGCCGGTCCGCCGACCCGGTCGAGGAGGTCGAGGACAGCAGCCGCGTCGGCCCCGTCGTCGGTCAGCGGTTCGTCCAGCGCGGTCAGCCCATCGACGGCGTCGGTGTCGGGAAAGACCGGTCGGTCGTCACGCTGGTCCAGGTAGCGGATGGCCCGGGATGCGGCGTCGGTGAGCAGGTCGTCCATCGCCCGGACTGTACCCCCGCCAAATTTGGGCTTCCAGGTTCCGAATTTTGTGGCCAACGAGCCCAAATTTTGACGAGGGTCGGGCGGCGGTGGGGGATCCGGCACGGCACGCCTGGAGGGATTCCCGTATCTTTGGCAGGTGTGGCCCGTCCTGACCGGCCCGGACACCCTGGTGCCAACCATGACCGTTGATGGAGACAACATATTGACCGACCCGGTGAGCCGGGTGGTCTACGCCACCGATAACTCGATCTACCAGGTCGCCCCTCACGGCGTGTTGCTGGCCACCGACGCCGACCAGGTGGCCCGATTCCTGGCCGAGAACCACCGGTCCGACACCCCGCGACCGATCGTGGCCAGGGGGGCCGGCACCGGCACGAACGGTCAGAGCCTCACCGACGGGGTGGTCATCGAGGTCAAGCGACGGCTCAATCGGCTGCTGGCACTGGACGTGGACAACCGGACCGCAGTGGTGCAGCCGGGGATGGTGACGGCCGAGCTGAACGCCGAGCTGCAACCCCACGGGCTGTTCTGGGCGCCCCACACCTCCACCCTCAATCGGGCGACCGTCGGTGGCATGATCTCCACCGATGCGGCGGGGAAGGGGTCGCTGGTTCACGGCCGGGCTCATCGGCACGTGCTGGCGGTGGACGTTGTTCTGGACGACGGCACCCCGTTCCGGGCCGAGCCGACCCCGGTCCCCGAAGCGGAACGGTTGGCCGCAGCCGGTGGTCGGATCGGGCGGCTGTGGCGGGACCTGCTTGACCTACCGCTGGTCGAGGACGGCGAGTACGGCCTGCCCGAGCTCGCCCGCGGGTTCAGCGGGTACGGCATCGATCGGGTCCGTCGGGACGGCATGATCGACCCGGTCCCGCTGCTGTGCGGGGCCGAGGGAACCCTGGCGGTGATCACCTCGGCGACCATCGCCCTCACACCGATCCCGGCCAACACCGTGCTCATCGTCGCCGGATACCGCAGCTTCGCCGACGCACTGGACGACGCGGTTGAGCTTGCCGTCACCAGACCGACCGCCATCGAGTCGTTCGACGAGACCACGCTCGCCCGCGGCCGATCATCCCCGGCGTGGCCGGCGCTCGGGCAGCTGGTCGGTGATCGGGAGGGTTCAGTCCTGCTGCTGGAGTACAGCGGTGACGTCGAACCCGACGTCAGGGCGATCGCCGCCGCGCTCGCTGCGACCGGACGAAGCTACGGCCACCGGGTCGTCACGGACGCCGCAGAGCAGGCCGAGGCGTGGAAGGTTCGGGCCGACGCCGTCGGGTTGCTGGCCAAGGTGGCAACCGGCGGCCCGGAGCTGTCGGCTCGGCCGACCGCAATGGTCGAGGATTGCGCCGTCCCGGTTGCCAACATGCCGTCGTTCATCGCCGGGTTCCGGTCCGTGCTTGACGGTTTCGGTCTTGAGTACGGGATGTTCGGCCACGCCGACGTCGGGTGTGTCCACGTGCGGCCCGCGCTGGACATCACCGACCCGGGCCACGAGGCCCTTGTCCGGCAGGTCACGGACCGAGTGGTTGAACTCGTCGCCGAGCACGGCGGCATCCTCTGGGGCGAACACGGCCGTGGGTTCCGGGGCGATGTCGTGGACTCCTTCCTCCCGCCGGAAACCGTCACCATCATGCGGGCGGTCAAGCGCGCATTCGACCCCGACGACCTGCTCAACCCCGGCAAGCTGTACCGGCCCCTCGGCAGTCCGGAGCCCATCGTCGCACTGGACGACGCACCTCTGCGAGGGACGGTCAACCGCCGCGTGTCGCTGGAGGTCCGTCAGGAGTTCTCCGATGCGTTCGCCTGCAACGGCAACGGTCTGTGTCATCACTACGGCGGCAGCGAGGTCATGTGCCCCTCGTACAAGGTCACCGGTGATCCCGCCCTGTCACCCAAGGGCCGGGCCGACCTGATTCGGGCCTGGCTGGCCGGCGGGATCGGCGGGGTTGCCGGGCCGGGCGACGCGCCGGCCGGCGCCGACTCGTCATCACCGGCCGAGCGTGGGCACTTCCACGGACCCGATGGGGGAGCGCTGGCGGACGCATTGGCGGAGAACCTCGACCAGTGCCTGTCGTGTTCGGCATGTTCCGGCCGCTGTCCGGTGGAGGTCGACATTCCGGAGCTGAAGTCCCAATTCTTCGACCGGTATTACCGGAACCGTCGCCGTCCGCTCAGCCACCTGGTCCTCAGCCGGTTCGAGACGCTCGCCGGGCTGAGCCGGTTCGCCCCCGGGCCGCTGGCCGGCCTGGCCGCCAGGGCGGCAGGTCCGCTGCTCGGGCTGGTCGACCTGCCGACCCCGGATCGACCGTCGCGGGCGGTCGCCCCGGATGTCCCCACCTTCCACCCGGACCTGGCCGTTGACCTGGTCATCCTCCCGGACGTCTTCACCGCAACCCTCGAACCCGGCACGCTGGCCACCGCCGTCGAGGTGCTCCGGCGCGTGGGCTACACGGTTGCGGTGTCCCGGTTTGTCCCGTCCGGCAAGTTCGATCACGTGAAAGGTCGCCGATCCGCGTTTCGGGCCGCGGGGTTGGCCCAGGCCGACCTGATCGCCGAGGTTTTTGACGCCGGGGCGACACCGGTGGTCATCGAACCGGCGGTGGCACTCCTGCACCGGCACGAGTATCCGGCGATCGTGACCGGCTACCCGGTCGGGGTCCGGTACCTGGCCGAAATCCTTCACGATCGGCTCGATCGGATCGCTCCGGTCGCTTCGCCGCGGGCCGTCACCCTGCTGGGGCACTGCACGGAGCGGGCCACCGGCCCGGGATGGCTACCGGCCTGGGGCGACGTTCTGCGGGCCGCCGGTCACACGGTGACGGCGCCGACTGTCGGCTGCTGCGGGATGGCCGGGATCTTCGGCCACGAGCGGGGCAATCAGGAACTGTCCCGGGCCCTCTTCGATCTCACGTGGTCCGAGCCGGTGGCCGCCGGCCGCGAAAACCCCGACCGGGTGGTCGCCGCCACCGGCTATTCGTGTCGGTCCCAGACAAAACGTCTGGTCGGGGATCGACTGCAACATCCGGTACACCTGCTCTAGTTGGTGTCGGAACGACGCCGGACGTACAACGTACGTTCCTATCGGAAACCGAGCCGGGGTGCTGTTCCCGGCGGACCGGGCGGAATTCGGTTCACCTGTGGAATGAAATCGCCTCCCGGCATGTTCTCTTTACGTACAACCGAGTAACCCCGGGGAGTATCCCAAAACGCCGTCCCCGTCAGTACGAATCGTCACGGATGACGGTTCCGGAGGCGGCGGCGCTGGTACCGAGGAGGCCTGGAGCCATCCGAGGGACCGCGCGGGAAAGACCGAGGCCCCTCAAGGAAGGCTTCGTCATGCAAGACTCCGTACGTCTTGGAAAGATTTCAGGAATACCCATCGGCCTGCACTGGTCGATCGCGCTGATCGGCGCACTGTTCGCATTCACCCTCGCCGGCACGATCCTGCCGGCCGCCGTCGGCGGTGCGTCCGTCGCCGCGTACTGGCTGGTTGCGCTGGCCACAACGATTGCGTTGATGGCGTCTATCATCGCCCACGAACTGGGCCACTCGATCGTGGCCCAGAACAACAACGTCGGCGTGTCCGGCATCACCCTCTTTGCCCTCGGTGGTGTGGCAAAGCTCGAGAAGGAGCCGGAGGACGCAGGCGCGGCGGGACGAATCGCCCTCGCCGGTCCGGCGGTCAGCGTGGTCATCGGTGTCGGATCGCTGGTGGCGGCCGCGGTGGCCGGGTCCCTCGGGGTCCCCGCACTCGTCGTTGCCGGCGTCACCTGGCTCGGCATCATCAACCTGGTCATGGCGGTGTTCAACATGATCCCGGCCCTCCCGCTGGACGGCGGTCGAGCGCTGCAGGCATTGCTGTGGCACCGTGACGGCAACCGGCATCGGGCAACGGTCCGCGCTGCATCCCTTGGTCGCTACATCGGCTGGGGTCTTGTCGCCTTTGGTGTCTGGCAGTTCCTCTCCGGCGGTGCCGGTCTGTGGACTGCACTGATCGGCTGGTTCATCGCCTCCAGCGCTCGAGCCGAAGGTTTCCGGGCCAGGATGCTCCTCGAGCGGGAACGGCTCGGCCCGATCGCCTGGCCGTTTGGCGGCGGTCCCGTCGGCGGTGGCCCCGGTGGTGGTCAACCCCCGTTCGACGGCCGGCATCGGTCCGATGGCCAGCCCCCCTTCAACGATCGGCCCCCGTCAGACGATGGACGCCCCCGACCGGGTGAGCCGAACCCGTTCCAGCGGTATCCGTTCGGCGGCATTCCACAACGACCGGCGGGCGACCACGGTCCGTTCGGTCCGCCGCCGACCTCCCCGCCCGCACCGTCGGATCAGGTGATCGACGTCGACGGGCACCGGGTCGGCTAGACCGCACCCTCCCATTCAGCCATTCGGCACCCTCGGTTCTTCGGGGCCGGACTGTCCCCCCTCCGGTCCGGCCCCGATATACCTCCGGGCTCGGAGCCTTCCTCCGCTCCGAGCCCGGCCGCGTCCGGCCCGCCGACAGGGGTCGCTCAGGGCCGGTGCAGCCGGGTCCGTTGATCGGCGGACGCCACCAGGCGGCCCCTGCGGAACACCCGTCGGGACATGGGTGCATCGGCCAGTGCACCACGGACCGACGGTGCGTCGATGACCAGCAGATCCGCCGGGTCTCCCGGTTCGAATCGAACCTCGGGCATGCCGATGGCCCGTCGGACGTTGTTGCTCACCATGTCGTACGCCTCGTCCGGCAGCCGATGGCCGGCCATCACCAGCAGCGCCGCGGTCTCCAGCGGATCGGACCGGCCGACCAGATTGAACGGGTCCTGGACGTTGTCCGCTCCTGCCGCAACCAACACCCCGTGGTCGATCAGCGCCTTCAGCGCGGTCAACCCCCTGGGGGTCGCCGTCGGATCGTCCCGTCCCTGCAGGAACAGGTTGGTCTGCGGCAGGGCGAAGATCGAAATGCTCGCCTCGGCCACCAGCGCCGCCACCTCGGCCTGGACCGCGTCCGACTGCATACCCAGGGATACGCAGTGCCCGGCGGACCGGAGACCGCCGAACCCACTCTCCAGGATCTGCGTTGCGTAGTCCCGCAGTGTCAGCATGTCCGCGTCAAGTGTCTCGTCGACGTGCAGGTCGAGGCCGACGCCGGCCTCGGTGGCCGCCTCGATCGCCACCGCGATCAGGCCGGGTCCGTCCCGGTCAAGGTGAGGACAGCCGCCGACATGGTCTATCCCTTCGGCCAGCGCGGCGGCCAGCGCCGACCGGTTCGCCGCCCCGTCCGCTCCGGCCAACGGGGTGCTGACCAGGGCGACGGTCTGTACGTCCAACATCCCGGTGAACGTTGCCGCGGCCTCCTTGACCGCCCGCAGCGCAGCCACCGGCTCCGGGCCCATGACGTCCACGTGGGTCCTGACGGCGGTGACGCCGTTGATCACCAGCCGCTCCATGGCGGCGGTGGCTCGGCGCACCGTGTCGGCGTAGGTCAGCCTGCCCTCCCTGCCCGCCGTGACCCACGCGTCGATCGCTCCCATCAGATCGCCGGTGGGGTTCGGCACCATCTCGGCGCTGATCGCCTTGTCCAGGTGGGCATGCGGCTCCGCCGGGGCGGGCAACACCAACCAGCCGCCGAGGTCGATCGAAGCGCCATCGGCGGCCGGGTGATCAGCACCCGGGTCGCCGCCGCCCGGGTCCTCGGCTGCATCGATCACGCGGTCGATCCGGCCGTCGACCACGTGCAGGTCGACGAGGCGGCCGTCCCGCAGCCGACCGTTCCGAAGCATCCGGACCTCGCTCATGCCGAACCTCCTCGGCGGTTGCCGAGACCGGCGGCCGCCGCCCGTCTTCTCCCGAAACCCGCCGCCCGCCTGCCGGCCTGTCTGACCGCACCGGCGTTCAGGTCCCGCCTGACCACGTCCGCCGTGTTCCGGCCCGCGGCGCCGAACACGCCTGCGCCGGGAAACGTGCCCGCCCCGGACAGGTACAGCCCGTCGATCGGGGTCCGGTACCGGGTGAGCTCCGGCTGTTTCGCCAGCAGGGCGCTGAGCGGGGAGCCGGCGTAGGACGGGGTGTACCCCCGGAACATGGAGAACTCGTGCTCGTACCGGTCCGGGGTCATCGCCCGCCACCGGGTGATCAGGTCTGCGGCTCCCGGCTGGTTGAAACCCGCCCACAGCTCGATCCACCGCTCCGGTTCGGTCGAGTCCGGCCATCCACCGGGCACGTCGTACGGGGTGAACAAGACCTCGAGGCTCAACACGTGCTCGCCGTCCGCAGTCCGCATCGAGGGATCAAGGGCCGAGGGCACGTTGACCAGCAGGGTCGGACAGGGGGCGACCCGACCGGCCGCCCGATCGATGTGGGCCGCGGCGAGCTGATCCGGCGAGGGGCTCACGGTTGCGGTCGGACCGAACAGGTCGACGTCCGGGTAGGTGCCGGTCAGCGAGTCGACGTCGGCGAAACGGGGCATCTCCCGGAGCACGGCGTCCAGCTTCGACTCGTACCCGTCGTGGACCGGTGTGGCCTGCCACTGCGCGACCAGCGATCGGGCGCCTGCCGGTGGTTCGTCGATCCAGTCGACGATGACCCGCTGCGGATCGCAGGCCGCAACGACCAGCCCCGTCGGGATCTCGGTGCCGTCGGACAGCCTGACCGCCCGCACGGCGCCGTCCCGGAGCAGTAGCTTGTCCACCCGAACCCCGCAGCGGACCCGGCCACCCGCCGCTTCGAAGCTGCGCCGGGTTGCGTCGGTCAGCGCGCCGCTGCCGCCCGCAGGCCGTCCGGTTCTGACCAGGTGGCGGGTGGCGTACGTCAACGCGGCAAGGCCGGTCCCCGGCGTGTCCTGCGGGACGCCCCACACCGTTGGACCGGCGGCTATGGCCGGCATGGAAACGTGCCAATCGTCGAAGTAGCGGGCGAACACGTCGGCCGCGCTGGCCCGGGACCATTCCAGCAGGCGGGCTGCGCCCCTGGCTCGCCTCCGCAGGGCGGTGGTGGCCATGCGGGGGGCGCTCGGTCGGGTTCTGGCAACGTCGATGACCAACTCGGCGACGGGCAGCGCGTCGTCCAGGTAGCGCCGGTACCCGTTGACCTGGGACGGGTACGTCCGGCTCAGTGCGTCCAGCGTGCGTTCCGCCTCGTGGAAGAAAAGCCACGGCTCCGCCCGGTCGTGGAAGAGGTGCAGGCCCCCGGCGTCGGACTCCAGGTACTGCAGCCCGTTGGCCGTCAGGTCGAGCTCGTCGGCGATCGGCATGGCCCGGATCAGGGTGTGGTCGCAGCTGCAGATGTTGAAGCGGGCGCCGAGGTCGGAGACCGTTGAGGCGCACCCGCCGACCTCGTCCCTGGCCTCAAGGAGCAGGGTCTCGATTCCGGCCCGTGCCAGGTAGGCGGCACAGATCAGCCCGTTGTGCCCGGCGCCGACCACCACAACGTCGGCCACTACCAGGAGACCTCACTGCGGTCGGGCGGGTTCGCCCCGGCCCGGGAGCAGGTGATGGCCGCGGCCTCGGTGGCGCCTTCGGCGATGGTCTTCCACTCCGGTTCGGTCAGCCGTTCAAGCCCGGCCGCGTCGGTGACACCTCGGTCAAGCAGGCCGACCAGGACGGCGGCGATGGCGGTGTCCCCGGCGCCGACCGTGTCAACCACCTCGATCGATGGTGCGGGAGCCGTTGCACTGAGCGATGGACCGAACACGACGAGCCCGTCGGACCCTCTGGTGATCACCACCACGTTGACCCCACGTTGCAGAAGGCGTTCGACGCAGGCCTCCTCGCTGTCACCCGGCCAAATCCACGCCAGGTCCTGGTCGGACGCTTTGTAGATGTGGGCCACGGCCAACCAGCGTTCGTGGTAGTGGTCCCACGACGCCCGGTCGTCGATGATCTGCGGTCGAACGTTCGGGTCGACCGAGACGATGCCGCGGTGTTCGGCGGCGAGGGTGGCAAGAGACTCGGCGGTCTTACCACGGAACATGCCGAGCGTGCCGCCGTGGACGATCGTCGGCGGGACGGGCAGCCCCGTCAGGTTGACCGGACCGAGCATGGTGTCCGCCGTGTCCTCACCTTCAAACCGGAAGACCAGATCGGGGGTGTACTCCACAATGGCCCGCGCAGTCGGCCGGTCGGAGGACTGCACGGCGTCGACGGCCACCCCGTTTGCGGTGAGGTGGTCCATGATTCGTTGCCCGTATTCGTCGGTGGAGACCCCACCGACAAACGCCGCCGGTGCGCCGAGTCGGGCGGCGGCGATGGCCACGTTCATCGGGCCACCACCGAGAACCGGGTGCGGCACCATGTCGACCAACGCCTCGCCACAACTCACGATCATGCCACTGGAGGGTACCGTCCTCCTCGGCCGGGAGCCGGGCCCTCGGACCGTAATCAGCCGGTCGGGCGCCGGAAACGGGGAACGAATCGCGGGGTCACCGCGGCGTAGGTCGGGTAGTCCGGGTAGCGCTCCGCCAACCGGCGCTCCTCCCACCGGGCCTTCGTCGAGAAAAACCAGACCGTCGCGAGGCCGACAACCAACGTCAGGAGGCTGGCCGAGCGGATGACCAGGCCGACCACGATCAGGAGGACGGCGGTGTAGATCGGGTGGCGGACGAACCGGTAGAGCCCGCTGGTCACCATCATCCCCCCGTCGGTCGGGACCGGCGTGGGGGTCAGGGACGAACCGAGTCGCAGCGCGGCCATGGCCATGCCGGCCAGGCCGAGTCCGATCAGCATCCCGCCGAAGACGATCACCGGCGCAGGGGTCGGCCATCGGTCGCCCGTCGGCAGTACGACGAGGGTGATCAGCAACACCGCCTGCACGGCGACAAACGCCCAGCCGATCGTCGCCTGGCTGGTGCTTCCAACCGTCGCCTCGTCGCTCATCTTGTCGCCCTGAGCGTCATGGATCGCCTTCCCGGACCCTCAGCTTCCCCTGAGGTTCAGCACGAAGATACCTCGTTCGTTCCGGTTGGTGTCAGTCAGGTGGAACAGCGCAAGGTCCTGCTCGCCGTCGTTGTCCGCCAGGTTCTGGAATTGCAGCCGGAACTGCAGCCGGTCGCGACCCGCGTCGACACCGGCGACCGCCGCCTCGGTCACGTCGCAGATCAGCCCACTCGGCCCGACCCGGAGGCAGTCCACGGCGTCCCCGTCGGCCGCAAGGTCGAAGAGCTGCGGGCCGAACTCGTCGTAGGAAACCGGCTCGGCCTCGATGAGGCCGAGGGTGGTGAACGGGTCACCGCGGACCTCCATGACGTCACTGGTGATGCTGGCGGAAAGCACCTGGTCCACGTCGTCCGGCAGTTCGAAGGTGAGCAGCAGTTGGATGCCCTCACCCTCGGGAAAGTCCGGGTTGAGGTTGTCCCCGATGAACAGGCCGGTGCCGCTGCCGGCGAACCCGCGAGGTGTGTGACCTTCCAGATCCCCGCCGTGGTTCGTGAGCGCGATGGAGCGGGGCCCGTCATCGGCAGACCGGGTGCCGCCGTCGTCGCCTCCACCGCAGGCTGCGGCGATCAGGGCCAGTGCGGTTGCGACGAACGTGGCGCCGGCGAAGCGTCGAAGTCCGGTCCGCGCCCGGAGGCGTCCGGTCGAGGTTCCGTGACGGTCGGGCATGGAGGTAGGCACGCTCAGTCAACACTTCACGGCCACCGTCTGTTCCCGTCGGTCAGGGTACCGACGACCGGTCACTCGCGCCTGATGAGGCACTAGCTTTGAGCCGTGAGCAAGCGCTACGCCCAGTTTCTGGTCTTCATCACCTCCGGTGCGGTGCTGGTGTTGGAGATCCTGGCCGGTCGCCTGATGGCGCCGTACGTCGGTGTGTCACTTGAGACGTTCACCGGCATCATCGGAACGATCTTGGCCGGTATCGCCCTGGGGTCGGCGGTCGGTGGTCTGCTGGCCGATCGCCACGACCCGGACCGGCTCATCGGTCCGTCGCTGATCGGCGGTGGGGTGCTGGCGTGGTTCGCCATCCCGACCGTCGGGTTTCTCGGTCCCGGGGTCGGCGGTTCGGTCGCCGGGATCGTCACACTGGCCCTCTTCGGGTTCTTCGCCCCGGCCATGGTCCTCAGTGCGGTCGGACCCATGGTGGCGAAGCTTCGGCTGCGGAGCCTCGACGAAACCGGCGAGGTGGTCGGCGGGCTGTCCGCAGCCGGCACCGTCGGCGCCCTGTTCGGCACATTCGTCACCGGGTTTGTGTTGGTCTCCGCCGCACCGACTAGGCCGATCATCATCGCGCTCGGCCTGGGGCTTGTCGGCCTGGGCATCGGCCACATGGTCCGCCGAGCCGGGACGCGGCCGTCGCCGGGTACCGGCGTGGCCGCCGCGGTGG
>JBCCGJ010000127.1:0-15342 GCA_039029335.1 Actinomycetota bacterium | reverse complement strand
GTCGAGGAGGGGTCCAACAGCTTCGCCCATCCCCGGGCCGGGCTGGCCACGACCTGTGTGGTGCTGGCCATCTTCGGGCTCATGATCGGCCCGCTGGTCTCGGTGGCCGACTGGATCTTCGGTACCAGCGTCGAACCCATCAGTACCTCGGAATTCGAGGTCACCGATGCCGGCAACGGCTGGCTCCGAGGGGCGATCGCCGCGGTGGTGCTCATCGGGCTCCTCTACGCGGTCAATCGGTTCGCCCGCGGGGTTCTCTCCGACGAGGCGGTCTCCCTGCGGGCCGGGCTGTTACTGGGCGCCGCCGGGTTTGTGGTCACCTTTGTTGCGGTGTGGATCACCGATGGCTGGCAGCCCGGTGTCACCGCCGGGTTCGCCATCGCATTGCTGCTCGCCGCAGTGGCCATCGGTCCCCTCTGGGTCATCGCCTGGGGCATCTTCATCGTCATCTTCTTCTACGTGGTGACCCGCTACACCGCTCGGTTCATCGAAGCGGACATCATCATCGGTGAGGTCAACAGTCTCGGTCTCAACCTCTTCGGACTGCTTGCGCTGATCGGTGTCGGCTACGGGGTGAAGGCCGGCGTCAACCCTCGGATCGACTTCTGGTGGGCCGACTTCTCCAAGATGCGTAAGGCCTGGCTGGACTTTGTCCTCCACACGCTGCTGTTCGTACCCTTCCTCTGGGCCGCACTGCGGCTGCTCTCCAGCTACGCAACGACCAACCTTGGGTTCAAGCGGGACTTCAGCGGCGAAACCGCCGGGGAGTGGCCCGCCGGTTGGCACGTCTGGGAGACCTGGGCCCAGTCCTCGGATGCCGGCAACCTGCCCGCCGGGCCGCTTCGAGCCACGATCTTTGTCGGGTTTGTGCTGTTCCTGGCCCAGATCGGCTCGGAGATGATCAAGAACGGATTTGTGATGATCCATCGGGAAGACCTGGCGGACCTCAAAGCGACCGACGCACCGGCGAGGATCGAATAACCGATGTTGGCACTCGCATCCACAGTCTTCTCACCCATCCTCGGTGGCCTGTTCGGTCTTGACCTGGCCGAGGGCCTGGCCATGATCATGTTCGTCGTCTTCATGGCGATGATCCTCACCGGGTACAACGTCGCATTCTCCTTCGCCGCCACCGGTGTGCTGTTCGCCTTCCTTGGACACGCACTCGACGTCTTCGATCCCAGCGCCCTGTCGCTCCTCGGTCAGCGCTGGACGGAGCAGCTGACCAACTCGACACTCCTGGCCGTTCCGCTCTTCGTTTTGATGGGCGCCATCCTGGAGCGCTCCGGTATTGCGGAGCGGCTGTTGACCGGCTTGGCGATGCTGATGGGTCCGCTCCGGGGCGGGGTTGCGGCCGCCGTAGTCCTGGTCGGCACCCTGCTGGCGGCGGCCACCGGCGTGGTTGCGGCAACGGTGATCGTGATGGGGTTGCTCTCACTGCCGGCCATGGTCCGGCTGGGTTATGACCACAAGCTGGCAACCGGGGCCATAACCGCGTCCGGCACACTCGCCCAGATGCTGCCGCCCAGCCTGGTGTTGATCCTGTTGGCCCAGCAGCTCGGCAACGGCGTCGGCATCATCGGCCTGTTTGCCGGTGCGCTGGTGCCCGGGCTGATGGTCAGCCTGATGTACGCCGGCTACTGCCTAATCGCCGCCTACATTCGGCCGTCGTTGGGCCCGCCGATGCCGCCGGAGGAGCGCACACTGAACGGCCGGGTGTCCAACAGCACCGCGACCGCGGTGGCTCTGGTCCTCGGGGTCCTGCTCGTGGTGGTTATCCTGACCTTCAGCGTGTTCTGGGCCGTGGTCGTCGGTGTTGTCGGCGCCATCCTCATCTACGTGATCATGCGGACCGGCTCGATGCTTGCCGCCGAGGTGCTGGTCGGGGTGATCCCCACGATCCTCTTGATCCTGGGTGTGTTGGCCGCCATCTTCCAGGGCATCGTGGCACCGTCGGAGGCGGGGGCGATCGGTGTGCTCGGTGCGCTGTTGCTCGGCGTGCTGAACTGGTGGTTCGACCGACGGCTCAGCGCGGACGGTGGTGACCACATCGAGGTTCGGTGGCGGCTCACCGGCCAGGCGCTCCGGGAGGCCGGCCAGTCGACGGCCAACATCACCATCCTGGTTTTGACCCTCATCTTCGCCTCGACGTTCTTCAGCCTGATGTTCCGCGAACTCGGCGGGAACGACAAGACCAGCGAATGGCTGCAGGCCGTCGGCGGCGGCAAGTTCGGCTTCACCGTGGTGGCGATGATCGCGGTGTTCCTCCTCGGCATCAACCTGGAGTTCCTGGAGATCACGTTCATCGTTGTCCCGATCTTTGTCCCGGCCATGGTGGAGCTGGGGTTTACCGAGAAGGAGTTCGTGTGGTTCGCCGTGCTGATGGCCTTGAACCTCAACATTGCGTTCATCTCACCACCGGTCGGATTCTCACTGTTCTACCTGCAGTCCGTAGCCCCGCCGGAGGTGAAGACCGCGGACATTCACAAGGGGGCCCTACCGTTCATGGCGCTGCAGTGCGTCGCGCTGGTCATCCTGGCCGCGTTCCCCCAGATAACCGAGTTCTCGTTCGACCTGTTCATCAACAGACCGAGCGGTTAAGACCGGCGCGCGATGTGCACACATCGGGTGCCGACCGACAACTACCGTTGTGACCGATGGTCAAGAAGACCGTCACAAGAAATAAGGGAGAGACATGACTACTGAACAAGACCAGACGTCACTGGCCATGCCCGCTACCCCCGGCGTGTCCCGGCGGTCGTTCCTGGGCAAAGCCGGGGCCGGCATTGCCGGTGTCGCCGCAGCGTCGGCGATCCTGGCGGCCTGCAGCGACGATGGTGACGACGAGGCCACGGACGACGGTCCGAGTACCGAAGGCACCATCGCCGAGGACTCCAGCAGCGACGAGGAAACCGTCGAGCTGGTCCAGGACGCCGGGCTGCCGGAGATCGAGATCGACATGGCCACCAGCTGGCCGACCGGTTTGGTGACCATCTTCGGCGGCGCCACCACGTTCGCCCAGCAGGTGGCCCGCCTCACCGGCAACCGACTGCGCATCACCGAGCGTCCCGCCGGTGAGATCGTCGGCGGCCTCGAGGTGCTCACCGCGGTCCGTGATGGCGGCGCCCAGGCCGGTCACACCGCCTCCTACTACTACGTGGGCGAGAACTCGGCCACGCAGTTCGGAACGGCGGTGCCGTTCGGCTTGACCTCCCGTCAGCAGAACGCATGGCTCTACCAGGGCGGCGGTCTTGAGCTGCTGCGTGAGTTCTACGCCGAGGAGTTCGGTGTCATCCAGTTCCCGGCCGGCAACACCGGCGTGCAGATGGGTGGCTGGTTCACCAAGGAGATCAACAGCGTCAACGACATTCAGGGCCTCACCATGCGTATCCCCGGCATCGCCGGTCGGGTACTCGAGGCCCTCGGTGGCGAGCAGGTCACACTGGCCGGTGGTGACATCCTGCCGTCGATTCAGACCGGCGCCATCGACGCCGCCGAGTTCGTCGGCCCGACCGACGACCTCATTCTCGGCCTCGATGAGCTGGGCAGCCAGCTCTTCTACTACCACCCGGGCTGGTGGGAGCCGGGCCCGACCCTCGAGGTCGAGCTGCCCCTGTCGTTCTGGAACGACCTCCCCGAGGTGTACCAGGCGGCCATCGAGAACGCGGCGGCGCACGCCAACGTGCAGATGATGGCCACCTACGACACCCTCAACCCCGAGAGCCTCCAGACGGTGAAGGGCTTCGCCGAGATCCGGGAGTTCCCCGAGGACGTCATGTCCGCCTTCAAGGAGGAGAGCGAGAACGCTCTGGACAACGCCGCTGCGGAGAACGCCGACTTCGCCTCGATCCTGGCGCCGTGGCGTCAGTTCCGGGACAGCATTCAGGAGTGGCACGGTCTGGCCGAGACCTCGATGCTCCGGGCCGGTCAGCTGTAGGACCTCGGTTTCATCCTCACTCAAAAACGGAACGGGCCGCCCCGATGGGGCGGCCCGTCGCCGTTTTGAACGGACGGTTCTGACGCGGATCAGGTGAACGAGCGCATCGTGGCCTCCCAGCGTTTGGTCAGCGTGTACCCGACGCCGTCCACCTTCCAGTCGCTGGTGATCACGGTGCTCCCCATCATCTCCAGCGCCGGCGTCCGACCGAATCGGGTGACGACCTCCCTGGCGTACTGGCGGATCCTGCTGGATCGGCACAGGACAAACCCCCGGCTGGTCCTGGCCAGGATCCAGTGGTTGGTGGTGGCCATCGCCGCCACCGCCGCCCCGCACCCGCCGAGGACCACCTGATTGATGGTGTCGGTGATCCCGATCGCCACCGCAAACGCAAACAGGCCGAGGCCGGCTGCAACGCAGTACGGGAGGAACCATCGGTGGCGGTTCCACAGCACAACAACGTCGTGGACCTCCTCCTCGTCGTCGAGCAGGCGCTTGACCGACCGGACCAGGATCTGTTGTCGCAGACTCCGCTGGTTCACCCGTCGCCCCTCCCCGATGCGGTCGGTGTCCGTACCGCTCGGACTCTATCCGGCCCGGGTCCCGGAGGGGGAAGGGACCCGGGCCGGAGGCCTTGACGATCGGTTGATCACCGGTTGACTACCGGTCCACCCTGGCGAAATTTGGGCTGACAGGCCCCAAACTTTGTGGGCCCGCAGCCCCAATTTCGCCGCCGGCGGGGGTGCTGTGCGCGCTTAGAGGTTGGAGTTGGTCTGGACGCCGCCGAGGTCTTCGGAGGCGACGCAGGTGATCTCACCGGAGAGGACCTCCATCTCGATGTCGCCCATGTCGATGGGGTCGGGGTCTTCGAACTTCGGCTGACCGTCGACGGTGACGGACAGTCGATCCGGGTCGACGCCCTGGTCGATCGCCTGCTGGCGGTAGGCGTCGATGAGAATGTCCTCGGTGACCTGGTAGGCCGTCTCCATACATTCGCTGCTGCCGATGACGTTCTGTGCGTAGGCGTACGCCGTCGGTGCGAGGCCGAGGTTGTCGTCGACCCAGGGGAAGGCGTCGATGATTTTGCCGATGAAGTCCTTGTCGATGTCCACGCTGTCCGCGCTGCGAACCGTGTCCACCCGGGGTCGGACGAACACGATCGATTCGCCGGGGATCACCACGTCGGTCGAGCCGTCGCGGTTGTGGGTCACCGAGACACCGCCACCGTCGACACAGGTGTCAACGTCTCCGTAGGCGTGCAGAGAGATCCGGTCTGTCCGGTAGACCCGGCCGAACGCCTCGTGTTCCCGTCTGCCCTCAACCGGGACCTCGGCGTAGACCCTCGCCCGACAGTCGAGGCTGATCGGTTCGACGGCGGTGATCGTCGCCTCCTCGGGCAGCGTCACCTGCATGTCGACGGCGGTGAACGAGGGGAAGGACGGGCCCGAGATCGACACGATGCCAAGGGCAAAGACGATGGCGATGATGAGCGCGGCGAACCCGCCCAAAACCAGGGATGTGATGGCTTTATACATGATGTGGACCGTTCTGGTCGCTTCGTCGGCACTCGGCGTTTGTGCCGGTATCTAGTACGACGTCCGAGCCTCAGGTTTTGTCGCGAGAAGATTCGAACGGGTCTCGGCGGCCGATAAAACGGTACTCGTGACGAACACGCAGGAACTGGTTGCGCAGCTGACGGTCGAGGAGAAAGTGGCGCTGCTGTCCGGCAGCGACGTCTGGAGGACTCACGCCGTTCCCCGGCTCGGGATCCCTGCGGTGAAGGTGTCGGATGGGCCGAACGGCGTCCGCGGTGACAGCACAACCGGGGCCCGGGCGGTGTGCCTGCCGGCGTCCATCTGCCTTGCGGCCAGTTTCGACGTCGGGCTGGTGACCGAACTCGGGGATCTGCTCGGACGGGAGACTACCCGCAAGGGAGCCCACATCCTGCTGGCCCCCACGCTCAACATGGCTCGCCATCCACTGGGCGGCCGCAACTTCGAGAGCTTCGGCGAGGAGCCGAACCTCACCGCACCGATGGCCGCCGCCTACATCCGGGGTGTGCAGGACAACGGCGTTGGGGCCTGCGCAAAACACCTGGTGGCAAACGACGTTGAGGAAGCCAGGCTCACGGTCAACTCCGAGGTAGACGAGCAGACGCTGCGGGAGGTCTATCTCCGCCCGTTCGAGGTTGCGGCCGAGGTCGACGTCTGGTCGATGATGTCCGCCTATCCGAAGCTCAACGGCCAGCACTGCACCGAGCACCACTGGTTGATGACCACCGTGCTTCGGGACGAGTGGGGCTTCGACGGACTGGTCATGTCCGATTGGGGCGCCACCCACCACCCCACCCGATCGGTCGCCGCCGGCATGAGCTTGGAGATGCCGGGACCGGCCAAGGCGCTGGGCGAGCACCTGCTGGCCGCGGTCCAGGCCGGAGAGCTGGACGAGGAGATCCTCACCGCCAGGGCGGCCGAGGTGGTCGACCTGACCGTACGGGCCGGTCTGCTCAACACCACCGAGGAGCCGGAGCGGTCGATCGATCGGCCGGAGGAGCGGGAACTGGTCAGGCGGGCGGCCGCCGCCGGCACCGTCCTGCTGACGAACCGGGCTCCGAGCGGGTCGGACACCGATCGACCGGTGCTGCCACTGGCGGACGCCCGGTCGGTCGCCATCATCGGGCCGAACGCGGACCCGGGGGTCATCCAGGGCGGCGGTTCCGCCCAGCTCAAGCCCCATGCCTGGGCGTCCCCGGTCGCCGGGATCACCGACGCGCTGCCGAACGCCACCGTCACCCATCACCTGGGCTGCGTCGGGGACCGTTACGTGCCGGCCGCTGACGAAGCCGGCTGGACCGTCGACGGGGGAGGAGACGATGTCGAAGGCCCGATTCTGATGGAGGTCTTCGAGGGCCCGAACTTCGACGGTGACCCGGTGGTCGCCAGCCGGGCCAGGCGAATCGGTGCCTTCCATCAGGGCTCCCACCCGGCGCTGGGCAACGCCCGGAGTTGGTCGCAACGGTGGACCGGAACCCTGGCCGTCACCGAAACCGGTGTCCATCGGTTCGGCGTCCTGGCCGTCGGCCGGTCCCGGGTCCTGGTCAACGGGTCGGTGGTTGCGGACAACTGGACGGACCCCCAACCCGGGCAGGCGTTCTTCGAATACGCCTCGGCCGAGGTGGTCGGAGCGATCGACCTGGCTGCGGGGACCGAGGCAACGGTGGTCGTCGAGTGGTCGGTGGAGCGGCTCGACCAACTGGCCGGGCTCCGGTTCGGACATCAACCACCGCTCGACCAGGACGGCCTCATGGACGCCGCCGTCGAGGCCGCAGCGGCCGCCGACGTTGCCGTGGTGGTGGCGGGACTGAACGCCGACTGGGAGACCGAGAGCCACGACCGGGCGATGTACGGTCTGCCCGGCCGCCAGGACGAGTTGATCCGGAAGGTCGTTGCGGCCAATCCCTCGACGGTTGTGGTCATCAACGCCGGCGGCCCGGTCGACCTGCCGTGGCTTAACGAGGTTCCCGCCACCCTCGTGGTGTGGTACCCGGGCCAGGCGTTCGGGGAGGCACTGGCCGACGTGCTCACCGGCAGGCGGGATCCCGGTGGCAGGCTCCCGGTGACATTCCCGGTCTCCCTCGACGATGCGCCCACCGCAGGGCTGGTACCGGGAGACGGCAAGACGCTGCCGTACGGCGAGGGAGTGTTCGTCGGGCACCGCTGGTACCACGAACACGGCATCGACCCCCGGGTTGCGTTCGGTCACGGGCTGTCCTACGCCACCCATGAGCTCGGTGCACCGACGCTCGACACGTCCGGCCCGTCCCCGACGGTCGCCGTTCCCGTGACGAACACCGCCGACCGCCCCGGCAAGTGTGTCGTCCAGCTCTACCTCAACCCGTCAACCCCAAACCGGCCCCGGGTCTTTGCCGGTTTCGCCGCCCGGATCATCAATCCCGGGGAGACCGCCACGCTGACCTGCACCGTCGACGAGCACGCGATGCGGTTCTGGGATGATGGGGCCGGTGGGTGGGCGCCGCTGACCGGTACCCACCAACTGGAGGTGGCAACGTCCAGCGTGGCGGTGGCGCACACACTCGACCTCGCGATCTGACCGGGACGGCATCGGCCCGAGGATCCGAGGGCATCCACGGCCCAAACCGTAGGCAGGCACCCCCGGCCCCGATCGGACTGCGTGGTGGTGGTTGATCATGGCCGACCGGTTCGATTTTGGTCACTATCGTCGACCGGCGTTGCACCGAGTCCGCCAGAACAGTCGCATTCAGCCGGTCCGGCCGTACTGGTCGAGACCGAAGTTCCTCCGTATCACCGTGGTCGCCGTTGTACTGGCGGCGCTGGCCGGCACGGCGTGGCTTCAGCGCAGCGATCGGCAGACGATCGAGCTCGACCCGTCCGGGCCGTACCGCATCAACTCGACAACCGGGCCGATCGAGGTGACGTCCGGTGTCGACCCCGTCGTCCTCTACGACCGGAGCTGGCTGCTCCGAGGGCCGACCGCCACCACCGACAACGGTGAGCTGCAGCTCCGCTGCGACACCCGATGGCCGTGTCGGGGCACCTCCACCGTTGTCCTCCCCCCGAGATCGGGAACCTCGATCGCACTGGAGCTGTCCGGTGACGAGGATCTTCTGATCTCGGCGTTCGACGGCGACCTCAGCGCGGAGGCGACGGCCGACGGTTCGGTCATCCTGGGCCCGGTCGGCGGTCGGTTGGTGGCCCGGACCGATCGCGGATCGGTACAGGGGTACGGGCTGTTGGCCTCGGAGGTCGACGTGGAGACCGCGGCCGGTCCGGTTGCGTTGGACTTCCGGATCACACCGAATCGGGTTTCGGTCAGATCGGATGGGGGGGAGGTGACAATAACGCTCCCACCGGGGGAGTATGCGGTTACCGTTGTTGGTGGATCGTCGAACGCCATCAACGTCGGGCAGGCGGCGGACGCCGACAGCACCATCACGATTCACACCCGCGGACCGGTACGGATAGACCACTCGACATGAGCACCGAAACAACAGACCTTGGCTGCGAAGAGCGCCGGGAGACCCTGAACGCGATCCTGCTCGAGGAGGATCCGACGGAGGGGCTGTGGGCCGCGGTCGACTCCGGGCTTGCGGGGCAGCTGGTTCCGGAACTGCCGGCGCTCCGGCTGGAACAGGATCCGATCCATCGCCACAAGGACGTGTTGGCCCACACCATTGCGGTGACCGCCAACACCAGCCCGGACCTCAAGCTCCGCCTGGCCGCCCTCTTCCATGACATCGGCAAACCGGCCACCCGCTCTTTCGAGCACGGCGGTGTGACGTTCCGGCACCACGAGGCCGTCGGGGCCAAGATCACCCGTCGGCGACTTCGGGAGATGGAGTACGACAAGCCGATGATCAAGGACGTTTGCGAGCTTGTCCGCCTGTCCGGCCGGTTCAAGGGATATGCGGACGGCTGGTCGGACGCCGCCGTCCGGCGTTACGCCCGGGATGCGGGACATTTGCTGGGGGACCTCAACGAACTGATCCGTTGCGACTGCACCACCAGGAACCGGAAGAAGGCGGAACGTATCCAGTCCCTCATGGACGAGCTTGAGGCACGGATCCTGCGGCTGGCCAAGGAGGAGCGGGAGGCTGCGGAGCGGCCCCAGCTCGACGGGCGGGCGGTGATGGAGCAGCTGAACCTCAGCGGTGGTCCGGCGGTGGGTCAGGCGTTGGCCTTCCTGTTGGAGATCAAACGGTCCGAGGGAGAGCTGCCGGAGGACGAGCTGCGGGCAAGGCTGGACGCCTGGTGGGCCGACCAGCAGGCCGCATCCGCCTGAGATGGCAAAACGCAAGCCCGGGACCGGCAAAGGTGCCGACACCACAAAGCCGGCCGCGGCGACCGCCGATCCGTTCGACGGGCTGACCGAGTTCGAGGCGGCGGTCGTCCGGGTGCTGCTGGCCACCGAACCGGGTGATGTCATGGCCTACGGCGAGGTGGCAGCCGAAGCGGGGTATCCGGGCGCGGCCAGAGCGGTCGGCAACGTGTTGAAACGGATCGATGATCTGCCATGGTGGCGGGTGGTGACCGCGGCCGGCAGGCTGATTCCCCACCACCCGAAGGAGCAGGCCAGGCGCCTTGCCGCCGAGGGCGTGCCGACCAGAGACGGCAGGATCTCCCTGTAGCGGATCACCTGTGCGGGAGCAGTGGACCCCTCGCGGGCGGATGTATCGCTGCCGTTCGGAACGGTGTGGGCCGCCTCCGGCTCTGGCGAACCGCGGTCACTCAGAACCGCGCCGCTTCGGCCGATGAGGCACACAGACGTTTCCTTCCGACCAGGTGCACCGTGCTGACCGATCAAGATAGTCGTGACCCCCTTCAGTGGCTGAGCCGTATCCTCTGGCCCGATGACGCAACCACGATCTGCGTCGACGGGCCCGGCGAGCCCCGCTGGTGGGCATCCCCCAACACCACAAGTCCCAAGGTGCTCATCCCGGCGGGTTCGGCTGCGGCGGCAAAGACCGCCGTTCGGCGCTACCACGACGGGTTCGACGTGACCAGGCGGGCCAGGAGCGCAGCCGCGGAACTGTTGACGCCGGCCGCAACGCCGTTCGGTGCACCGCTGCGCCGCCATCAGGTCGCCGTCCATCACCGGCCGGGCCCCGGGCAGCAGCCGCCGGCCCCCGGCGTGCTCGACGGGATCGCAGACCTGCTCGGCATCGACGACCTCCACGTCGCCATCAGCCTCTCCACCCCCAAGTCGAATCAGAAGCCCGTCATCCAGTTGCTGGACGGCGACGGCCGCTGCCACGGCTGGGCCAAAGTCGCCTGGAACGACCGGACGGAAGCTCTTGTGGCCAATGAAGCCGATTGGCTTCGCCGAACCGCACGCAGCCCACTGTCGAAACCGGCACTGCTGCACGAGACCACCATTGCCGGTCGGCCGGTGGCCATCAGCAGCACGGTCACGCCGAGCCGGGTTCCCCGGCGGCGGGCCGCCACCCCACCTGCAGCGGCGGTGTTCCGAGCCGTCTCGGAGTTGGGCACCGCGGAGACCGTTCGGCTCAAGGAGTCACGCTGGTGGCTGACCGTCGAATCGATCCTGGAACATGCAACGCCCCGGGAACGGCTTGCCGTCCAGGCCGCAGTCGACTCCTGCTACGGGAACGAGGTGCTGGTCGGCGGTTGGCACGGTGACCTCACGCCGTGGAACATGATGACCACGGCACGACGAACCCACGTGATCGACTGGGAGTTCGCCGCGGACGGTGCGCCGTTCGGGTTCGACCTGTGCCACTTCCACACCCAGGTCGCCTCCGAACTCCGCGGACTCGACGCGGCGGCGGCCCTCGATTACTCGGCCAGGCTGGCGCCCCACGGACTGGCCACGCTCGGTGTCGAACCGGACAACCGGACCCCGGTCTGGCGCATGTACCTGGTCGAGCTGATCCGTCGGATGGTCGCCCTGCGGGCCTCCGGCTACCCGACGGACCAGATCACCCACGGCCCGGCCGCCCTGCAGCGGCTGGAACGCAGCCAGGGGGCGATCCTCAGCTCGATCCGATCGACCACGGTGGTGACCGCCCCCAACCCGACCGAGGATGGCATAACCGGTGAAGACGGCGCGCTCGAGAGGGACGCGTCGACGGTGGCGGCGCCACCGGTTCCCCAACGCGAAACAATCGTCGGAAACGGAGTGGATGTTCTATGAGCACCCGCGTCATCACACGGTTCTCGCAGCACCCGGTCATGGACCGGCCTGGATTCCGCCACCTCAAAGAGGGTGGGAAGCGGGGCAGGGAACGGGCTGCACTGGCCACCTGGGACCGGCGGGTCCTGCCGGACGTCATGCTGGCCGGAGTGCAGCGCAGCGGCACCACCGCCCTGTTCGAGGCCCTCTACCGACTCCCGAACGTGGAGCGGCCCCGGCGCGGCAAGGGCTCCCACTTCTTCTCCTACAACTATTACCGGGGCTGGGAGTGGTTCCAGTCCCAGTTCCCGACCGAGGCGTGGTCGGACCGGGTGGCGGCAAAGGTCGGTGTCCCGATGTTCTGCTTCGACGCCTGCCCGTACTATCTCTTCCATCCGTTTGCCGTCGAGCGCATGGCCCAGGCCCTGCCGGACGTCAAGGTGATGGTGATGCTCCGGGATCCGGTCCGCCGGGCGGAGTCCCACTTCCATCACTCGGTCAGCCACGGCCACGAGGACCTCGACTTTCATCAGGCGCTCGCTGCCGAGGGGGCCAGGATCGACGGCGAGATCGAGAAGATGGAACAGGACTGGTCGTACTGGAGTCACAGCCACGAGCACCACTCCTATTTCTCGAAAGGGGTGTATGTCGAGCAACTGGAGCGACTGTTCCGGTTCTACCCCCGGGACCAGGTCATGGTCATCCAGTCCGAGGAGTTCTACCGGAACTCGAACCGGGTGCTGGCCGAGGTCACCGACTGGCTCGGCCTGCAGACGGTGACCCTCGAGGAGAAGGACGACCGGAACGGCCACGCCTACAAGCGGATGGATGAGGAGATGCGGGCCCACCTGATCGAGCTGTACCGGGAGCCGAACGAGCGGCTCTTCGACCTGCTGGGCATCAGCTACGACTGGCTGGGCGTCGAGGACTGATCCGGTCCGGTCCGCCCGTCCTGGCGACGCCCGTCGATCAGGCCCGACGCTTTACCACGACCGACAGGAGCTGGTCGATGGCCAGGATCCGATGGACCCTGGTCAGCATCAGCAGGTGGAGGACGCCGCCGACGCCGACGTGGGCGGCAACCGCAACCCACCCGTCCGCCGCGCCGTGGACCACCAGCCCGGCGGGTACGTAGGCCACAAGGGCCACGGCCGCGGCGATCAGCACCGGCGAACCGATGGCGTGTATACCCTTCGTCCGGTACACCCGAAGCACGGCAAGGATCCGCAGCAGGACCCGGGACGCGGCCCACGCCCAGGCCGCACCGATGATGCCGTACATCGGCAGGAGCACGATCGCCGTGGCGAGCATGACCGCCAGGGCGATCCCGTGGTTGATCAGCGAGGCGACGCTGTCCCCGGTCATCATCAGCATCGTGTCACCGATGCCCAGCCCGGTGATGATCAGGAAGGCCACGGAGAGCACAACGACCAGAGGCGCCGCCTCGGTGAACTCCGGACCGAAGACCGATAGCGCAGTCTCAGCTCCGAACGCCAGGCCAAGGAAGACCGGCCAGAGCAGGGTGACGTTCCAGCCGGAGATCGTCCGCAGCACCCGCTGGGCGTCGTCGAGGCGGCCCTTGAGGAAGTCGGCGGCCAGCAGCGGGGCCATGGATTGGGCCGTGGCGACCATCATCATCTGCCCGGCCAGGATCAGCCGGTTCGACGCACCGTACATCCCGGCGCCCGCTTCGCTGACGAGGATGGCGACCAGCAGCACGTCAAGCCGCTCGAGCATCGCGGACAGCAGATCGGCCAGGGCCCGGGGGGCGCTGTACCGCCAGTACACCGAGCGGCTGAACGTCGCCGAGTCGCCCGTCCCGTCCGCATCGTCGGCCGGGCGGCCCGCTCCGTCGGTGCCGTGTCGTTCGGCCACCACCTGCAGCCGCCGACGCAGCCAGGAGCCGACCGTGGCCATCGTCAGCACGCTTGATGCGGCCCAGGCGAGGGCCAGCGGCCAAACCTCGTCGCTGATCACGATGGCGACGGAGACAAAACCCAGCTGGGTGAGCGGGCGAACGATCTGGCCCGCAACAACCGCGGGCCGCATCGTGCCGAACCCCCTGGTCGCTCCGAACATGGCCTGGCTGAGGGCAAAGGTCGGCACGGCGACGGCCAGGATGCGGATCATCGTTGTTGCCGTTTCCCCGTACCGGGTATCGGTGGTGATCAGGTCGCTCAGTCCGGTCGCCCCGACGAGACCGGCAAGGCCGAGCGAGCCGGCAACCAGCGCGGTGGCCCCCAGCGCGGTGCGGATCGCCACCGGGATGCGCCGGTGGCCGCCGTCGGCCCGGAGCCTCGACACGAAGTAGGTCAGACCGGATTCCGCCCCGAGCCGAGCCGCGTTTGCCGCCAGGGTGAAGGCCGCCGTGGCCGCAAAGAAGACCCCGGCCCCGGCCTTGCCGTACACGTTGGTGATCACGCCGACGGTGACGAAGCTGACAACGGCCGCAATCACCGACCCGACCAGGTTGAGGGCGGTGCCTCGGGCGGCGCGATCGACCTGGCCGAGGTGTTGTTCGCCGGTGTGCGCCCCGCCGTGTGTCTCGCTTCCTCCGGCTGGTTCGGTTGCCTCGGCCGGCCCGATGGCGGTCATCCAGCCACCGACGGCGTCTGTTCGGCTCCGGCGGCGATCGATCCGGGGAACCGGGGCGGCCGCATCGGACCCCAGCCGCTGATCACCAGGGCGCCGACCATCACAAAAAGCTGATTGGGCAGGTGGCCGTAGATCGGCAGCTGAATCAGACCGATGAACAGCGAGACTTTTGCCCAGTGAGGGATCGGCTCGACGGGACGGTTTCGGAGAAAACCGATGACAAAGAACCCGACGAACAGGCCGGCTCCGAGGAAGCCGTGAGCGAACAGGACGGCCCAGAATTGACCGTGGGTTCCCAGCGGCGGGCCGCCGGGGTTGGCCGGATTCTCCCTGGTTGAGCCGTAGCCGATCAGCGGGGAGTTGGCCGCCTGTCGGATCGTTTCGACGTACAGGGTCGAACGGGTCTCGTTGCTGTCCGCCGACCTGGTCTCCAACTGCTCGGCCGCGGTGCTGAAGGCGCCGGTGGCCACCGCCCCGGTCGCGCCGAGGACCAGCGCCGCGCTCAGCATGACGATCGGCAACGGGTTGCGCTTCATCGCGGCGTACCGCGCCGTGCCGTAGCAGAGCCCGAGGCCGAGTGTCAGCCACGAGCCGCGGTTGAGCGCAACAAAGAACGGCACGAGCCCGGCGAGTAGCAGAACGGCCAGCAGCGGCCGAGGGATGCCGACCCGGCGGTGATCGTGGAACGCGGCCAGCACAAAAGGCGTGAGCAGCGCCACGTTCGAGCCCCAGGCGTTTGTGTAGGCGAACGGTCCGGCCGGACGGTACAGCGTCACCCCCTCGAACCGGAAGACCTGGATCTCGGACACCTGGGGTCTGACCAGCTGCACGATGAACTCGTTGTCGGCGAGGAGTCCGGGAAGCGCCTTGAGGACCGGTGTCGACCAGGCCAGTTCCGGGGTCAGCACCGCCAGATACCCCACACAGATCACGGCGACCCAGAGCGCCACCATCGAGCGGATGACCAGGCGCGACGCATCGAGCCCCCGATGACGTCCGAGGTACAGGAACGTGATCAGCGCGGCCAGGTACCACGATGCTCGGAGGGCGTAGATCGCCACCCGGCCGAGGGAGTTGAGCTGGACGAACGAGGCCCCGACGATCAGGAGGAACAGGACAAAGAAGACCGTGCCCTTCGG
>JBCCGJ010000126.1:0-15413 GCA_039029335.1 Actinomycetota bacterium | reverse complement strand
GGTGACCGCTGCGCCGACATCAACCGCGTCGGACAGGCGGGCGAGGAACCCGGCCCGCTGACCGCCGGCGCCCCGCATGTCGCCTAGCTCCCACCGCTCAACCATCTCGAAGTGGGACAGCACACCGTTGACCGGTCCGACGCCCTCAACGGTGCTGATCTGGCGCTGATGAAGCCTGCTGAGTGCGGGTGCCAGGCCGACCTGGTCATCGATGGTCAGTACCTCTTCCGCCGGGATGGCCAAACCAGGTCGAAGGTCGTAGTAGGCGCCGGATGCGTAGGGCACCACCATCGAGGGTCCGTCGTTGCCACCCTGGAACTCGATGAGGACAAGCACCCGCTGATCGACCGGGGCCGGGGTGAGCAGCAGGCTCTCCTCAACACCGAACTCCTCGGTGGTCGCCAGCACCGGAGCCGCCGCCTCAACGGCTGTCTTCACGGTGGTGGACGGTGACGAGGGTGTGGACGCCGACCGGTTGGCAAGCTGCGACTGAACGGTCTGCTGGTCGACCGGCTTGGCTCCTCGGACAACGCCGAACCCGACGGTGCCGGCGACGGCCAGGCCCTGGATGAACCGCCTGCGACTCACCGGGAAGCGACTGTCATCCTCATCGATCTCCTGAAAACCGGGGAGGTTCGGGACACCCTGGCCGGGTGCCGGCCATGACGGATCGACGTAGCGGCCGGCCGCCAACCCGGACTGCGGCATCTCCGCCTCGGCACTGTCCGACTCCGTTGGCTCCGCCTTGCCGAAGTGGTCGCAGCCGCAGTCGGAGCCGTGCTCGAAGCCGTACCCCTCGCCGGACCGATCATCCGCGGCAGGATCGTTCCCCGTGTGATCGTGCCCGCCGTGTCCGTGGCCGTCGAGGCTCTGGTTGGTCGAATCGTCGAACTCGTTCATTGCAGCTGGAACTCCGGGCTACTCAGGGCGATGCGCCATTGCAGCTGCACAACACCTTCCTCGCCGATGCCCTCGGGGTTGTTGGCCGCGTTCAATGCGGCCAGCGTCTCGTCGCTGACGACGTAGAGGCCGCAGCGATTGAGGATCTCGTCAACGGTGGCCGTGACGCCGCCAGGGATCTCCCGGAAGTCCAGGCTGAAGAGGGCCTCGGACCGGCGGAGCAGCGAGTCCGGGTTCAGCCACCGGACGCCGACCGGCCAGCCACCCACGTTCGGCGGTTCGTAGAGCCCCTGCCCGAGGTTCCGGGACTGCCAGAGTTTTGTGGAGTCGAACTGGAGCAGGTTCTGGGCCGCGGCGAAGAACTCGAACCCGGTCCGGGGCCTGGTGTAGTGGTCGGCCCAGAAGGCGTCCTCGTTCAGGATCCGCTGGATGAGCGGTTTGATCTCCAGCTCCTGGCCCTGCCACCACAGGCCCAACTCGGCCTTTGCGTCGCCGGTGATTTCGCTGCCGATGAAGTAGTACCAGAGCAGCGAAGCGATCCGGGCTGCGGTGGCCGGATGGTCGCACAGCCGGTCGGTGATGGATGCCACGTCCCACTTCTTTGTTTCCCCGAGGAACGTGACCGGCTGGTCGTAGGCCCGGTCGGGATCGAACCAGACGGCATAGGTGTCCCGGTCGACCCGCCAACCGGTCATGGCCAGGGCGGCCTGTCGGACGTCATCCTCGCTGTAGTGGCCGATCCCGGTGGTAAAGAGCTCCATGAGCTCCCGGGCCAGGTTCTCGTTCGGCCGACGCTTTGAGGAGGAGTCGGCGTCGAGGTAGCGAATCATCGCCCCGTCGATCACCATGCCCTGCAGCAGGTCTCGAAAGTTCCCGA
This sequence comes from Actinomycetota bacterium, assembly GCA_039029335.1. Lineage (GTDB taxonomy): Bacteria > Actinomycetota > Acidimicrobiia > Acidimicrobiales > SZUA-35 > JAHELU01. Next base: position 13,636 of record JBCCGJ010000126.1, on the reverse strand, counting down.
GGGCGTTGTTCCTGATCAGGTTGAGCTGAGTGGGGATCAGCTCCTGCCACCCGACCGAGTACCGGTGGGTCGGCAGCAGACCGTGCCAGAAGAAGGCCAGACGCTCGTGCAGGCCGCTGCCGGGGGCGGCGATGCGCTCCAGCCACCACGTGACGGTGTCATCGCTCTTTTCCACGACGGGTGCCTGGTCGGTGTTGTAGGGCGCGTTCAGCACCGCATCAACCGCTTCCGCCCGTTGTCTGCCCGCCAGATTCGCTACAAGCTCCTGATCGGTGCGAAAGGTCGCCCTTCTGGCCAGGAGCGCGGCAGTTGCAAGATCTGGGTCACGTTCCGCCAAGCCCATCGACCCACACTTTACAATACCGTGTCGGGATTCGTGCAGATTCCCAGGGAGATCTCGCCCAGGGTGGCGGTGATCGCGCCGCGCCCTCCTACTCGGGCCAGCGGGCCGTGTCCGGATGCAGGTCGAACCAGGAGAACCAGAACCCCTGCTCGACCGCAAGCCTGGTCAACGTGGAGCCGTCGGTCAGCACCGCGCCGTCGGTGTCGGCAACGGCTGCGGTGACCGTGGACCCCTGATCAAGACCGCTCAGGGCATCGAGCGAAGCTTCGTCGACGGCGTAGACCCTGGCTCCTCGGGAGTTCGGGACCACCACAACCGCTCCGTCGCCGACGGCGAAGTACCGGCTCGGCCCGGACACGACGTCGGCCACCGAAACCGCAAGCACACCACCGGCGTGGCGGATACCCAGCACCTCGTCCTTGGCGGCAAAGGCGTCGGAGACGTCTCGGATCGGGAACCAGGTGGTCGGATCGTCGTAGTAGGCGGTGTACGGGCTGTCCGGTTCGTAGGGGTAGACGATCGGCGGCCGCTCCGGATCCTCGAAGAAGATCGGGCCGGGGATCTCCAGCACCTCGGTATCGGGGTGGCTGGCCACCCATTCGGCCCAGGTGGTGGTCTCCATCGGCAGGATGTCGAGCGTGACGCCCTCGAGCTCACCACCGATGCCGAGCCCGGCGGCGTGGTGCCACAGCGTGTCGGTCTGGCGATCGACCATGATCTTGTTCGAGTTGATCAGCAGGCCGCTGGTCTCGAAGTCCAGCACCTGGCCCTCGACCTCCCGGTCGAAGAGCAACCCGGTCCGACAGAGCGTGCAGTACACGACGGACACCGGCCGGCCGCCGACGGTGTCGTTGACCAGCTCATGATGGCCGACGATCCGGAACGGGTAGGCAACCACCTCACCGTCGATCGCGACACCAAGGACGATCTCGTCGTCGGTGATCCACTCCCCCGCCTCCTCAGCGGTTATCCGCGGCGGGTCGTTGAGCTCCGGGATCCCGCCCCGGCGAGCCCCGCCGAACCGGATGCGGTTGAAGCGATCGTCGTCGGTGACGGATGCCAGCAGCGGCCGAAAGGCGGGGTCGAGCCGCTCGAACAGGGCCAGCTTCCAGTCCCGATAACCGGGCGCCGGTTCAATGGCCTGGCTCTCGACGATGCTGCCGATCTGGCCGAAGTCCGAAAACGTGACACCGGTTGGCTCAAACCCGGTCATCGCACCGAGCACGTCGATCGCATCCCGGGTGAGCCGGTTGGATATGCCGGTCTGAGTGAGGTCGAGGAGCCACGGCGCATACCCGATGTCCCTGGATTGGCCCATGACCTGGACCACCTCACGGGCGGAATCAACGGAGCGGGTATCGACGTACCGGGCCACCGCCGCGTCCACCTCAACCCTGATCTCGGCCAGCTCGGCCTCAGTCAGCGGTTCAAGCGGTTCCACGGCGGGCTCGACCGACTCGTCTCCGTCATCGGTTGCGCCGCCGTCGCCACCGGAAGCCCCGTCGGTCGAATCGCCACCGTCGGCAGCGGTCGACGAGGCGGTCCCCTCAGCCTGGTCGGCTGGATCCGTTGCGGTCTCGCCCCCGGTGGAGCTGCACGCGGTGGCGAGCAGGGCAAGGGCCAGTAGCCGGACCGCGACGGCCCGACGACCAGCCGTCACGACCGTCTGGCTCTGAACCAAACGGCGAAACGGTCCGCCAGACCTGCGAGCCCCGTCGGGGCGACGTACGTGAGCAATATGAGGGCTAACCCGAAGACGACCGTTTCACTTCCCAACGAACCGAGAATCGACGCGAACACCGGAACGACAACCAGCGAGGCGACACCGTAGACCGCTCCGGCCAGAGCCCCGAGGCCGCCGATGACGGCCGCCGCATACAGCCGCAGCGAGAGGAATACGTCGAACTTGGTGTGGCTCACAAACGGGAACAGGAAGGTCTGCAGCGCCCCGGCGGAACCGGCCATTGCGGCCGAGATGCCGAACGCACCGGTTTTGATGATCGTCAGGTTCACGCCGAAGGACGCGGCGGCGGTCTCATCCTCCTTCACCGCCCGCATCGCCCGGCCCATCCTGCTGTTGTTCAGGTTGTGGGCCAGGGTGAACCATATGATCACCACCAGCACACACAGGAGGTAGCGGTAGAGCTGAGTCCGGTCCTCGCCAAGCCCGGTCCATGCCGGCGGGTTCCCCTCGAACTCCACAGAGCGACCGTTCACCCCGCCGGTTATCGACCCGAGCCGTCTGGTGATCGGGCCGAACGCCAGCGCGAACCCGAACGTCAACAGCGCAAGATAGATGCCCTTGATCCGCAGTGCGGGGAGACCGAGCACCACCCCGAACAGGCCAGCCGTCGCGGTGGCGAACAGGAACGCCGGGAGGAACGGCATGCTCAGATCGTCGAGGTAGTTGGCCATCGCAAATGCCCCGACACCGACAAAGACCCCGTGGCCGAGCGACACCAGGCCGACGTAGCCGGTACAGAAGTTCACACCGAGCACCGCCAGGACCAGCACCAGGATCTGGGAGAACCGGCGCAGATGGAGGTCGGTGGTGAAGATCGGCACGGCGATGAGCACGATGGCGATGATGGTCTTCAGGCCGGGGAGGCCGCGACGCAGGTCCTCGCCCTGGAACGTGTCCTGGTTCTCCGCGGTGGCGGTCATACCCGTTCCACCCGCGCCGTACCAAAGAGGCCGGACGGCCGGAACAGCAGGATGCCAAGCATCACCGCTACCGCCGGTACCACCGCAAGCTCCGTCGGCACACCGAGATAGCCGGGGACCAGGGTCTGAGCCTGGGCCACCACCAGCCCGCCGACGATGGCCCCCTTCGGGCTGTCCAGCCCGCCGAGGGTTGCCGCCGCAAGGCTGTAGATGAGGAGCTTCAGCATGATGGCGGGCTCGAGCAAAACCACACCGGCCACCAGCGTGGAGGCCAGTGTGCCGAGACCGGCCGAGACCGCCCAGCCGAGCATCAGCGTGCGACCGACCGGGATCCCGACCAGCTTCGCCCCCTCCCGATTGCTGGTCACCGCCCGGAATGCCAGCCCGATCTTGGTGTGGCGGATCAACAGGTTCAGCAGAACGAGCACCACCAGCAGGATGGCCCAGGCGCCGATGGTGCTGTAACGAAGCCGAGCGCCGCCAAGCGAAATGAAGTCATCGAAGTCGGTCGGCAGGACACTCGGCACAAAACGCCCGTTGCTGCCCCAAAACTGCATGGTCAGCCCGCTGAACAGCACAAGCAGACCGATCGTCACGTTGATCTGGGCCAACTCCGGCTGGTCCTGTAAGCCCCGGAACACGGTCCGTTCGATGCCGGCTCCGAGGAACATGGAAGCCACGATGGCCAGCACGATGGCGACCCACAGTGGGAACGGGTGGCCCGGCATCCAGGACACCAGGTCGCTGCCCGCCACGGCCGCTGACGCCGGCGCGGCGAACACCAAGGAGATGTAGGCACCAAAGGTGGCGATCTCGCCCTGGGCCAGATTCAGCAGCCCAGTCGATCGGTAGATCATCACCAGGGCCAGCGCCAGGGACGCATAGATCGCCCCGTTGAACAGCCCGTCGAACAGGCGCTGGATAAGTAGTTCCATCGAAAATCCGTAGAGAGAAACGAGATGGGTGGAAACAAGATGGTGCTGGCAGGCGAATGCCTACCAGCACCATCTCACTTACGTTTGGTTGTCAGTTGCGGATGATCAGCAACCCTCGCCCGGGACCCAGGCGCAGTTCGGGGAGAGGCCGGAGAGATCGATGATGTCCCCTTCCTTCACCCAGCTCTGCGTGCCAACGTCGAAGCGGCTGATGTCGGAGCCTTCAATGAAGTAGGCGTCGTCGTTACCGCTCATACCGAAGCCGATGCCATCCAGGAAGGCCGGGTGGCTCATGGAGGTCATGGCCCGCTGGGCCAGGATCAGGTTGGTCCTGGTCAGACCGTCCGGCAGCTCGGCTGCGATACGCAGCATCTGCTCCATGCTCCAACCACGCTCGCCGAAGCCCTGACCCTGGAGGGAGATCTCCGGGTCACCGCCACGCTCTTCGAGCTGCTCGTTGGTGAACGAGATCCAGACATCGTCCTCCCACTGCGGGTCGGTCGTGTCCTTACCGCCACCACCGATGATCAGCCACTCGTCGGCGGCGTCACCGGCCGGAGCCATGTAGGAAGCCACGGCCTTGCAGACCGACGGGGTGAACACGGCGTCAGCCGTCTCGGTGAGACCGGCCCGGAAAGCTTCCTGGATGGCCAGGAGGCACGGGTTACCGGCGGTCATCGAGATGAAGACGTCGGGCTCTTCGGCAGCAAGGGTGGTGATTTCGTTGGTCAGAGTGGCGGCCGCCGGATCGTGGCGGACGAACTCAACCTCGGAGATGACGTCCGGGTTGGACGCCGCATAGTCGGCAAAGCCCTGCTCGTAGGCAAGACCGAAGTCGTTGTCCATCACGAGCGCTGCAACCTTGACCGGCTCATCGAAGTTCTGGTCGATCCAGGAACCCCAGAGGAGCGACTCGGTTGCGTAGGACATCTGCAGACCGGTGGTCCACGGGTGACCGACCGGGTCGCCCCAGGCCTGGTGACCCGTCCACACCATCGGCTGCGGCACGCAGGCGTCGTTCAGGGTGTTGTACACCGCAAACGTGTTCGGCGAACCGAGCGTCTGGATGAAGAACGGCTTGTCGGACTGGAGCAGCTCCGCAACGAACTCGATCGTGAGGTCGGCGACGTAGCCGTCGTCCTTGATGATCGTCTCGATCTGCAGGCCGTCCGCACCGATGCCACCGGTCTCGTTCAGGTACTCGAAGTAGAGCTCCTGACCGAGGTTCAGGTTGCCGTACACCGCCAGGTTGCCCGACTGGGCGGTGGTCATGGCGATCTTGATGACGCCGTCTTCCACACCTTCGGTGTTGGACCAGTCACCCGGACAGGCGTTGGTGTCCAGAGTGAAGCCGCCGGGCCCGGTCAGGACCCCGTCGTCACCGAGGCCGTAGCCTGCGTCGATGATTCCGTTGACGATCGCCTCGCGCTCGGAGGCCCACAGTGCCTGCCATTCATCGAGGGTGGTCGGCTTTTCGCCGGACGCCTCTTCCTCGCCGTCGCCCTCGACGGCTTCTTCCATGGCTTCGTCCGCAGCGTCCTGGTCGGCCGCGCCGCCCGTCTCACCGTCGTCTTCTTCCATCGCATCGTCATCTGACGTCTCCGACGCTGACGCGTCTTCGTCGCTTGAGCCACCTGCCTCGGTGTCGCCGTCGCTGCCGCATGCAACAGCGATCAGTGCGAACCCGAATAGAAGCGCAAGCATGCGATACCATGCTGTCTTTCTCATCGTGTGGGTCTCCTCCCCTTTTCGGCCCCGTATGGAGCACATCTGTTTGACATTGTTGTCTGACTTGTCTCCCGAGTCACATCACCCCAGGCCAGATCCTGACCGGTAAACCCTTACACGGCCCAGAGGTCGCCTGGGTGATGGTGACTGGTTGGTTCGGTCTCTAGGCGTCCGCCATCTCCGCTGCCGCCGCCCCAAGCGGGGTGACCGGCTCACTCAGCTCCGGTGGTTGCGGTATCACCCGGTACACCTTTGACCGTAATAATCGGAACATCCAGATGAGGCCGCCCGGCGCAAAGAACGTCACGATGACAAGGATGCCGCCGTAGATCGCCTGGGACAGCGGGCCTTCACCATCGATGGTGGTGAAGCCCAGCGGGATCTGCAGGCCCTTCGTGAACTCACGGACGAACACAACAACAAACGCACCAACAACGGCGCCGGGCACCGTGGCAACGCCGCCGATCACCAGGCCGACCAGTAGCTCAACCGCCAGCAGGAAGCCGAAGCCCTGCTCGGCCACGAACGCCCGATCCATGGCCCACAGCACGCCGGCGAGGCCGCCGAGCGAAGCGCTGATGGCGAAGTTCAGAAGCTTCCAGCGGACGAGGTCAACACCGCTGACCGCAGCGCCGGTCTCGTTGTCCCGAATGGCCACGATGGCCCGACCGGCCCGGCTCTTCAGCAGGTTGCTGACGGCCCAGAAGGCGATGATCGTTGCCAGGAGGATCAGGAAGTACCGGTAACGGCTCGGCTCGTCGATGCTGAAACCGATGCTCTCCGCCCAACCCGGCGGCAGCACCTTCTCGTCGATCTCCCGACCGTTGGCACCACCGGTTGCGTCCGCGATCCCGAACGCCTCGATTTTCGCCAATGATGGGAACACCGTTGCGAGGGCGATCGTGATCAAGGCTAAGTACAACCCTCTGATCCTGATCGCCGGTAAGGCGAGCAGACCTCCAAAGATGAAGCAGGCGAACATCGATACCGGGATGGTCATCCAGTAATCCCAGTTCATGTCCTGGACGAGCCAGGTTGTTATAAACGCCCCTAACCCGATGAATGCGCTGTGACCGAGGGCCAGCAGGCCGCCGTACCCGAGAACGAGGTTCAGGCCGAGAATGGCGATGGCCAGAAACATCACCCGGTTCACCCGGCTGACCTGGAACTCCGGAATGATGAAGGGCAGCACAACCAGAATGACGGCCAGGACACCCCAGGCGATCATCTGGTGCAGCTTGTGCTGGGAGCCGCCTTCCTTGACTGTTATGGGAAACAATTGAGCTCCTTACACTCGCTCGACTCTGGCGGTACCGAACATGCCGGCCGGCTTGAACCACAGGACCGCCAGCAGAGCGATCAACGGAATCAACAGAGGCGTGGCCCGGAGGAACTCCAGCGCCTCGATGTCTGACAGGTAGCCGTTCACGATGCTGCCGATCAGGCCGACGATGATGCCGCCGATGGCCGCACCACCGAGCGAGTCGAGACCACCGATGGCCGCTGCGGCGAATGCGTAGATCAGCACCGGCGCCATCATGTTGGGCGAGAGGTTGAGCCGGGGGGCGACCAGGATGCCACCGAAGGCACCGAACGCCGCAGCAAGCGCCCAGCCGAACATCAGTACCCGGCCGGTCCGGACGCCGACGAGGCGGGCGGACTCCGTGTTGGACGACACCGCCCGGAACGCCAGACCCATCTTGGTCCGGTTGAGGATCAGGAAGAGCACGACCAGCATGATCCCGAGGGCGATGATCACACCGAGGGAGTCGTACCAGAGCCGGGCCCCGACCGGGTTGTCCTCGTTCTCGAAGAACTCGAAGAAGCGGTCGTTGGGGAAGAGGTTGGGCAGCACCCGAGGCTCGTAGTTCCAGATCACACCGGCGACGGCGTTGATGATCAGGAACAGGCCGAGCGTGATCAGCACAACCGGTAAGTGGTCCGCCGGGTCGAACGGTCTGACCAGCGTTCGTTCGAGGACCGCTCCCAGGACAGCGGCAAAGACCATGGCGATCACGGCCGCGACCCAGATGCGGACGAACCCGTCACCAAAGAAGTCCATAAATCCGGCCTGGACCGCAAAGATGTAGGCGAAGAACGTGCCGAACATGGCCAGCTCGCCCTGGGCGAAGTTGATAAGCGTTGTCGCTTTGAAGATCAGGACAAGCGCGACGGCGACGGCTGCGTATATCGCGCCGTTTGACAACCCGTCGAAGAGTCGTTGGACGAACAGTTCCATGTTGCGGTTACCTCCTGGAGCTGACGGTTGGTCTTGACGTGTACTGATCAGGCGCCAAGGTACGCCTCCTGCACTGCGGGGTCGCTCTGCAGATCTTTTGCCGGGCCCTCGAGCACGATCTGGCCCGCCTCGAGGACGTAGCCCTTCATGGCGATTTCCAGCGCGATGTTTGCGTTCTGCTCGACCACCAGCATCGTGGTGCCCTGCTCCTCGTTGATCGAGGCGAACGTCTTGAACAGATCCTCGATGATGATCGGCGCAAGGCCGAGGGACGGCTCATCGAGGAGGAGCACCTTCGGCCGGGACATCAGTGCCCGGGCCACCGCCAGCATCTGCTGCTCACCACCACTGAGTGAGCCCGCCAGCTGGTCATGGCGCTGACCGAGGACGGGGAACTTCTCGAACCAGAGGTTGACGTCATCATCGACCTCGCCGTCGCTGCGGGTGTAGGCCCCGACCTCCAGGTTGTCCCTGACGGAAAGCTCGGGGAAGGTGCCCCGACCCTGCGGGACGTGGGCGACACCCATGTTCACGATGTCAGCGGTGTTCATCTTGGACACCTCGACCCCGTCGAGAACGACGGAGCCGCTGCCGCTGACCATGTTGCAGATGGCCCGCAGAGTTGTGGTCTTGCCGGCACCGTTTGCGCCGAGCACCACAACGACCCTGCCCTTCGGGACCTCGAGGCTGACGTTTCGGAGGACTTCGACGGCGCCGTAGTTGGCGTTGATCCCGTCGACCTTCAGCATGATCTCCTCGGTCGGCGATGTTCCGTTTGACGAATCGGTCATTGTCCCACCTTCTGCGTGCCGAGGTACGCCTCGACGACCTCCGGGTCGTTTCGGACCGTGTCCGGGTCACCCTCGGCGATCTTCTTGCCGAAGTTCATGACCACGATTTTCTCCGAGATGGCCATCACCATCCGCATGTGGTGCTCCACCAGCAGCACGGTGAGGTTGTAGCGGTCACGGATCATCTTGATCACGCTGGCCAGCTCGTCGACCTCGCTGTGGGTCAGCCCGCTGGCCGGTTCGTCCAGCATCAGCAGCTTGGGGTCACCGATCAGAGCCCTGGCCAGCTCGATCCGCTTCAGGGTGCCGAACGGCAGCCCGTCCGCCGGGTGGAACGCGTGTTCCTCCAGGCCCAATTCGCTCAGGGCGGCGTATGCCCGCTCCTTGAGATCCTTCTCCTCCGCGGCGTTGCCCAGCTTGAACATCGACCGGAAGAACCCGGCGTTGGTGTTCGCGTGGGCGCCGACCATCACGTTCTCCAGCACGGTCAGCCCCTTCCACAGGGCGAGGTTCTGGAAGGTGCGGTAGACGCCCCGCTGACTGATCTGGTGGGGGGCGAGGCCCAGCAGGTTCTCCCCGTTGAAGGTCACATTGCCTTCGGTCGGGTCGTAGATCCGGCTGACCACGTTGAACAGCGTTGTCTTGCCTGCACCGTTCGGGCCGATCAAACCGCAGATCTGCCCCTCGTCGATGGTGAATGAAAGTCCGTCGAGCGCCACGATGCCGCCGAAGCGAACCGTGATGTTGTCGACTGAGAGCATTGACACGACCTGGTGTCCCCCTTCTGTCCTACGGCAACCGACGTTGTGCTACGGCACCGACTCAGCTTGATGAGTCCCCCGAAGCCCACGGCTGCGAGCTTCGGGAGCACCGTAGCCCTTCTCCCCGCATCGATCAAAACCACGGTCGCTCACCGTTACGATCCGGTGACCTGGGGTCAGCGGCAGCGCTGACCGTTCCATTCGCACCCCGGGGAAAGCCCGTCGAGGTCGACAATCGGGCCGACCTGGCGCCAGGTTTGGGTGGCCGCGTCGAACCGCGAGATCTCGGACCCCTCGATCGGATAGCCGTCCGCGTTGCCGTTCAGAGCGAACAGGATTCCGTCGAAGAACATCGGGTGGATCAGGTCGAGCGAGCGAATCGCCAGGATGAGGTTCGACCTGGTGATCCCTCCCTCCAGCTCCGCGGCGATGCGCAATGCCTCGACGTGAGCCCAGCCGTAGTACGCGAAACCGGTCCCGTAGAACCCGATGGACGTGTCGAGGCCTGCGGCGGCCAGCGTCTCATTGGCGAAGGCGATAAACGGCTCGTCCATGTAGCGCTGGTCGCTGGTCGATTTACCGCCGCCGTTGACGACGTGAAATCCGTCGGCGTCATTGCCGGCCGGGGAGAGGTACAGCGCCGGCTGTTGGCAGGTTGAGGAGGTGAAGAGCCGGTCAACAGATTCGGTCAGACCGGAGCTGCCCGCGTACTGCACCGCCAGCAGGCACGGATCGCCGTTGGTCATGGCGATGAACACGTCAGGATCGGCCTCGACAATTTCGCTCATCTCGTCGACGAGTCCCGTTGCCGCGGGGTCGTGCCTGACCGGGATGAAGTCCGAGATCACATCCGGGTTGGCCTCGGCCCAGTTGCCGAACGCCTCCTCGTAGACCACCCCGAACTCATTGTCGATGACCAGCGCGGCCACCGAAACCGGCAGCTCACCTCGCATGTCCTGCTTGAGCCAGTTCCCCCAGATCAGCGCCTCCGTCCCGTAGGACATCTGCAGCCCGGTGGTCCACGGGTGCTCCTCGGGGTCACCCCACGCCGGATGGCTGGACATCACAAACGGATGGGGAACGCACTCCTCGTTCAGCGTGTCGTAGACCTCGAGCGAGCTTGGCGAGCCGAGCGTGGTCACCATGAACGGTGGCTCTTCCTCGAGAAACTCGTCGATGAGGTCGGCGGTTCGCTCCCGGTCGTACCCGTCGTCCTCGATCTGCAGCTCCAGCTGGAGGCCGGCGATGCCACCGGTGGCGTTGACGTGGTCGAAGTAGACACCCATCCCGCTTGCCAGGTGGCCGTAGGCGAACAGGTTGCCGGACCGGGGGGCCGTGTGGGCGATGGTGAGGGTGTTGCCCCGGATCCCGGCCGTGTCCTCCCATTCCGCGGGGCAGTCGTCGAGGTCGATCTCGAAACCGGCCGGGCCGATCAGCACGTTGTCCTCGTTGACGCCGTATCCGCCGAACTCGATCTCCTCCACCACCCGCTGCCGGGCCTCGGCCCAGGACCGCTCGAGCGTGTCCAGCGCCTGAGCGGCGGCCTCCTCCTGTTCCGCCTCGGCGTCGGTGGTCGGCGTGGTTTCGACCGGGACCGTCGTCGACACGGAACCGACCGGCGCCGCATCGTCCTCTACGGTGCCATCGTCCAAGCCGAGCGTGCTGCACGAGGCGGCGATCATCGCTCCGACCAGCAGCAGCACCGCCCCTGTCGTCGCACGGCGGCTCACGCTGGACCGGCTCATCCTGTCGATCGGGTCTTGTGCACCGGGATCACCATCCGTCTGCCGAAATTTTCCGCGAATGCGTCCTCAGCCACCGACGGCCCAAGTCCCTCCAGACCCTGGCTATGGAGCGGGCATAACCGCCGATCGGCGGAACTATACCACCGCCATCCGGCCACGTATCCGCGGCTCCGATCTCGGTGGAATGCAGCAACAAGGATCGTCACGAACCCGTCAAACTAAACGGTATGGGCCCGCCGAAACAGGCGGCGCAGCGTTTGGTTCCTCCGCTAGTTTTGACCGCCGGAGCCACGGGACCCCGTGCGCATGAGGACCGGACCGTGAATCGACAGGACACATGAAACGACAGGAGAAGGCGGACAGGATCGGAGAGATTCTGGACGAGCTGTATCCGAAACCGCCGATCCCGCTGGATCACACTGATCCGTACACCCTGCTCGTCGCCGTGGCGCTGTCGGCCCAGACCACGGACAAGAAGGTCAACGAGGTGACGCCGGCGCTGTTCGCCGTCGCGAGCACACCGGAGGAGATGGCGGCGCTGTCCCCCGACGAGATCCTGGGGTACATCAGGGAGATCGGCCTCGCCCCGACCAAGGCCAGGAACCTGTCGGCGATGGCCCACCAGATCGTTGAGGACGGTGGCGGGGTCCGCCCCGATTGGGAGTTCCTCGAGAGCCTGGCGGGCGTCGGCCACAAGACGGCCAGCGTTGTCATGGCGCAGTCCTTCGATGTGCCGTCATTCCCGGTGGACACCCACATCCACCGACTGGCCGACCGGTGGGGCCTCTCCAATGGCACAAACGTCCAGAAGACCGAGAAGGATCTCAAGGCGGTCTTCCCGAAAGAGACCTGGAATCGCCGCCACCTGCAGATCATCTACTTCGGCCGTGAGTACTGCCCGGCCAGGGGACACGATCTGGCGACGTGCCCGATCTGTGGCTGGGCGGCGACCAAGAAACGCATCGCGGCCGAACGGCGACGCTGAGCGACCGGGACCCGCCGAGCCGGCGACAATCGGGGGCTGGAGACCAGGACATATATATTGTCGGGGTCGTCGGGTGTCTTGTCGGCCCGTCGGGCGACTGGCGTCGGCGTGCCCCGCCGGGTGGATCAGTGCCGGTCCGAGCCGGTCAACACCCGCACACAGTCCGCGGCGGCGGCCACCGCCCGCGCCGTCAGTTCATCCGCCGATGCACTGGCGATCGGGTGATCGATGACCACAAACGGGAACCCGTCGGCCCCCAGAACCGAACTCATCAGCGTCGCCGCACTGACGAACTCCGCGGTCATGACACCGGTGGCCGGAATGCCCAACTGCTCCCCCATCACCGCATCGTGCAAACTGCACGACGAGCAACTGCCTCAATCACCGATGCCGGACACCATCGCATGCCAGCGGGCGGCCCGGTCCATCACCTCCGGTTCGGCCGGCGCGCTGTAGTTGGCCTTGGTGACCCGGTCGACCGCCGCTGCTCCGAGGCGGAGGAACTCGTCGGCCAGGGCGGCGAAGAAGGGCTCGGTCCCCATCTTGCCGTTCGACACCAGGCCGATGGTCATCCCGGACAGCGCATCGAGGCGTTGCGCAGCAGCAAACGCCGCGGCCTCCTCGCCGTGGGTCGGATCCAGCACCTCGATCATCGTCTTCCTCCTGCCTCACGCCCCCGAAATTTGTGCTGTCCGGCTACAAATCCTGTGGGCTGGGTGCCCAAATTTTGTCATTGGTCCGGCCGGTCAGCAGTTGACACAGGCGCCGACGGGCAACGTCACGGCCTGACTCTTTGCTCCGAGCCACGGCGGGATGACCGCGCCGAATCCCCCGGCCGGACCACCGCCGGCCACGATCAACATGTCCTCCGGCGACCGCAGAGCGGCATAGTCCCGGTCCCCCTTGTCCAGAACGACCGACCCCTTGCCCACGTCGGCCCACTCCCGCCGGTGGACCCGTGCGTGGCGGTGGACGTGCTCCTGGATCCGTCGTTTCGACCAGCCGGCCTCCTCGAAGTGGTGGCGGAGCTGCGGCGAGACGACCAGGGCGTAGTTGCCGGCCCAGATCGAGTAGTGGCGCATGTTGGCCTTGATCTCGGCCACGAAGGTGTCGAGTATCTCCTCCGGATCGGTCGTCCACTCGTTCATGATCTGACGGGGCGCCATGGCCGCAAAGACGGTCACGGCGGAGACCTGGGCGTCGGGTCCGTCTCCGAGTCCGAGTCGTTCCGCGGCCAGTGACGGCCACGGCGAATCCTCCTCGTCCTCGGCGATGCAGTAGCTGATCTTGCCGGGATGGCCGAGTGTGGACCGGTCGATCTCGCCGGGCCGCACATCGAGGAGGTTCATCAGCACCAGGCGAACCGCCCGGCCGATGGCGGTGGTCGCCCGATCGCTGGACGCCAGCGCGTTGAACGACGACCGCATCCCCAACTCCTGTCTGAT
>JBCCGJ010000125.1:0-15438 GCA_039029335.1 Actinomycetota bacterium | reverse complement strand
CAGCTGGACATCGCTTTCAGCGACGGCGGATACACGGCCGCCAGGAAGACCCCGGTGAGAAACCGGGCCGGAAGCGCGGCGGCGTACGAGTTGCCGACAACCACCAGGAGGTTGGCGATCGCCGCCCCGGCGGTTCCGATCAGCAACAACCGGCGGGGAGGGATCCGGTCCGCCAGGTTGGTGATCGAGGAGCCGGCGGCACCGACCACAAACCCGATCTGCACCATGATCGTCAGCCAGGCGCCGGCCGCCTGCGACAGCCCCCATTGCTCCCGGAGCTGGCCGAGGACGGCGGCGGTGGAGAACCAGGTGGACATCGAGAGCACGACGGCGACGGCCAGGATGCGGAGCTGTCGCCGCCGTTCCTGTTCGTGTGTGTCTCCGACCATCGTGTCGAGCGTAGAACGGTTCCGCCGCCGGACGCGACTTCGAGCGGGTCCGGACACAACACGGGTGTTGTGGCTGCCTGCCTCGTGCTGGCCCGGCGCAGCTCGATACCATGGGCGGCCGAGGGTCATCCCGGTGGGAGCGAGGGGATTGTGAGTAACGCACATGCGGGTGTTCCAGGACTGACCGACGCCACCGAGATCGGGCGCGGCGGCTTTGGTGTCGTCTACAAGGCCTCGGAGTCCGACCTCGGCCGGGACGTGGCGGTCAAGGTGCTCACCGGACAACTCGACGACCAGTCGAAGGTGCGCTTCGAACGGGAACGTCGATCCATGGGCACGCTCTCCGGTCACCCGAACATCGTGACCATCTTCCGGAGCGGGACCACCGATCAAGGCTCGCTCTACCTGGTAATGGAGTATCTGCCCGGCGGGTCCCTCGCCGACCAGCTCCAGCGGGAAGGACCGTTGACGGTCGAGGAGGTGCTCCGGACCGGCGTCGAGTTGGCCGGCGCGCTGGAGACCGCCCACCGGGCCGGGGTCCTGCATCGGGACATCAAACCGGGCAACGTCATGACGGACTCCCTCGGCCGGGCCAAGCTCGGCGACTTCGGCATCGCCAGGATGGACGGGGCGCCGGAGACAAAGAGCGCGGTGGTGACCGCAAGTGTGGCTCACGCCCCGCCGGAGGTGATCGCCGGGACCAAGCCGGACGAACGGTCGGACGTGTACTCGCTCGGGTCCACCCTGTTCGAGTTGGCCAGTGGTGCCCCGGCGTTCTCCCGGCCGACCGACGAGTCGATGATTCCGATGTTCGCCAGGATCGCCGGCGACCCACCCCCGGATCTCCGCCAACGGGGGATACCCCATGGTGTCGCCGTCGTCCTCGAGCAGGCGATGGCCAAAGCTCCCGAGCATCGGTTCCAGACGGCGGCGCAACTCGGTAAGGCGTTGAACGATGCCCAGCGGACGCTGGGGTTTGTCGAGACCCGCCTGTGGTTGGAGGGGGAGTCGGATCGGGACACACCCGCTCGGCCGGCCACCCAGATCGTCGACCCGCCGCCGAGCCAGGGCTGGGCGCCGCCGCTGCCGCCGTCCCCCGGTCAAGCGGCCCCGCCGCCGGTCCAACAGAACCCCCCGCCGGCACAACAGTCCCCGGCGCCGCCTCCACAGTCCCCGGCGCCGCCTCCCGCGGCCTACCCGCCGGCGGCACAACCGCCCCCGCCCGGGCAGGCGCCGAGCCCGCCGGCAACCGGACACCCGGCTCCACCCAACCCGGCGCCGCCGAACCCGTCACAACCCAACCCTGCCCCGCCGGGTCAAGCCCCCGCGGGGCCCGGCGCCACTCCGCAGCAGACCCCGTCCCAGCCGGCCGCCGGATATCCGCAATCCACCCAACCCGGGGCGCCTCCCCCGCAGCCGGGTTCTGTCTCGCCGGGAACCGTCTCGCCGGGCGCACCACAGCAGGTCCCCCCGCCAAACCAGTTCGCAGGCGGCCCGGCCGGCGGCTACTCCAACCAGGGTCCCGGGGTCGGCCAACAGCCGCAGCCGGAAGCTCGGAAGTCCAGTACCGGGCTTGTCGTGGCATCGGTGATCGGAGCCCTGGTGTTGGTGGTCGGCATCGCCGCCGTGCTGGCCATGGGTAGCGACGACACACCGGACCCCGATGCCTTTGTTGACATCGCCGGCACCGCCCCGGACTCGACGGCGGACTCCACAGCGTCCACGGACGTCACCACAACCACTACCGAGGCGACCACCACAAGCACGGCCTCGACCCTGCCGCCGTCACCGCCCCGGGCCGCCTACCTCGCCGACCTCCCGGAGATCACGGCGGAGGCGACACCGTATACCGGCTACCGGACCGTCACCGATGCGCAGAGCGCCTTCACCCTTCGCGTCCCGATCGATTGGATCGACGTCCTGGCGACCGACGGTCAGGTGCTCGTCTCGCCGGACAACAGCGCCGTCCTCGACGAGACGGAGGGAGCCGAGGCCGTGAGCGGCATCATCGTCAGCGGCACCCAGGGCGTCGGTGTCTGGGACGCCGACGTGTTCCTCGACGAGCTGATCGCCGGCACAGAGGAGCCGTGTAATCCGGTCAAGCGGGAGCCGTACGTCGACGGGCCGTTCGACGGCTTGATCTATGCCGAGCTGTGTGATGGAGGGGTGCTGGTCGTCTCGGTCATCGTGGCCAGCGCCGATCGTGGTGCGGTGATCCTGGTCGGCATGCAGATGACGGACGAGCGGGACATGGCGGCGTTCGAAGAGGCGCTGGCCAGCTTCACCCTGTTCGACCAGACGGCGCTCCCCGCCCCATGACGGATCAGCCGAACACCCCGACCGGGGACCTGACCGACGAACTGCTGACCACCCCGATCTGGACCGACGACATGGTCCAGCGGGCGGGGATCCCCGTCTCCGATTCCTGGATCACCACGGTCGGCGGCGGTCTGGGGTCTCTGGCGCTGGCCCATGTCCTCCGGGTGGCCGGTCTGCCCACCCACGGTCTGACCGTGTTGGGCAACGGGTCGGACCCGGCCAGGACGTACCGATACCTGGCCCGCAATTCCCAGATCCCCGACGGTGAGCGGCTTCGATCCGACGCCGGATCCACCATGGACAGCATTTGGGGGTTCCCCAGCTACGCCTGGCGGGAGGCCATGAGCGCCGAAGGCCTGGGGGCCAAGCTCGCCCCGCTGTGGCAGGTCATGACCGAACCGTTCCTGGCGGACTACTACACACCGAAGGCCGGGCAGGTCTATCAGTCGGTGGAGCGGGAGTGCAACCGGATCGGCTGGGAGCAGATGCTCCAACTCGGTGTTGTGCGCATGGTCCGTCGCCGAGCCGGCGGTGGGTACTACACCATCCTCACCCCGGAGGGGCAGCGCGGCACCGGTCCGACCCGGCGACTTGCGTTCCGGAGCCGGTTCGTCCACCTGGCCGTCGGGTACCCCGGCGTCCGGTTTCTCTCCGACCTGCAGGCCTACCGGGAGACCCACAGCGACTACAGCCGGGTGGTCAACGCCTACGAACCGCACGATCAGGTCTACGAGGAGCTGCGCCGCCGGCCGAGCACCGTGCTGGTCCGGGGCAGCGGTATCGTCGCCTCCCGAATCCTGCAGCGGTTGATCGACGATCGGGATCGGCAGGGTGCCCAGACCACGATCATCCACCTGTTCCGCACCTACGTCGGCGGCCCTCAGGGGGATACCCCGACCTTCCGCCGACCCGGCGGAAACGGGGTTGCGTACCAGGGGTTCAACTTCCCGAAGGCGGCGTGGGGCGGTCAGCTGAAGGAACAGCTGGAGCAACTCGACGGACCGGGTCGGTCGGACCTCATCGCCAAGATGGGCGGCACCAACACGCCGCGGCGGCGGGACTGGATCGAGCAGCTTCAGCGGGGTGCTCAGCAAGGGTTCTACGTGCAGCGGGTCGGAACGGTCCAGCGGGTCGAGCCCGGTCCGAACCAGACCATCACCACGGTGATCCGTGACGGGGACGGTCCGGAGGAGGCGCTGACCGCGAACGTCATCATCGATGCCACCGGCCTGGAGTCCGACATCGCCGAGAACCGTCTGCTCGCCGATCTCCTTGAGCACGGCGGCGCACAACGGAGCGACTACGGACGGTTCGACGTCACACCGGCGTTCGAGATCACCGGCACCCGGTCCGAGCCCGGTCGGCTCTACGCCAGTGGCTCGATCACCCTCGGCGGTTACTACGCCGGCGTCGACTCGTTCCTCGGCCTGCAGTACGCGGCGTTGACCATCGCCGATGACCTCGCAGGCCTCGGTGCGGTCGGCGGCCTGGGAGCCCAGCGGTCCGCCTCGGAATGGTGGCGCTGGGTGCGGAACCGACCGCCCCAGGATCTGCCGATCCCCGCCGCCCAACAGCCGGCCGGACCTCAGGGAGCGGTGCGATGACGCCCACGCTGATCGGTCGGCTGCAGACCAGGGCCATCGTCGTCCTGGTGGTTGGGCTGGCGTGGACGATCCTGATCACCCCGTTCCTCCCGGCCGGTGGCGCCCCCCTCGGTGATGTCTACAACATCACCATCCAGGCCATCATCGCCACGGCACTGCTCGGCCTGTTGATCTGGGAACCCCTCTACCACCTGGCCCAGCAGTACCGCTGGGAGAAGGACTGGCCAACCGGATTGGGGCTGCTCACCGGCCTGCCGGAGGGCATCCTGGTCTACCTGGTGCTCCGCATCTCGGACCCGGTTCCCGGGTGGGCGTTCTTCTGGCACTTTCTCACCACTTGGCTGCTGATCTGGTTCGTGGTCAACGGACCGCTGCGCATTCTGCTGCCCCGGTGGAGGTTCCGCGGTGGCCGGATCGTCTGACGGCCGAGTTTCGTCCGACGGTCGAGCATCGTCCGACGGCCCAGGTTCGTCTGAGAGTCCGGCGCTTGACCTGTCGTTCCTGGACGAGGGCCAGGCCGCCCGGTCCCGCATCGCCAGACGGCGGACGATCAACGGCTTTGCGATCTCGGTGGTGGTCACCACCATCTGGTTGGTCGCCGTGACCGCAACCGGCAACTGGGGTCGGGTCGGTGATCACCTGATCGCCGGAGCCACCATGGTCGTCGGGAGCTTTGTCGCCGGAGCGACTCCGCAGGGCGGCGGTGCCGTGGCGTTCCCGGTCTTCACCAAGGTTTTGGACGTGCCGGCTGAGGCCGCCCGGTCGTTCTCACTGTGCATTCAGGCGGTCGGGATGACGTCGGCGTCGATCGCCATCATCGTCGGTCGTCGGCCTGTTGTGTGGTCGGCGGTGGCCCTTGGCGCTCCCGCAGGCGTCCTGGCGTTTCTGGCCACCTTGTTCCTGGCCGGTGACCGACACCAGGCGTTCTGGCCGTCCACCCTGCCGGCGCCCTACGTAAAGGTGACGTTCACCCTGGTCGTCGCCGCCATGGCGTGGGTGGTGTTACTGGGTCTCCGGACCCCGATCCGAACCGTCTCCGGAGCGTTGCCGCCGATCGGTGGGCGGCTTCGGGTTGCGCTAGTGCTGGCCGGTGCGCTCGGTGGTGTTGCCTCGGCCCTTGTCGGCTCCGGGTCCGACGTCTTCATGTACCTGTTTGTTGTTGTCCTCTTCGGGGTCCGGGGCGGGGTCGGTGTGCCGACAAGCGTCATCACCATGGCCATCGTCTCGGTGGCCGGGTTTGTTGTGCTGGGTCTGCTGGATGGGCAGCTTCGTGTAGCCCTGAACGCGGCTGGGGACGTGACCACGGTCGGCGGTGAGGTCCTGGCGGAGCCGCTGCCCGGCGGCCAGGCCGACCTGTTCGGGATGTGGCTCGCCGCGGTCCCGATCGTGGCCTGGGGTGCGCCGGTCGGTGCGTGGGTGGCCAGCCGAATGTCGGCCAGGGCGCTGGTGCTGCTCGCCCTGGTGGTCGCCGGGGCGGAGGTCATCAGCACGGCGATCTTCCTCGATGCGCTGCGTTCCGATGTTGCTCTCGCCGCCTATTCGATCATCGGGTTGATCGTCGCAATAGGTGGTGTGATGGTGCTGGCCACCAATCGGCATCGGCTGTTCGGGCTCCCGCCGGTCGATTTGTCAACCAAACTGACCAGGACCTCGGTCGAGGCGGCCAAGAACTACCAGCAGGAACTGTGAACGGAGGGTCACCGTATATATGGACGGAATAGCCGACTACAGCTTCATCGAGCGCCTCGGTGAGGGCAACCACGGCACCTTCTGGCTGGCGAAGCGGCCGCCGAGGCTGACCTCGGTCGCCGCGGACCTGGTGGCGGTCAAGACGCTCACCCAGCAGGCGACCGACCAGGACTTCAAGAGGATGGCCAACGAGCTGCGGGTGTACGCCGCGGTCGACTCTCCCCATCTTGCGCCGGTCTACGACGCCGGGCATCACAACGGCAGGCTGTTCTACGCAACCGCATACTTCGCCGCCGGCTCGCTCGGTGCGCCTGCGCGACCGATGGACCGAACGGAGGTGGTGGCCGCGGTCGCGGACGCCGCACTGGGGGCTCATGCGCTGCACGAGGCCGGCATCGCCCACCGGGATATCAAGCCGGCGAACATCATGATCAGCCGGGGCGCCAGGGTCGACGAGGGTGCAGCGGAGGATTCGGGCGTCACCGCGGTGCTCGGTGATCTTGGTCTGGCACAGATCATCAACCCGGGTCAGACCGTGACCGGCATCGGTCCGGTCGGCACGATCGAGTATCTGGCTCCCGAGCAGGTCCAAGGTCAGGCCGCGTCGCGAGCGTCCGACATCTGGGCGCTGGGTGTGACCCTGCATCGGGCCGTCTCCGGCCGCGGTGTCTACGACACGCTGCCGGTCGACTCGCTGGTCGACGCCCTCCGTCACGTGATGAGCACCAGACCGGCTCTGGACCCGGCGCTTGATCAGGCGCTGATGTCGGTCGTCGAGCGATGTCTGCAGGAGGATCCTGCGGCCCGGTACACCACCGCGGTCGATCTGGCCGGCGAGCTCCGTTCGGTCGTGGCGTCATGACGGCCGACAGCCAGGCCGGCATGGCGGGGTACGTGGCAAACGTGGTTCCCGGGTCAGGGGCGGTTGCCCGGTGGGATCGTGTGGTTTTGCTGGTCGGGGGTGAGAAGCAGGCGGGCCTGGACCTCATCGCCGGGATTACCGACGCCCTCGGTCAGAACCCTGACCCCGGTGCGCTGATCGATGCGCTCCAGGGAGACGGCCCGCTTGTTTCCGGCACGACGGATCTCGTGGCGGCCGTCGAGACGTCCACCGGAATGCGGATCATCGTCCGAGGTGGCGCCCAGGCCAGGACGGAGACGAACGAGTTGCTGACGGCCGGCGCCAGGACCGGGACCGGGCTGGGAGCCGGAGGCGGGCCGCAGCCGGCGGTCCGCGATCTGGACGACCCGATGGCCCTCTGGTTGGGACTCACCGACCCGCCGACCGTGCAGGGCCATCCGGCCAAGGATCTCCGGCTCGGTGTGGTCAACGGATCCGGTGTGGTGTTCTATCGGGCGTCGGAGCCCGCCGCCGAACCCGCTGCCGCCCCCGGCGGCCAGGAGACCGACGGAGGGGAGGCGGAGGTGGCGGACGGCGACACGCCGCCGCCGACCGTGCCAAACCCGGTGGTCTCGGCACCGATCCCCGATGCCGGCTCGGCGACCGAGGCGGATCTCCCGGTGGTCGACCGGGACTTCCAGGCCATCAACTGGGACGACCCGGAGCCGGTGGCGCCGCGGGCACCGCTGGCCGTCCAGGACGGCGCCACCGTCGACGGCGAGGTCACCAGCGCAACCACGGGCGAACAGGTGATGGGAATCCGCTGCAGCCGAGATCACTTCAACAACCCGAAGGCCGGGTACTGCCAGGTCTGCGGCATCTCGATGGTGCACCTCACCCACCGGCTGGAACCAGGACCCCGCCCGACGCTGGGGTTCCTGGTGTTCGCCGACGGTGCCACCTACGCCCTTGACCGTCAGTACGTGATCGGTCGCAGCCCCGAGCCTCGTCCCGGCGGCGGGCTGACCCCGTTGCAGACCCAGGATCCGACCCAGAGCGTTTCCCGGGAGCATGCCGAGCTACGGCTTGACGGCTGGGACGCTTATTATGTTGATCTCGGGTCTACAAACGGCTCGTTTTTGTGGGATGCAGCGGGAAGACGGTGGGATCCGATCCGACCGAACAACCCGGTTGTACTGACGTCGGGGACAACGGTGTCCGTCGGGCGAATGACCTTTGTGTTCGAAGCGGCCTCCCGAGCAATCGAAAGCCCCTAGGCCATCACGATGAAACGAGCAGCATGAGCCAAGACGACCCGACTCAACCGGAAGATCCGTCGTCCGAGCCGCCCGAATCGGAGCTGCCGGCCTGGGTACCCCGGCCCCAACCGGACGCCGACACGCCGCCGTCCGATCCCGCCCCGCCCTCCGAACCCGCCCCGCAACCGCCGTCGCCGCCTTCGTCGTCCGATCCCGCCCCGCCGGCCGCCGCCCCGCCCGGTGACCCTGCCCCGCCTGCGGCGCCGCGCGGTGCCGATACGCCGGGCGATGGTGTCCCGCCTGCTGCGCCGCGCGGTGCCGATGTGCCGGGCGATGGTGTCCCGCCTGCTGCGCCCCCGTCGCCTCCGCCTGCGGCGACCCCTGGCGCCGGCGAGACCCAGGCCTTTGCACCGCCCGGTCCGCCGTCCACCGCCGGTGGGCCACCCCCGGCTCCCGACAGTCCGAACCCGGCCTGGCAGGCTCCGGCCGGCGCGGCTCCCGGTGGGACACCTGCCGAACCGCCGTCCGGCGCGCCTCCGCCTGCGCCATCCGTCCCCGGTCCGTCTGCCGCTCCGCCTCCGTCGGCCAGTCCACCACCGTCTGCTGCTCCGCCGCCGTCGGCCAGTCCACCACCGTCTGCTGCGCCTCCGCCTGCGCCGTCCGTCCCCGGTCCGTCTGCTGCTCCGCCGCCGTCGGCCGGTCCACCACCGTCTGCCGCTCCGCCGCCTGCGCCGTCCACACCGGGCGCAGCGGACGTTCCGCCGCCTGCGCCGAGCACGCCGGATCCTGCATGGGGAGCCCCATCCGACCCGAGCGCCCCGCCGCCGTCGGCCCCTCCCGCCGTCCCGTCCCCGCTCGATCCTGCGCCGCCGGCCGTTGATCCTCCACCCGCAGCGGCTGCCCCGCCTCCCGTCGACCCCGCGCCGCCGGCCTTTGATTCGCCTGCGCAGACGTTCCAGCCTCCTCAGCAGCCGGCGCCCGGATACAACAATCCGCCTCCGGCTCCCACGCCACCGGACTACGCCGCCGCCCCGCCTCCCACGCCGGCGCAGCCCGGCTATGGCGCCACCCCGCCGCCGGGGACCGGATCCACCGGCGGCCAGTCGCAGGCGTTTGGCGCAGCCCCGCCTGCTCAAGCGGGCTACCAGCCACCGATCTACCCGCCGCCGGCGGCGCAAGGCTCCGGTGGTGGCGGCAAACGGATCGGCATCATCGCCGGTGTGCTTGCGCTCGTGGTGGCCGCCGGTGCCGGGTTGTTCTTTGTGCTCGGCGGAGACTCCGACGATGGAGTCGAAGCCACCAACACCACGTCAACAACCGCGGCGCCCACCGACACGACCCAACCCGAAGAGACAACCACCACGGTTGCCGGGCCGCTGGGTGCCGAGCAGCTGGCTCAGAGTGTGGTGCAGATCCAGCTGCTGCTGGACGGTGTGCCGACCTGCACCGGCAGCGGCACGATCGTCGACCCGGACGGGACCGTCGTCACCAACTTCCACGTGGTGGAGCAGTCGCCGTTCTGCCCCCACGACCGGATCGGTGTCGCCGTCGCCGAGTCGAGTCAGATGGCGCCGACGCTCAGCTACGAGGCCGATCTGTTGGCGTTCGACATCGAGCTCGACCTTGCGGTGGTCAAGATCGCTCGGTCCCTTGACGGGGACCCGATCACCGAGCAGTTCACCCCGCTCACCGTCGGGGACTCCGACGACGTAAGTCTTGGCGATGAGATTCGGGTGATCGGCTTTCCCGGGATCGGTGGCGACACCGTTACCTTCACCACCGGAAGCGTCAGCGGGTTCACCAACACGCCGGAGGGCGATCAGCGGAGTTGGATCAAGACCGACGCCACCATCACCGGTGGAAACAGTGGTGGTCTTGCAGCCGACACCGACGGCAACTTCATCGGTGTCCCCACCAGGGTCGGAACCGGTGACGGGCAGATCGTCGACTGTCGGGTCATCACCGACTCCAACGGAGACGGCCGCCTGGACGGCGATGACAGCTGCGTACCGATCGGCGGGTTCATCAACGGCATTCGGCCGGTGGCGCTGGCCGTTCCGCTGATCGAGGAGTCACGGACCGCCGCGCCGATCGATCAAGGTCCGCCGCCTCGTGAGGAACCGATGGCTCGGGAGCTGCCGGAGGCGTCGAACCCAACGTGGGCGAGCGGGGTCACCGAAGAGGGCGTGGCGATCGACTCGCTCACCACCGGTATCGCCGGGCAGCTGGAGCTGTGTGTGACGTGGGACTATGCGAACGTTCCGGTCGGCATGCTCACCGACGCCATCTGGTTGATCGACGGCGAGACGATCCCCGAAGCGTCCGTCTTCGGCGCGGAGAACGTGGGAGACACCTTCGGATCGTTCTTTGCCTGTATCACCAACGACGCCGGCCTCGAGCCCGGTGTGTACGAGCTGGCCTGGGTCATCGAAGATGAGTTGGTCTTCGCCGAGGCGATCATCGTCGGCAGCGGCGACATCGCAACCATCGACGTGGAGAACGCCACGGACGAGCCGCTCTGTGTGGTGCAGTTCAACCCCACCGGAACGGCCACCTACGGCCTGAACGAACTCTTCGGCGAGATCCAACCCGGCGAGGTGGTGACATTCGAGGTGGCGATCGGTCCGCTGGACGCCAGGATCATCGATTGTGACGGTTCGATTCGTATCGAGGACGCCAGCGGCTTCGAGGTGGAGGGAGACCTGATCGTCACGGTCGACTGATCGGTCGCAAGGTTGGGGCGGTCGATGGGCCGTCTGCGAAGTCAGCTTTGGAACCGGAAGTTGCGGATCTCACCGCAGGCTTCGATCAGCTGCTCGACCGCAAGCTTGAACAGCGCGGCGCCGAGCACATCGTCAGCACCGGTCGGGTCTCCGATGGTTCCCGAGTCACCGAAGTCCGACGCCAACCAGCCGAAGGTGACCGACCCGCCGAACCGCACGTGACGGTTCTGGTCGAGGTGCTCCGGCACGTTGCGTTCGGCCAGATCCATCCTGACCAGCTCAGGCCGGAGGTGGAGCATGATCGAGGTCTCGGCCCGACCGGCGTGGACACCCATGCCCAACTCCGACCGGGCCTGTGCCCGTTCGGCGGTTGCGCCGCCGTCCAACTCGTCCGAGCCGCCCTGGTCGGGCGGGAGGCTGGGGTGGAGGAGGAACACTTCGAGCCCGTAGTTGAGCCGGAGCTCGCGACAGGCAACGTTCAGCAGTGACGAGTTCCCGCCGTGCCCGTTCAGCAGGGCAAGCTTTCTGGCCGGGGTTGCCGCCACCGATCGGCCGATGTCGTCCAGCACCCGGAGCATGGTTTCCGGACCAAGCCAGACGGTGCCCGGCGTACCGGCGTGTTCGTTTGACTTGGTGTAGGCCAGCGGTTCGAGCAACCAGAGGTCCAGCTGCTCGCCCGCCTCGGCCACCACCGCCCTGGCACACTCCTCGGCGATGACCAGGTCGGTGCTGAACGGCAGGTGGGGTCCGTGCTGCTCGACCGCGCCGAGCGGAAGGATCAGGATCGAATCCTCATCGAGGTTCGAGAGAAGATCCGACGCTCGGAGGTCGGCAAGCCGACGCACGGGTGCTGACATGGTCACTCAAGATAGCTGGTTCCCTACGGTGCTGCTGTCGGGGCAGGCGTGGAGGCCGGTGCCGGGGCGTCCGGGTGGGGCGTCACGGGAACCGCCGAGGCCGCGGTAGCCACCGCTGTAGCAGCGGGTGCCGGCGCCGGGGGAGGCGGCGGTGTCGGCCGGCTGTCCATGATCGGCTGTACCGGCGACGGATCGGCCTCGGGGATGATGATCCACGCTGCGATGTAGGCGATGGGGACGGTCGGCCCACCGATCAGCGTGCCGGCCACCATGGCCAGCCGCACGATCGTCGGATCGATGCCGAAGTAGTTGGCCAGACCACCGGAGACGCCGCTGATCGGTCCGTCGGCCCGGTAGAGAGGGCCGTTCCATCGACTTTGCCGGGCTGCGGGCGGCGCAGCTGGTGCCGGGGGAGGAGGCGGCGGGGTTTCGAAGTGGGCACCGGCGTTGGCGGGCCCGGTTGGCTCACCAGGGTCGGTCTCGTCGCCGTTGTCCTGGCCGGCGTTGTCCCGTGCGGCCGCTTCGGCCGCGGCGGGCTCGGCGGTAGCCGCCTCGGCTGTCTCGGAGTCGGACGATTCGTCGCCGACGGTGTCGATCTCGGTGGCGGTCTCGGGTTCGGTGTCCTCGGGGGTTGTGGGGGGTGTTTCCTTTTCCATGTTTTCATGGTGACGGTTCGCGGCCCGGACCGAAATCAGGTCTGTCCCTGATCCGACCCTGAGAACCCCTCAGCGCATCTGGTTGATACGGTTACCCGTCGAGTCCCGCCGGGTCGTACTCGAACCGGCCACCGACCATGGTCGCCTCGACCGTCGTCGTTGCGATGTCGGCTGGGTCGATCGTGGTGAGATCCCGGTCCAGGACGGTGAGATCCGCAAGCTTGCCAACCTCGATCGATCCCTTCCGTCCTTCGTCGAATGCCGCAACAGCGGAGTGGAGGGTGAACGATCGGACGGCCTCCTCGGCGGTGACCGCCTCATGGGGATTAAACGGTTGACCGGAGTCCGTTCGCTGGTTGACCATGTCGTGGATGCCGAGCAGCGGTGCACCGTTCACCACCGGCCGGTCCGAGCTGCCGGGGAGCGGTACGCCGGCGTCCAGGAAGGACCGCTGCCGGTAGCAGTCCGGCCGTCGATCGCCGATGGCCCGCAACATGCCATCGCCGATCTCGTTGATGAACCGACCCTGCGGGACGGGGATCACGCCGAGGGCGGCGATCCGCGCAACGTCCTCCGCCCGGCACATGCCGCAGTGTTCGATTCGGTGCCGGGTGTCGGCCCGGGGGTGTCGCGCCTGCGCCTCCTGGTACGCGTCCAGGACCGACGCAACGGCCCGGTCACCGATGGCGTGGGTGGCCACCTGCCATCCCGACCGGTGCGCATTGCCGATCAGGGTGTGCAGTTTCTGTTCGTCCATCTGGAAGTAGCCGTTGTTTCCCGGCTCGCCGTCGAAGTCCTCGGACATCGCCGCGGTTCGTCCGATCAGCGAGCCGTCGGCGAAGATCTTGACCGGCCCGAACTTCAACCAGTCGTCGCCGAACCCGCTGTGGAGTCCGAGGTCAAGGACAAACGGTTCATCGTCGTCAGGATGATGGTCCGTGGTGTGCAGGGTCTCCACCGCAGGCATGAGCGTGACCCGGACCCGGAGGCGGCCGGTTCGTCTGGCCTGCTGGTAGGCCGCAAGCTCCAGCGGTTCTTTGGTACCGAGGATGCCGCCGACGCCGGCCTCCTGGCAGCTTGTGATGCCCTCCGACAGGTACACGTCAGAGGCGGCGCCCAGGTTCTGGACCATGTCTGAGATGGCCCTCGGATGCAGCAGCGCCCGGGCCAGGGTCTGGGCCTGTTCCTCGAGGAGCCCGTTCGGTTGCCCGTCGTCGCCAACGGCCACCACGCCACCTTCCGGCACGGCCACCTCGCCGATTCTCGCCAGCCGCATCGCCGCGGTGTTGACCACACAGAAGTGGCCGGACGTGTGGTTGAGGAGTACCGGGTTGTCGGGGCTGACCGCATCCAACTCGTAGCGGGTCGGATGGCGGCGTTCCGCCAGTTTGTTGTTGTCGTAGCCGGTACCGATGACCCATACCCCGTCCGGGGTGTCCGCCGCACGGTCGGCGATGGCGGCCACGATTTCCTCGACGGACCGCACCCGGTCGGGCTGCAGCGGTACCTCATTGAGCGCGGCGCCGAAGGCCTGCATGTGATTGTGGGCGTCGTTGAAACCGGGGACAACGGTTCGGCCGCCCAGGTCGATGCGGCGTGCACCGTCAATGCGTTCGGCGACGGAGACGGCGACGATCCGATCACCGACGATGCCGACGCTGTTCGCCCGTGGCATCGCCGGGTCGACGGTGATGACGTTTGCGTTGTCCAGGACAAGGTCGCAGCGCATCGGTCGATCGTAGTGCCGGGGATCGACGGTGGAGAATTGCGTTCGTTTGAAGCGCTCCAACAAAAAATGCAGAAGTTTGCGCGATCTGGTGTCGCGTTTGGCACGATCTGCGGCGTCTATTCCGGTAACAGCTCACCGGCGGTCGAGGGACCTACGGGAGTCGGCAGGGGTGGCGCCGTCTCGGGCGTCAAAATCACGAGCGAACCAGACCAACGATCTCTACGAGAAACTCAACGAGGAGTGTTGCCGATGTCCGAGAGTGAGTCAGCTGTTCACCTTTTTCTGCGGCGACTGCGTCGGCACCCGGACCTCGACAAACACATCCTCGCCGTGGAGTCCGACAACCCACCTGGGGAGGCCGACGTTGCCGCTGACGCGGTCGCGGGTATGCAGCCCGGCGGCGTCCTGGCAAGCGAGGCGGTCCGGCGGGCTGCCGACCAGGCCATCAAAGCCGAGGCCATCCGCCAGCTGGATTCGATCGAGCTGGACGACGAAGACGTTGACGGACGTATCGAGCCGCTGGCTCAGTTCCCGTCCCTCGGTTTCGGTCCGCCGGACGATTCGGACGTGGAGTGGGACGAGCTGACCGGCCGATTCCTGACCGAAGGGGACGCCCATCACGATCGAGGTTGACGCCTCACCGCTTAGTCAGCTCGGTCGAGCTGACATCAACCCCGTAACCGCCGCTGGTCTTCCGGCAATCGATAGTCGCAGGGTTCCGCCGACGGCGTAGGCGCCGCCGACCCGCTCACTCGAGCCGCTGGTTGCTGCCTTCTTCTTCGAGTGCCTTCTTTATGGCTTCCCGCGCCGCCCGCATGTTCTTTCGAACCGACTGCGGTTGTAGGCCAAGCTCTTCGGCAACCTCGTTGACCGACAGTTCATCGATACAAAGCCGAACGGCGACTGCACGCTGCTTTGGTGGCAGCTCCATGATGATCTGGGCAATGGCGGCACGAGCCATATAACTGTCGACCCCGGCTGGAGTTTCCGGAGCGGAGATGGTGCCGTTTCGATGCACAACGGGGATGTTGCGACCGGCGACTTTGGTCTCCCGCGCCAAACGCCGCTGGTGACTTCGAATCAGGTCCCACTGGATGTTGCGGGCGACCCGTCGAATGTATGCCTCCCATCGGTTCCGGCTCCTGGCCCGCGCCACTCGAATCGACCGAGTGTTCCACTTCTCAAAGAAGCGGATCGCCGTCGCCTGGGCGACCTCGTCCGCTTCGCAGGTATTCGCCCCCAGCGAGAGCGCCTTCAGCTTGGCGACGTCCAAGATCAGCTGCAGATCTTGTGCTGTCGGTTGCTCCTGAGCCCCAAACCCCGTCATGGCCATCCCCCTCCTTGACGTGACTTTAGTTACCGTAAATGGTTG
>JBCCGJ010000124.1:0-15543 GCA_039029335.1 Actinomycetota bacterium | reverse complement strand
GATGCCTGAACCTGTCTCGACGAACACGTACAGGGGTAACGCCAGTTCGAGCAGCCAATCGCCGATGCCGTTGACCGTGGCGCCCGTGAACAGCAGCCCAAAGTCCCGATTCCGCCTCAGCGACTGTTCAGGCGGCTCCGACACAGGCCGACCTTAGTGGGGGATCAACAAGCCGTGCCGAGAGTTTGGAGGTGGGGCGGACCTCCAGATCCCGAGGATGTTTCGTTTGGAGCGGGCGATGGGAGTCGAACCCACATCATCAGCTTGGAAGGCTGAGGTTCTAGCCATTGAACTACGCCCGCAGGCTTCGACCGGGTGGTCGGTGCGAGAAACCAGCGTAGCGGATGGGAACCGAGGTCCGTGGGCAAATCTCGCCGCCGGTCACGTGTGTCGTGGCCAGTAGGTCACTGGGGGAGTCGCTTTCGAACTACCTATACAGCTGTATATGTTTCCCGAAAACGACATCCCATGCCCGGCCGCCGAATCGGACAGGCAGCGGTAGGGCATCACCCCTCCCGGACTGGCCACGCACCCGATGACCCCGTATGTTTCGGTGTCGGGTTTTGCCCGACGGCCACGAAACGGCCGAACCGACAGGAGCATGCGTGAAGATCAGTGAGTTGTTCGATGTGAGCGGCAAGGTCGCCGTGGTGACCGGCGGCTCCCGCGGCATCGGGGAGATGATCGCCGAGGGTCTAGTGGAGAACGGGGTCCGTACCTACATCACGGCTCGAAAAGCCGAGGCCTGCGACGCCACGGCCGAACGGCTCTCGGAGAAAGGGGAGTGTCACTCGGTCCCTGCCGACCTCTCCACCGAGGAGGGCATCGCCGCCGTTACCGAGGTGATCAACCAGAACGAAGACCGGCTGGACATCCTGGTCAACAACGCCGGCGCGGCATGGGGCGCCCCGATCGGGGAATTCCCGGCCGGTGGCTTCGACAAGGTCCTCAACATCAACGTGAAGGCGCCGTTCATGCTCACCCAGGCGCTCCTGCCCAAACTGCAGGCGTCCGCGTCGGCCGACGACCCGGCCAGAGTGATCATGACCGGCTCCGTCGACGGGATGACCGTCCCGTTCGGCGACAACTTCTCCTACTCGGCGTCCAAGGCGGGCATCCACATGCTCGCCCGCCACATGGCCCACTTCCTCAACACCGAACACATCACCGTGAACTGCATCGCCCCCGGGCCGTTCCAGTCGAAGATGATGGGGTACATGCTCGATGACCCGCAGAGCCGCGCCGGTGTGGAAAAGGTGGTCCCACTCCGTCGCATCGGCCGCCCGGACGACGTTGCCGGGGCGGTCATTTTCCTGTCCAGCAAGGCCGGGTCCTACCTGACCGGGGCGGTCATCCCGGTCGACGGCGGGCTCTCCACCCACGGTTGAGCCACCGTCGACCCGCTGTTGGGCCTTTGGTCGCCAACTGCGTCGAAGGCTAAAACGGTAGGACCCGTAGCGACGGGTCAGAAGGGGGAGTACCTGTGTCAACGCCGGTAACAAGACTGCTGGTGGCCAACCGAGGCGAGATAGCCATCCGCATCGTGCGGGCCGCCAGGGACCTGGACATCGAAACGGTGGCGGTCGCCCCTGCGGATGACCTCGGTTCACTCCACACTCGCCTGGCCGATACGGCCGTGACCCTCTCCGGCCGCGGCGCCGCCGCCTATCTCGACATCGAGGCGGTCATCGCCGCCGCCAGGGAGACCGGTTGCGACGCCGTCCATCCCGGCTATGGATTTCTGGCCGAGAACGCCGACCTCGCCACCGCCTGCCAGGCCGCCGGGGTCACGTTTGTCGGGCCGACACCGGACCAGCTCCGTCAGCTCGGCGACAAGACGTCGGCCCGGGCCCTCGCCGCCGAACTGGGCGTGCCGCTGGCGCCGGGCACCTCCGGCGATACCTCTGTAGAGGAGGCCGAGGCGTTCCTCGCGGCACACGGCCCGATCATGATCAAAGCCGTTGCCGGCGGTGGTGGCCGAGGGATGCGTCCGGTTCACCCCGGTGACGACGTCGCCGCGGCCTGGGAGCGGAGCAGGAGCGAGGCGCAGGCGGCATTCGGGAACCCGGCGGTGTACGTGGAGGCCCTCATCGAGCGGGCCCGTCACATCGAGGTGCAGATCATCGGCGACGGAGCCTCGGTCAACCACCTCGGCGAGCGTGAGTGCACGCTGCAACGACAGAACCAGAAGATCGTGGAGGTCGCACCCAGCCCAACCCTTGATGCCGACACCCGGCGTACGGTCGTCGATGCGGCCCTGGCGATGGCCCAGCGGCTGCAGTACCGGTCGCTCGGCACGTGGGAATTCCTGGTCGACGCCGACGATCCCGGGCGGGTGGCGTTCCTCGAGGCGAACGCCCGGCTCCAGGTGGAGCACACCGTGACCGAGGCGGTCACCGGGATCGACCTGGTGCAGGCCCAGCTGCGGATCGCCGCCGGGGCGACCCTGGCCGACGTCGGTCTGGGCGACGGAGCCCCCGACGCTCGGGGCAGCGCGGTGCAGGTCCGGGTCAACACCGAAACGATGGTCGCCGACGGGACCGCCCGGCCGAGCGGTGGCACGCTGACTGCGTTCGAAGCGCCCTCCGGTCCCGGCCTGCGGACCGACACGTACGGCTACGTCGGCTACACCACCAACCCCGGGTTCGACTCGCTCCTCGCCAAGGTCATCGGCCACGCTCCCACGTATGCCGACGCCGTCAAACGGACGGCCCGGGCACTCGGCGAGTTCCGGATCGAAGGGGTGGCGACCAACATCGGCTTCCTCCAGGCCCTGCTGGCCACCCCGGAGGTTCGGGCCAACGACGTGACCACCGGCTTTGTCGCCGAGCACGCAGCCACCCTCATCGAGACCGCACGCGGTGGCGAGAAGCGCTACTTCGCTTTGGCCCCGCCGCCCGCCGGAACGGCCGACACCAACGGGCCGACCGGGTTCGCCGGGGCGAAGGTCGACGCCTCCGATCCGCTCGCGGTTCTGACTCACGGCGCAATCGACGGCGAGGGCGCCCCGGTTGCCTCCGGCAACGGCGACGACGCCCTGGGCGGTCAGAATGCGAACCAGCCGCCACCACCCCCGCCGCCCGGTGCCGGTGCGGTGGCGGCAACCGCAACCGGTCCCGACGGAACCGTGGCCGTCGACGCCCCGCTCCAGGGAACGATCGTGGCGATCAACGTTGCCGAGGGTGACCCGGTGGCCGAGGGTCAGCAGGTCCTCGTCATGGAAGCCATGAAGATGGAGCACGAGATCACCGCCGCGGTCACCGGCATTGTTCGCCAGATCTCGGTCCAGCCGGGCGACACGGTCTTTGAAGGCCATGGCCTGGTGTTCGTCGAACCGGCTGACGTTTCCGTCGACACCGCAGAGGCGGCCGCCGGTATGGACCCGGCCCACATCCGGCCCGACCTGGACGAGCTGTTCCAACGCCGGGCCTATGGTCTTGACGAGAACCGCCCGACAGCGGTGGAAAAGCGCCACGGCCGGGGCCATCGGACCGCCAGGGAGAACCTCACCCAGTTGGTCGACGACGGGTCGTTCATCGAATATGGGCGGCTGATGGTGGCCGCCCAGCGCAGACGGCGGGAGTTCCAGGATCTGCTGGAGAACACGTCCGGAGACGGGATGGTGGCCGGCATCGGCTCGGTCAACGGTGACCTGTTCGGCACCGACGCCGCCCAGGCCGTTGTCATGTCGTACGACTACATGGTGCTGGCCGGCACCCAGGGCGGTCAGAACCACCGCAAGAAGGACCGCCTGTTCGAGCTGGCCCTGCACAACAAGCTCCCGGTGGTCCTGTACGCCGAGGGCGGCGGCGGACGGCCGGGGGACACCGACGGCATCGGCGGGTCCGGTCTCGACTGCCTGGCGTTTGCCCTCTTCGCCGAGCTGTCCGGCCTGGTCCCCCTGATCGGTATCACCAACGGCCGGTGCTTCGCCGGCAACGCGGTCCTGCTCGGCTGCTGCGATGTCATCATCGCCACCGAGGGTTCAAACATCGGTGTCGGCGGGCCGGCAATGGTGGAAGGCGGCGGTCTCGGCATCTTCAAACCGGAGGAGATCGGCCCGGTCGAGGTCCAGGCGCCGAACGGGGTCATCGACCTCCTGGTCAAGGACGAGGAGGAGGCAACCGACGTCGCCAAGCAGTACCTCTCCTACTTCCAGGGCCCCGTCGACCAGTGGGAGGCGCCCGACCAGCGCATCCTCCGTCACCTCGTCCCGGAGAACCGCAAGCGGGTCTACGACATGCGGGATGTCATCGAGACCCTGTGCGACGTTGACAGCGTCCTCGAACTGCGTCCCCACTGGGGCCCCGGGGCCATCACCGTCCTGGCCAGAATCGAAGGTAGGCCGATCGGCATCGTCGCCAACAACCCCCACCACCTTGCGGGCGCAGTCGACGCAACGGCGGGAGACAAGGGCGCTCGGTTCATGCAGCTCTGCGACGCCCACGACATCCCGCTGCTCTTCCTATGCGACACGCCGGGCATCATGGTCGGCCCCCAGGCCGAGTACGAAGCAACGGTCCGCCATGCCGCTCGGATGTTCGTCACCGCGGCCAGCGTCGACGTGCCGATGATGACCATTGTGACCCGCAAGGGGTACGGGCTCGGCGCCCAGGCCATGGCCGGCGGTTCGTTCAAAGCAACCAGCTTCACCGTCGCCTGGCCAACCGGCGAGTTCGGCGGTATGGGCCTTGAGGGGTTCGTGAAGCTGGGGTATCGCAGGGAGCTGGAAGCCATCGAGGACCCGGCGGAGCGGTTGGCCGCATACGAAGAGCGGGTTGCCCGGCTCTACGACATGGGCAAGGCCGTCAACACCGGCAGCTACTTCGAGATCGACGACGTCATCGACCCGGCCGAGAGCCGGGACTGGATCCTGATGGCGCTGCGATCCGCCCCGCCCTCGGCCCCTCGGACCGGCAAGAAGCGGCCGATGGTCGACACCTGGTGACAGCGGGCCAACGGTGACAACCATCGACGCAGACGACGTTCGGCGGCTGTTCGACTCCGCCACCTACGTCACCGGTGTACCCCACGACGCCATCGACCGACTGCGGGCGGACGGCCCGGTGGTCCGGGTGCCCGAACCGGCCATCGGCGGCTGGGCCGCCGGCCCCGGCTACTGGGCGGTCCTCAGCCACGCCGAGACGAAACAGGTGCTGCGGGACGCCGCCACCTTCTCCAGCCATCTCGGTGGTACCCAGCTTCGGGACCCGGGCAGAGCCGAGGATCTGGACTTCGTCCGTCAGATGATGCTCAACCAGGACCCACCGGCCCACAACCGGCTCCGAGGTCTGCTGTCAAAGGCGTTCATCCCGCGGGCCATCGCCGCCATCGAGACCGAGATCTCGGCCAGGGCGGCCCAGTTGGTGGCCGCCGTGGCCGACCGGGGCCGGGCCGACCTGGTGACCGACATCGTCGGCGATCTGCCGGTGGCGGTGCTTGCCGAGGTCCTGGGTATGCCGGAGGAGGACCGGGGACTCCTCTACGACTGGTCGAACCGGGTCATCGGCTACCAGGATGCGGACTACTCCCGGTCCGATGCGTTCGATCCGGCTGCAGGGACCGAGCTGGCCAGACAGGCGCTGACCCACCGGCCGGAGCCGGGGCCCGACGGCTCACCACCGGACCCCCGCAGCCGGGCGGGGCTTGCAGACATGTATGCCTATGCCAACGGGCTCGCCGAACTGCGGCGGAGCGACCCGGGCACGGACATCGTCTCCCTGCTGCTCCAGGCGGACTTCGAGGGTTCGAGCCTGGCCATCGAGGAGTTCGAAACCCTGTTCTTCCTGTTTGCCGTCGCCGGGAACGAGACTCTGCGCAACGGCATACCGGGCGGCATGCTGACGCTCATCAACCACCCGGAGCAGTACCGGCTGGTTCGAGAGGATCGGTCGCTACTGCCCGGAGCGATCGAGGAGATGCTGCGGTTCTGGCCGCCGGTTGTCCACTTCCGGCGGACCGCCACCACCGACGTGACGCTCGGCGGGCAACACATCGCCGCCGGGGACAAGGTGGCGGTCTATCACATCGCGGCCAACCGGGACCCGGCCGTCTTTGATGACCCGCACCGGTTCGACATCACCAGGAAGCGCAACGACCACGTGACGTTCGGCTTCGGTCCCCACTTCTGCATCGGGTCCCACCTGGCCCGCCAGCAGATGCGGTCGATGTTCGGGGAACTGATGGACCAACTGGGCGAACTGCACCTGGACGGCGAGCCGGTTCGCCTCCAATCGAACTTCCAGCAGGGGCTCAAATCCCTGCCGGTACGTTGGGACCCTCGACCCGTGGAGGACCGGAAGCGATGAGCGACCAACAAGACAAACCGACCGACCCGACGCCCCCGGCGCTTGTCCTGATCCACGGTCTCGGAGCCACTCGGGGTGTCTGGTCCGGCGTCGAGGCGGAGCTTGACTGGCCGGGCTCGGTCATCGTCCCCGACCTACCGGGCCACGGCGCTGCGCCGTGGCAGGCCGACTATACGGTCGGGGCGCTCGCCGCGGCGGTGTCCGCCGATTGCCAACCGGGGCAGGAGGTGGTGATCGTAGGTCACTCGCTCGGCGGCGCCGTCGGGCTCTGCCTGGCCTCGGGATTCTTCAAGCCGACGGTCCGCCTTGTTGTTGGCCTGGGGATCAAGGTCAACTGGTCGGCCGAAGACGTGGCCGGGGTGGCCAAGGTGGCGGCCAAGGGCATCCGGTGGTTCGAGACCGAAGCGGAGGCCCAACACCGATTCCTACTCCAGTCCGGTCTTGCGGCGGTCGGCGCCGGTCACCCGATCGCCGAAACAGCGCTGGTCGACGCCGTTGCAACCGGCGACGGGGGTTGGCGGGTGGCCCAGGATCCGATGACGTTCGCCCAAAAGGCCCTGGACACCGCCGGGCTGGTGGCCGCCGCAACGTGCCCGGTCGTGCTCGGCGCCGGATCCGATGACCAGATGGTCGCCGCAGCCGAGCTGGCGGCCTACGTGCCGCAGCCCCGTATGGCCGACGGGCGTGGTCACAACGTGCACGTCGAGGATCCGGCCTGGGTGACGGCGTTGCTCCACGAGCTGGTCGAGGCCAACGGAGTACTCGACCGTGGGTGAGAACTCGACCATTCCAGCTCCGTTCGTCGGCTTGACGACCGAGGTCAAGCCGGAGTGGATCGACTACAACGGCCACCTCAACGCCGGTTACTACTTTGTTGTCTTCGACGACTCGGTCACCGACTTCATGCAGTTCGTGGGGCTGGACCGGGAGCACCGGGATCGGAACAAGGTCACCACGTTCTCGGTCGAGGGGCACATCACGTTCGAGCGGGAGATGCGGCTCGGCGATCCGATCGAGATCCGGACGCAGCTGCTCGACTGGGACGCAAAGAAGTTCCATTACATCAACGTCATGCACCACGGGACCGAGGGGTGGATCGCCGCAACGAACGAGCTGCTGTCGATGCACATCTCGATGGAGACGCGGCGCAGTGCACCGATGGCGCCGGAGGTCCAGGATCGGTTGGCCGCCATCCATGAGGTCCACCGACAGATGCCCGTCCCGCCCCAGGTCGGCCGGGTGATCGGGCTTCGCTCGGGTCGGGCCGGCGGCTGACCGGCCGCCGCGGCAGGGTTACAGCCGATTCAGCAGTTCGGCTGCGGTTGCGGTCAGTCGGGGCAACGACTCGGCGACCGTGGCGTGCCGTTCGTTCGTCGAGTCACCGTCGACCCACCGCCGGTGGAGTTGTTGGACCACCACCGCCGTCTTCCACTGGCCGAACGCCTCGTACCAGGCCGCCATTGACACGTCGATACCGGTCCGCTCGCCGTACCGGGCCGTCACCTCGGCCCTTGTCGGCAGCCCCATCGCGGTCATGCCGTCGTGACTGGCCCGGCGAACGTCCTCGGCGTCGGACTCGTCCGGCCAGTAGTTGAGGAGCGTGCCGAGGTCGGCCAGCGGATCACCGAGCGTGGTCATGTCCCAGTCGAAGAACGCCGTGACCCGGTCGGGGTCGGCCGGGTCGAACATGCAGTTGTCCAGCTTCAGGTCGTTGTGGACAAACGACACCCGTTGCGCAACCGGTGTCGATGCGGCCAGCCGCTCGTGGATTGCGGTCATGGCGTCGTCGTGGAGCGGGTCAGCCACCAGGTCCCACCGCTTCCGCCAGCCGGACACCTGCCGGGTCATGAACCCGTCCGGCCTGCCCAGATCGGCGAGGCCGCAGGCGGTCGGATCCAGTAGATGGAATGCGGCCATCGCATCCACCAGTGCCATCCCGATGCGATGGCCGACGCGATCGTGGTGCCGCATCGATGGTGGGATCACCCCACGGATCACCTCTCCGACCCGCCGTTCCATGACAAAGAAATCCGCCCCGGCGACGCCGTGATCCTCGCACAGCAGGTACGCCCGAGGGGCAAGCTCGAAGTGCTGCCACAACCGCGACAGGACCTTGAACTCCCGCTTCATGTCGTGGGCGCCCGGCGCGATGGTGCCGAACGGCGGCCGACGGAGCACCAGTTCGTTTGGCCCGAACGCGACCCGGTAGGTCAGGTTCGCCGAGCCGTTTGGGAACTGGTCGACGGCAAAGGTACCGCCGTCGGTGATCTCGGCGGGAAGCCGCTCCCGGAGGTAGCCCTCGATCGTCTGCCAGTCCAGGGCCTCGCCGTCCCTGACCGCGGCCGTCTCCGGTGGGCCCTCGTCGGCGAACGGATCGACCGGCTGCTCCCCGTTGGTCATGGCGGCACCATACCGGCCGCCGATCGCGCCGAACAAGAAACCGATGAGGAACCGAGCCGGTCAACGGGCCACACTGGCCCGATGCCGATTCTCGAACCTCGTCGTCCGACCGTCGCATTGCCTCAACAGCCGGACGGCACCCCGTGGCCGGATGCATCGTGGCCCACCGGCCCCGTCCCGGAGGCCATCGAGGACCGACTCGCCTCACTTCTCGATCAGGCCTTCCCGGCTGACCGACCCCAGGACACCGATCGGTTCGGGTTGTCGCTGTCGTTTGTCGCCGTGCATCGCGGTCGCCTGGTGGCCGAGCGATACGGGGACTCGTCAAGCCCGGACGAGCAGCTGATTTCCTGGTCGATGGCCAAAAGCGTCACCCAGGCACTGATCGGTGTGCTCGTGGCCGACGGCACGCTCCGCACCGACCGCACCGGCATGCTGGAGGCTTGGCGGGATCCCGAGGATCCCCGGTCGGCCATCACCATCGACCACCTGCTCCGTATGGTGCCGGGCACTCTCTTCAACGAGGACTATGTGGACGCCGAGACCAGCCACTGCATCGAGATGCTGTTCGGCTCGGGCAACGCCGACATGTCCGGTTACACCGCGGCGCTTCCGGCGGTGGCTGCGCCGAACGAGGTGTTCAACTATTCCAGCGGGACGTCGGTGCTGCTGTGCCGGATCCTGGCCGACGCCGTCGGCCGGGGCGAGGAGTTCACCGATTGGATGACCCGGGTCCTGCTCGACCCGATCGGCATGACGGCCGACCCCACCTTTGACGATGCCGGGGTCTGGGTGGGTTCGTCGTTCCTTCACGCCACCGCCCGGGATTTCGCCCGGTTCGGCTATCTCTATCTCCGCGACGGGGTGTGGGACGGCAACCGGATTCTTCCCGAAGGCTGGGTCGACTACGCCAGGACCCGGCAGGCCGAGAACGAGGATGGGGTCGGCTACGGCGCCCACTGGTGGATCTGGGGGCCGGCCCCTGATGCTTTTTACGCCTCCGGGTACGAGACACAGCGGATCCTGGTCGACCCGGCGGCGGATCTTGTCCTGGTCCGGCTCGGCAAGACCCCGGTCGAGGCCGCCCCCGCCGTTGACGAGTGGTTGGAGGAGATCCGGCTGCTGTTCTCGTCCGGTGGCTGAGCCGGCCCGGCCTGGCCCGGGACTGCCGCGGCCAGGATCAGGCCCGGACGGTGACCGGGTGGGGGATGACCGATTGCCAGAGGACCCCGTAGGGGTGGAACGGCTGCTGTTCGGGCTGGGTCGCACCCGAGTTGTCGGTGGCCCGTGACCGGATGATGTGCTCACCGGGTTCGAGGTCGACCTCGAACCGGAACACCGTCCAGGCGTAGGGACCCGCCGGTTCGTCAAGCTCGGCCGACCGCCACGGGCCGCCGTCGATCGACCAGTCGACCGCGGTGATCGGCCCACTGCCGGAGCGGGCGTAGCCGACCAGCTCCTGCCATCCGGGGCCGATGGCCGCCGGATAGGGGATGGCAAGGCTGGATTT
Source organism: Actinomycetota bacterium (assembly GCA_039029335.1). Taxonomy (GTDB): domain Bacteria; phylum Actinomycetota; class Acidimicrobiia; order Acidimicrobiales; family SZUA-35; genus JAHELU01. The sequence continues at coordinate 5,325 of JBCCGJ010000124.1, read as the reverse complement.
CACGGGGTGGGCGGTGACCGGGCCGGTGATCTCATCCTCCGGTGTGCGGTGTACGTAGTACACGTCGGACCGCCAGGACGGCACCCACGACGACGACACGGTCAACCCGCCGAGCCACTTCACCGAATAGGCACCGACCCATCCGGGCACGACAAGCCGGACCGGCGCACCGTGGGCCGGGACAAGCGGCTGACCATTCATGTGGGTGGCAACGATCGTTGCGTCGTCACGGGCTTTGTCCAGCGGGAGGCACATCCTGGCTGGCTCGCCCTCGGTATTGTCAACGTCGAGGCCGACCGGGGAGACAAAAGCCGCCCGGTCGGTCACACCGGCCTCCGCCAGCACATCCCGCAGCCGGGGTCCCTCCCAGCGGGCCAGACCCATCCCGCCGAGCATCCAGCCCGTGTGGGCGTTCTCCGCCGGTATCTCCCGCCCGTCGACCAACGTGAACATCGACCGGCCGTTACCCGCACACTCCAGCCATGCGGTGATCGTCTGCCTCGGGAGCTCGTCCAGTTGGGCAAAATCCATCGTCACCGGCCGTTGCACCGCGTCACCGTCAATGGTCAGACGCCACGTGTCGGTCGAAAGCGTCGGCGGCTCGCTGGCGGAGCACACAAAGAACCGATCGACCGGGGTCTCGGTTGTGCCCAGGTCTCCGGAAACGGTCTCCAGGCTGGTCGTCAGCCGGGTGAACCCGTCGGTCGGCTTCCCGTAGTTGTGATCGGAGAACTCGTCGCCCGGGGGCGCCGCGTTGGTGCCCATGGCCCGGCGATGGCGCTCAGGACCGTTCCGCGGCCGCCGCTTTGAGCCGCTCGGCCAGCTTCGGGCTGCGGGTGGTGAGCTCCTCGAAGTTCCAGATCATGATCTTGGCCAGCTGACAGGTCTCGGTGGCCCGAACGGTGGCGTTGCGCCTTGCGCCGGTCACCATCGCCACCTCACCGAAGTGGTCACCAACGCCGAGATCGACGGTTGTGTCCTCGTCCACCTCCACCCGGACGCCGCCTTCGAGCACCACGAACAGTGAATACCCGAAGTCGTCCTTTGTGGTGAGCACCTCGCCCATGAGGACCCGGGTCTGGTCGAAGAGCTGCGCGCAGTCCCGGAGTTCCTCCTCGCTCATGCCGTCGAAGAGCGGCACGTCCGCCAACAGGTTGTGGTCGATCATGGGCAGATTCTAGTCAGGGTGTTCCGCCCGCTGTCACGATGAGCGCCGGAGCGGCAAATCGGACCTGGCCGTCCTCGTCGACAAACCGACCCAGCTCCACGGTCGCCGCATCCAGCAGCTCCCGGTACTGGTCGTCATCGATCATGTCGGCCAGGGTCCAACCCCGGACGTCCGTGTGAACCCACGCCTCTATCGAGGCGAATCGAGCGGTGCCGTCCACCATCGTGATCGTTGCGTCGGGGAACGAGCGGGTCAGAAGCGGTCGAAGGTCGGCCTCGGCGCCCAGCGTGAACGGCGCCCGCAGGGCGTCGGCGGCGTCCTGGCCGAAGAGCCGGTCGAGCAACTCGATCATCGCCCCATAGCCGGGCGTGTGGTCCAGGCCGGCCCAGGTGGCTACCGTGAGCGATCCCTCCGGACGAAGGACCCGGCGCATCTCCGACAGTGCACCAACCTGATCGGTGAAGAACATCAGTGCGAACTGGCTGAGGACGTGGTCGAACGAGTCGTCCGGGTAGGGGAGCGCCTCTGCGGTGCCGTGATCCCAGGTCACGGCCGCACCGGACTGGGCGGCGACGGCCAGCATGCCCTCGTTCGGGTCGAGGCCGTGGACGGCATCGTCCGGGGCGGCCGAAACCCCGGCCGCCAGCCGCTCGGCCGCCGTCCTGGCCAGGATGCCGGTCCCGCAGCCGACGTCCAAAATCCGATCATCGCGAGAGGGGTTTGCCGCGTCGAGCAGCCGGGTCGGCCACTGGTCGAACAGTGCCGGCACAAAGAAGCTCTCGTAGATCTCCGCCGCCGTGGCGGTGACCTGGCCGGTTGCCGCACTGGTCTTTTTTGTCCCGCTCTCGTCTGCCATTTCGCTGTCCCTCAGTCGGTATTGGTAGGGAGGTCCAGCGTGCCCAAAGCCGACCGGACAATCCAGTACGAAAAAGGAACTCGACCGGAGGCCGCTACTCGATGCAGCATGGAATCATGGCCACCTATCGTCAGTACTGTCCCGTCGCCCGGGCCACGGAGATTCTGGGTGAACGCTGGAACCTCCTGGTCATCCGCAACCTGATGTTCGGAGCGACCTCCTTCTCTTCGATCGCCCAGGGTGTGCCGACCATGTCCCGCTCCATGCTGGCAAAACGGCTGAAGGAGTTGGAGCGCGCCGGCATCATCGCCACAACCCCGAAGGCCAATGGCCAGGGCCATACCTACGGCTTGACCGAGGCCGGCGCCGACCTGGCCGGCGTGGTCGACGGACTCGGCCGGTGGGCCGAAACATGGGTCGAGGTGCTCCCGGAACACGCCGACCCCGGATTTGCCCTGTGGGCGTGGTGCCAGGTCCAGCTCAACCGGCAGGAGCTGCCGACCGATCGAACCGTGGTTCACTTCCGGTTTCCCGACCAGGCGGCCGGCAACCGCAACTTCTGGCTCCTCCTCGAGAACGGTGATGCGGAACTCTGCGCCACCGATCCCGGTGGCGGCCCCCACCTGGAGGTGGAGGCCCGCTCCGGTCCGTTTGTCGACTGGCACCGAGGCGCCCTGCCCTGGTCGCAGCTGCACAAACAGGGCGCCATCACGTTGACCGGCGATCCGAAACTGATCAAGGCCTTTCCCCGTTGGAACACCCGGGAGCCGGTTCTGACCTGAATGATTCTCCGGCCGAACGCCGAAGTCGGTAGGTTCTAACCATGGAAGCGACCAAACCGTCCGCCGATTTCGCGCGACAATCAGCCCATGGAACTTGACGTTCGAATCCTCCTGGGGCCGCCGCGCTGGACCTGGGTGGTCTGGGGTCTGCTGGGACTGCAGATCCTCTGGAGCCTCTGGACCGGGCCCACCTTCGCCAGCTTTTTCACCACCGTCGGCATCGCAGCGATCGCCGTTGCCTGGGAGCGGCACAGCCGCAAGTGCGCCCTGTGGTTGACCCGGGACGAGGTTGTGATCGCCAACACCGAGGAAACCCATGTCGTACCCCGGGAGGGTGCAGAGGCGGCGGTGGTCAGCGAGGACGTCTTTCCGAATCGGTACCGGTCTCGGTGGGACGACACCGACACAACGACCCGTCGGCTCTACATCATCCCGGCCGACCCGTCCCGGAACCGGGTTCGGGTTGAGGCGGCGCGGGGGCTGACGCCCCGTCGGATGCGGGCCGTCGCCGAGGAGTTGGAGCTGGCGTTCGCCGAGAGCAGCTGATCGATCAGCGTTCGACGACCTCCGCCAGCACCACCGGATCGCCCCCGTCCCAGTCGGCGGTGAGGCCGATCGGCGGATGCGGGCCGGAGGCCGGCCGCCGGAAGACCGTCAGATCGAACCGATCGTTACGGAACACCGCCCGGTCGCCGTCGGTGGAGACCGGCTCCATGCCGTCGATCGGGACACGTTCCTGACCCCAGCCGCCGCCGTGGATCCGCACGTTCGCCGGCGCGATGTACCAGCGGTCCTCAAAGACCGCCATGCCCAGCGCCTCGCCCTGGCCGGTCAACGCCACCGCGGTCAGCATGAGCACGTATCGCGGGTCACCGAAGCCGTCATAGATATGCCGGGTGCCCAGCGCCGAGTGCTCCATCTCCCCGATGAACGAGGCGTCCGCCCCATCAAGCGGCTCGTTTCGGTAGGTCAGCGGAACCTGGAAGACCGTTTCGCCGGATTGGCACAGGTGGGTTTCGATGCCGACCAGATTCTCCGGATCGTCGAACCGGAAGGCACCGATGACCGATACTTCGGCGTCCGGTCCGGGGCCCCACGGTTGGGTCGGTATCCACGCCGCCAGCAGCTCCTCCTTGGTCGGTGTGATGGTTGCTACATGAAAGACTCCCATGGTCAGCCAGGCTAGATGATCCGACGGACCTGAGCGTCGGCCTGGCATCGGGCCCTTGGCAGGGTCCGGTGACTGTGTGACAATTTGCCGCTATGACTACTGTTGCGCCGGATGGTGACCTGAACGACTTCACCCTGGACACCTTCGAGGCGGACGGTGTCACCCACCCGATCTATCGCCGGGGGACGGGGCCTGCGGTCATCATCATCACCGAGCTGCCGGGCATCACCCCGCAGGTGTTGGGCTTCGCCAACAGAGTGGTGGCGATCGGTTGCTCGGTTGTCCTGCCGCAGCTGTACGGAACGCCGGGCCGACGGCCGTTTGAAGGCTCCCGGGTGTCGGACATCGCCTACAACCTCCGTTCGTCGGTCAGAGCCTGCGTCAGCCGTGAGTTCTCGGCGTTCGCCCTGAACAAGACCTCACCGATCGCAAACTGGCTCCGGGCGCTGGCGAGGGCGGAGCACCAGCGCTGCGGCGGGCCGGGGGTTGGTGCGGTCGGCATGTGTTTCAGCGGCGGCTTCAGCCTGGCCATGGCCACCGACCCGTCCGTCGTCGCCCCCGTGATGAGTCAACCGTCGCTGCCACTGGGGCTCAACGCCGCCCGTCGTGGTTCCATCGACGTGTCACCAGACGACCTCGACGTTGTTGCGTCCCGCTGCACCGCGGAGGGTCTGCGGGTCCTCGGCCTCCGGTTCAACGGTGATCGCCTGGTGCCCGGCGAGCGGTTCGCCTACCTCGCCGAGCGACTGGGGGACGGGTTTGTGGCCGTTGAGTTGGAGCAGGCCGACGGAAACCCGGCGGCACTGGACAACCCGGTCCTGTCCGACCACCACAGCGTCTTGACCGGTTCGCTGATCGACGAGGTCGGCCAGCCCACCCGCGACACCCTCGACCGGGTACTCGAGCTGTTCACGGCGCGTCTCCTGACCGAGTGAGGGAATCACCCGTCCCCGTTCGTTGAACGGGTTGATGGGCACCACAACAAGCGTTGCAGCCAAGTCCGTTCACCTCCGCAACGGCCTCGTCAAGGGCGGTCGCCTGCGAACCTGGCTGGTCCGGGGTCTCCTGGTGGCCAGCGTGTGCTGGCTGTTCGCCGCCTGTGTCCCGCGCGACGGCCACGTGCGCAGCTACGTGGGGATCACCATCCCGACCGAATCGATCTCGGACCACGTGGCCGGGCGGATGGACGAGCTTGGCATACCGGGGCTGAGCCTGGCCATCGTCAACGACGGCGAGGTGCGCTACGCCGAGACGTTCGGCTACGCCGATGTTGCTACAGGCGAGCCGGTCACCGACGAAACGATCTTCGAAGGGGCTTCCCTCTCAAAACCGGTGTTTGCCATGTTTG
>JBCCGJ010000123.1:0-15551 GCA_039029335.1 Actinomycetota bacterium | reverse complement strand
GAGGCGGGTATCCACTTTGCCGAGGTCGAACCGATCATCGACCTGGCCGACCGGCCCCGGGGTATCGTCTGCCGCCTGACCTAGCGCCGTGTCGACGCCGCCTGGAGGCGGGTCCGGGTTGCGTCGGTCATATCAGTGGACCCGACGGCCCGACGGTCGGTAGGGTCAGGGCAGTCATCAGGGAGAGGACCGATGTTCGGACGAAACAACAAGCTTGATACCGGTTGGCTGGCGTCGGTGAAGTTCTTCGACGGATTCAGCGACTCCGAGCTGTCCGAGGTGTCCCAGCTCGGTGAGCGCACGGAGGCCAAGGCTGGCGATGAGATCATCGACCAGGGCCGGGTCGGCGAAGCCTGTTACGTGATCGTGGAGGGGACGGCCAACGTCCACATCCGGGGTGAGTACGTCGCCTCGGTCGGCGCGGGCTCGATGGTGGGGGAGATGGCGCTGGTGGAACACCGGCCCCGCAACGCCACGGTCACCGCCGAGACCGACATGGTCCTGGTGTCGTTCGGAAACACCGAGTTCCGCAAGCTCCTCGACCGCAGCCCGAACGCAAACGAGCGGGTTCTGGCCCTGCTGAACGCCCGGCTCCGGGCAAACGAGGCGAGGGACTGAACCGGGGTCGCCCGCCGGTTCAGCACCCGCCCACCGGGTTAGTCTGTCGACCATGCGCATCGCCGTCGCCTCCGATCACGCCGGGTTCGAACTGAAACAGCTGGTGGCCGGACATCTCCGGGCCGGCGGCCACGAGGTGGTCGACCTCGGCAACGATGACAACACGTCGGTCGACTACCCGGACTTTGGTGCCGCCATCGGCGCCGAGGTGGCCGGTGGCGGGTCGGAGCTCGGGGTCGCCGTCTGCGGTAGCGGCATCGGCATCTGCATCGCGGCCAACAAGGTGAAGGGCGTTCGAGCCGCCACCGTCCATGACGTGACGTCGGCCAGGCTGACCAGGCTGCACAACGACGCAAACATCATGTGCCTCGGTGAACGCTTCACCGGCCCCCAGGTGGCACTCGACGCCGTCGACGCGTTCGTCAGCACCGGCTTCGAGGGGGGTCGCCACAGCCGCCGGGTCGACAAGATCGGCGCGCTGGAGCAGTAGCCGCCCCAGCGACCCCAGCAAAATTTGGGCGCAGGGGAGACAAATCCTGTGGGCTGAGCGCCCAAATTTCGGCGTGGGTGTGCCACGGTCGGCCGGGTCGGAGGGTAGTGTCTGTGGCTGACCGATGAGGCCCGTTCTAACGTCGTACCTCGCGGTCGCCGCGCTTGCCGCTGCGGTGACCCTGTGCCTGGTCCCCCTCGTACGGCTCCTCGCTGTATCGACAAACTTGTTGGCCAAGCCGGACGATCGGATGTTCCACGACCGGCCGACCCCGTTCCTCGGCGGCGTTGCGATGTACGTCGGTTTTGTTGTTGCGTTCTTCGCCGCCTGGCTGTCGGGGCGGTTCGATGCGATCTTCAGCAGCTCGACCGAGCCGTTCGGTGTGCTCGCCGGCGCGACGATCGCCTGGTTGGTCGGGCTGATCGACGACATCAAGGACATCTCGGCCCCGGCCAAGACGGCCGGTCTCAGCCTGGCCGGCGTCCTGCTGGTGATCGGCGGGGTCAGCATCATCTGGTTCCGGATCCCGTTCCTCGACGTCTTTGTCCTGCCGTACGACCTGGCGCTGCTGTTCTCGGTGGTGTGGGTGCTCGGCATGGCGAACGCGGTCAACTTCATCGACGGTCTTGACGGGCTGGCCGCCGGCATCGTCGGGATCGGGGCGGCGGCGTTCCTGCTGTACGGCTTCCGGCTCGGCCAGGTCGAGCTGATCCTGGCCGGCAACATCGGGCCGCTCGTGGCCGCGCTGGTCCTCGGTGTGTGCCTCGGATTCCTTCCCTGGAACGTGTACCCCGCCCGGATCTTCATGGGCGACAGCGGCAGCCTGCTCCTCGGCACCCTCATGGCCGCGTCGACCATGGCCGTCGGCGGTCGTACCCCGGACCCGTTCAGCGGGCAGACGTTCTTCTTCTACGCCCCGCTGGCCATCCCGCTGTTCATCCTCGGGGTGCCGATCCTGGACACGGCGTTTGCGATCGTCCGCCGGGCGACTCACCGCCAGGGTTTGGCCACGGCCGACAAGGACCACCTGCACCACCGGCTGGTGAGGCTGGGCCACGGTCATCGCCGCAGCGTCGGGATCCTGTGGTCGTGGACCGCGCTGCTGTCGGCGTTTGTCCTCTATCCGACCTACAACGAGGGACGGGGCGACGGCATCGTGCCGATGGGTGTCGGTGCGCTTGCCCTCCTGCTGTACACACTCTTCCATCCGGGCATCAAGGCCGAGACCGTCGAGGCCGGGAGCAGGCGAACCCGGCTGGCCAACCTCAAGGCGGCAACCGATCTTGCGGCGGTGGCCCGGATCCGGGCGGCGAGGGCGAATCAAGATCAACTCGTTGGCGCGGGTGGATCCAACCATCAGGAGTACCTCCACCCCATGACCGACCTGCCATCTGCGACCGATCAGCCGGCGACGAGCCGCCAGTCCTCGGAGTCGATTCCCGACCGACCGATCTCGACGAGGAGCACGGACCTGAACGGCACAGATCTCAACGGCCGAGCGCCGACCGAAGACGCGGGCCAGCCCGTTCTCAGCAGCGAGCGGAACAGCACAAACCTGAACGGCACAGATCTCAACGGCACAGCACTGAACGGCACAGTACTGAACGGTGCGGAGCGCACCGGTGACGGCGACGAAGACGCCGGAGCACCGGTCCCGGCCATCGTCCGGCCCCCTCGTCGCAGGCCGATCCCCGCCGCGGCGTCCGAGACGGACTGAAGGCACAGCCGTGGGCCTGGGTCACCTCACCCACCAGCCGAACGACCGATCTGCAAAACCGGTCAGCAGCAGCGCCTGCGGAGATGCCGAATCCCCGCCGTTAGTGGGGTTTGCACCGCAGGCCTGGAGCGCCGTATTACCGCTGTTTGTCGCTCTTCCCGACGGGTTGCGCCGGGCAACGGACGCTCTCTATCGTTTGCCCCGTGCTCGGGGTGACCGTGATGGATCCGGGCCGTGGCCTGTAGCAATGTTTCCAATGTGAGGGCACCGTGAACGAGGAACAGACCCATCTCGGTAGGGACATGAACCGGAGCATCGGCGGCTTTGAGCTCGCGTTCTCCGGGGTCATCTTCGCCCTCGCCGGTCTGTGGCTCGATCGACAGATCGGAACCGTGCCGCTGTTCACCGTTGTGCTCGCCGTATTGGGTTTTGTCGGTGCCGTCGCCAACGTCTACTACCGGTACAAGCGGGAGATCGAACGGATCGAGGCCGAGACGGCGGCCCTCCGACGAGGTGGCTCGTGACCGCATCGCCCGCCTCATCGGCCGCCAACCTGGCCGCACCCTCGGATATGACACCGGCGGCCGACGTCGCCCGGGACCTGGCGAAGCGAGGTTTGATGGTGCTCCCGCTGGTCGTCGGGGTCGTCGCGCTGGTCTCCGACGTCGAGACCGCAGCCTCCGTCGGCTACGCCATAGCCATCATCCTGGTCAATTTTCTGCTCTCTGCATATTTGTTGGTCTGGGCCGCAAGGATCTCGCTGGGCTTGGTAGCCTCAGTGGCGCTTGGTGGATACGTCATGCGGCTGGCGCTTGTCTTCTTGGCGGTGTGGCTGATTCGGGACACCGCCTGGGTCCGCATGATCCCGCTGGGCATAACGATCATCGTCACCCATCTCGGGCTTTTGACTTGGGAGCTTCGCCACGTAGCGGCGACAGTTGCCCACCCAGGTCTGAAACCCGAGGTTGGTGGTGGTCACGGGCGCCGGGCACAACCGGCGGCCGGGTACCGACCCGACCGATTTCGGTCGGGGAAAAACCAACCCTGACCAAGAAGCCAGATATAACGTACGGATTGAAAATTCCGCAGCCGGTCTTAGGGCAGCTGCACACATCTGCTGAAGCAACACTGCTGAACAGACCTGCTTAACCAAACGGCTTAATCAAGCTGCTGGACCAAACTGCTGAACCAACTGAAGGAGCCCGTTACGGTGTTCGGACTCGAGTATCCCCCAATTGGAAACCTGGTCGAGTGGAAGTACTACTTCGGTGAGGGCACGTTCTACGAGTTCAACAAGATCGGGTTGATCAGCCTCCTTGCACTGATCATTCCGGCAACGATGTTCTTCCTGGCCAAGAAGGATCTTGTCCCCCGGGGTCTGCAGAACATCGTCGAGGGCCACGTCGAGTTCATCGAGAACCAGGTGATCCTCCCGGCCATCGGTCCGGACGGCCTTCGCTACCTGCCGCTGCTGCTGAGCATCTTCGTCTTTGTCTTCTGGGGCAACATCTTCGAGGTCATCCCCACCTTTCACATGCCGGCAAACGCCCGCATGGCCAACCCGATGATCCTGGCGCTTGTCACCCTGGTCACCTTCATCGGGGTCGGTATCAAGCACCACGGCCTCACCTACTTCAAGGACATCATCTGGCCACCGGGTGTGCCCATCGCCCTCAAGCCGCTGGTGGGCCTGATCGAAACGCTCTCCGTCTTTATCCTCCGGCCCTTCGGCCTGGCAGTCCGTCTCTTCGCCAACATGCTGGCCGGTCACATCCTGCTGGTCACCTTCGGTGTGCTGTGCATCACCCTGTGGCAGACCTCGATCCTGGCGGCGATCCTGCCCCTCACCTTCGGCATGCTGGTCCTGTTGACCGGCTTTGAGATGTTCGTCTCGTTCCTGCAGGCGTTTGTTTTTGCCCTGCTCACCGCCGTCTATATCGACTCGTCCCTGCATCCGGCCCACTAGGCCTGCTGCTTACGGCCGTTCGGCCACACAAGATCTCGTAACACCAAACGCAACCGGTTGGGTTGCACCAAGCAAGTAGTCAGAACGTCCACCTCGGTGGATAACAACCCCGCCGGACGGCGGGACCAACACACGCCCCACCCGAAAACGGTGTGGCAACAAGAAACAGGAGAGCAACTTCCAATGAGCGTCCTCGCAACCATTGCAACGCAATCGCTCGAGTTGGCCCAGGAGGCGGTCACCGCTGCCGATGAGCAGAACATCAGCGCGGCCGCCGGTGCCGGTATGGCCTACGGTCTCGCTGCTATCGGCCCCGGTATCGGGATCGGCTACCTGGTCGGTCAGGCCGTCCAGGCCATGGCCCGTCAGCCTGAGGCTGCCGGCGCCGTCCGGACCAACATGTTCCTCGGCATCGCCTTCACCGAGGCGCTGGCCCTCATCGGCTTCGTGGTCTTCATTCTGCTCAAGTTCGCGTAAGGAGCAACCGTGCTCGCTCTGCTACTTGCAGTTGAAGAAGAAGAAGCCGTCAACCCCATCCTCCCCGCCATCGGGGAGATCTTCTGGGGTGCGATTGCGTTCGGCACGCTGTTCGTGTTGATCCGCTTTGTCCTCCTGCCTCCGGTCCAACGGGCCATGCAGGATCGGGCCGCCACCATTCAGGCGGACAAGGACGCTGCGGATGCCGCACGGGCCAAGGCGCTGTCGGCGTCGTCCGAACTGGACGATCAGCTGGCGGACGTCCGTGCCGAGGCCGAGTCGATCATCGGCGAGGCACGGGCCGAGGCCGAGGCCGAACGCCAGCGGCTCGTGGCCAGGGCCGAGCGTGAGGTCAGCGCGATGAAGGAAATCGCCGAGACCGAGATCGCACGTGAGCGTGAAGAGGCCATGGCCGCCCTGCGGCCCCAGGTCGCCCAGCTCGCCGTTGGCGCCGCGTCGAAGGTGATGAACCGCCAGATCGACCTCAGCGCCGCCGAGCCGGTAATCAACCGAGCGATGGACAACTCCAACTAGGGACAAAACATGAGTTTGCTGATCGTATTCGCCGCAGAGGAGCCGAACGGCCGCCACTGGCCCGGTGACATCAATGAGGTCTACTGGGGAACGGCGGCATTCCTGGTTCTTGCGGGTCTCATCGTCTGGCGGGGGCTGCCGTTGATCCGCCAGGCCCTGACCGATCGGACGGAGCGGATCGAAGCCGAGCTGGCCGAGGCAAAGGCGGCGAGGACCGAAGCGGAGCAGGCGTTGAACGCCAGCACCGCCGATCTGCCGGACGTCAGCGCCGAAGAGGACAAGATCCGCAGCGAAGCCCACGAAACCGCGGCCAAGCTGAAGGAAGACCTGGTCGTCAAGGCCGAGGCCGAGGCGGAGGCAATCCGGGACCGGGGCCGCAGCGACGTGACGAACCGCAAGCGACAGGCCCAAGCGGACCTTGCCGCTGAGGTGTCTCGGATGACCCGCGACAGCGCGGAGGCCGTTGTGCTCGACGGGCTCGACGGGAACGCCCAGAGCGAACTGATCGAGACCTACATCAACCAAGTAAACCAGATGTCATGAGGGACTGTGAACGATGAGTGATCGTATTGCGGGCTACGCGGATGCTCTCCTTGCCGTAGCCAGAGCAGAAGGAAATCTCGAAAGCACTCGCTCACAGCTCGGTGACGTCGCCAGGGCCGTTGCAGGGAACGAGGAGCTGCGCTCCACGCTCAGCAACAACCTGTTGCAGGCCGCCACCCGTGGCCAGATCGTCGATGACGTCCTCGGCGGCAAGGCCAGCGACACCACCCGGGCCCTCGTCGGCATGATCGTCAGCGCCGGACGCGGGTCCGAGCTCGGGGCGATCGTCTCGGCCTTTGTGAACGCCGCCGCCGCAGCCGGTGGCAATCGGGTTGCCGTCGTTCGCAGCGCCGTCGCCCTCTCCGAAGACCAGAAGGCCCGTCTGGCCCAGGCACTCAGCGCCCAGGCCGGCACCGCCATCGAACTGGAGAACATCGTCGATCCGGATGTGATCGGCGGGGCCGTGACAACCATTGGTGACACCGTCATCGACGGCTCGGTCCGGACCAAGCTCAACCAGATGCACGACGCCCTCTAGGGCACCGCATAACCCCGGCCCGCTGACCAGGGGCCGTCCCACACCAGACACGAACTACCAAGAACTGCCTCCGGAGAAGAGAGAATCGTCAATGGCACTGTCATTTGATCCCAACGACATCACCAGCGCACTCCAGCGGAACCTCGACTCGCTCGAGACCGACGTCCGCAGCTCAACCGTGGGCCGGGTCGCCGAGGTCGGCGACGGTATCGCCCGGGTGAGCGGCCTGCCGAACGCCTCGGTGAACGAGATGCTTCGCGTCTCCGACGGCACCATCGGCCTGGCCTTGAACCTGGACGAGGACACGATTGGGGCGGTGGTCCTCGGTGATGTGGACGGCATCGAGGAGGGCCAGCCGGTGGAGGCCACCGGTGAGATCCTCTCGGTCCCGGTCGGTGACGGGGTCATCGGACGCACGGTCAACATGCTCGGCGAGCCGATCGACGGCAAGGGCCCGCTCAGCGGCGTCCAGGATCGCCGCATGGAGATCCAGGCTCCCGGCATCACCGGTCGCCAGCCGGTGCACGAGCCGGTCCAGACCGGCATCAAAGCCGTCGACTCCCTCATCCCGATCGGCCGTGGTCAGCGGGAGCTGATCATCGGTGACCGCAAGACCGGCAAGACAACGGTCGCCATCGACACGATCCTGGCCCAGAAGGGCCTTGGCGTGAAGTGCATCTATGTGGCCGTCGGCCAGAAGGGGTCAACGGTCGCCCAGACCGTCGCCCTGCTGGAGGAGAAGGGCGCCATGGACTACACGGTGGCGGTTGTCGCCCCGGCGTCCGACCCGGCTCCGTTCAAGTTCCTCGCTCCCTACGCCGGCTGTGCCATGGGCCAGCACTGGATGGAAAACGGTGAGCATGCGCTGGTCATCTACGACGATCTCTCCAAGCAGGCGGAGGCCTACCGCCAGGTGTCGCTGCTGCTCCGCCGCCCGCCGGGCCGTGAGGCCTACCCCGGCGATGTCTTCTACCTCCACAGCCGGCTCCTCGAGCGGGCGGCCAAGCTCTCCGACGATCGTGGTGCCGGTTCGCTGACCGCACTGCCGGTCATCGAGACGAAGGCCGGTGACGTCTCGGCCTACATCCCCACCAACGTGATCTCCATCACCGACGGCCAGATCTTCCTCCAGGACGATATGTTCAAGTCCGGTATCCGCCCTGCGGTGGACGTCGGCATCTCGGTCTCCCGGGTCGGTTCCGCCGCCCAGATCAAGGCCATGAAGAATGCGGTCGGTACCTTGAAGTCCGACCTGCAGCAGTTCCGTGACCTGGCAGCCTTCGCCGCCTTCGGTTCCGACCTCGACCCGGTGTCCCAGGCCCAGCTGGACCGGGGCTACCGCCTCACCGAGCTGCTCAAGCAGGGCATCAACGCACCGGTCCCCGTTGAGGAGCAGGTCATCGTCCTCTACGCCGGCACCCGGGGCTATCTCGATGGTGTTGCGGTCGCCGACGTCGGTCGATACGAGATCGAGCTGCTGGAGTGGTTCAACTCCCGCCACAGCGACGTGCTGGCCAGCGTCAAGAACGACGGGGTCGTCCCGGACGAGGAGGCCCTGGAGGCCGCCATCGCCGCCTTCACCGACCAGTTCGTCGGTTCGGACGGCGGTGTCGACGAGCCGGACGCCGAGGCGCAGGCCGATGCAACCACCCGCATGGTGGACGCACCGAACACCCTGCCCGAAGAAGACGTCTCCAGGGCGGCCGATTAATGCCTGGGGGCGCTGAACGAATTCTTCGCCGTCGAATCGGCACGGTGAGCAACACCAAGAAGATCACCCGCGCCATGGAGCTCATCGCCGCCACCCGGGTCGCCCGGGCCCAGCAACGGGCAAAGGCGGCACGGCCGTATTCCGAGCAGCTCACCGGTGTCATCGAGAACCTGGCCGCCGGAGGCGCCGACGTCGATCATCCGCTGCTCCGCCAGGCAGCGAACGTCCAGAACGTGGCCTTTGTGGTCTGCGCCGGGGACCGTGGCCTTGCCGGGCCGTACAACTCGGCCGTGCTGCGGTCGGCGGAACGGGAGATCCAGGCCGTCCGGTCGGACGGCGGTGACTACCGCATCATCGCCGTCGGCAAGAAGGTTCGGGACTACTTCAACTTCCGGGGTTACAACATCGACAGCGTCTTTGACGGCTTCACCGACAACCCCACGTACGAGAACGCCCGGGACATCGCCCGACGGGTCAGGCAACTCTTCGACTCCGGTGACGTCGACCAGGTCGACCTGATCTACACGGAGTTCGTCAGCCTCGGCACCCAGCAGCCCGTGGTGCGGCGGTTCCTGCCGCTGGAGCGGACCTCGGTCATGGCCGAAGAGGGCGGCGGCGATCAGGCCGCCTTGGCCGGGTTCTCGTTCGAACCGTCGGCCGAAGGTGTGCTGGCCGATCTCCTGCCCCGCTATGTGGAGTCTCGGTTGTTTGCCGCCCTGCTCGACGCCGCGGCGTCGGAGCACGCAAACCGGCAGCGGGCCATGAAGGCCGCCACGGACAACGCGGAAGAGCTGATCACCAAGCTGTCACGGGCCATGAACCGGGCCCGTCAGGAAGCCATCACCACCGAAATCATGGAGATCGTCGGCGGCGCCGAAGGTCTCAACGACGACGACGAAGCCACAATCGAACACCTGCTGCTGAGTGACTCAGCAGCGTCCTGAGCAGAGGAAACACTATGACTGCAACCGAACCCCAACTCAAAGACGGCCGCATCGTCGCCATCGCCGGTCCTGTTGTGGATATCGAGTTCCCCCCGGGTGCTCTTCCCGAGATCAACAGCGCGGTCGAGTTCGATGTCACCGTCGACGGTGAGACCACCACGGTCATGGCCGAAGTGGCCCAGCAGCTCGGCAACGGTCGGGTCCGTGGCGTTGCGCTGAAGCCCACCGACGGTCTGCAGCGCGGCCAGGTCGTGCGCAACCTCGGTCACGGCATCCAGGTCCCCGTCGGTGATGTCACCCTCGGCCACATCTGGAACGTGATCGGCGAGCCCCTCGACGTCGGCCTCGACGAGGTGGACATCCAGACCAAGTGGGACATCCACCGGGCCGCCCCGTCATTCGATTCGCTTGAGCCGACCAAGCAGGTCCTGGAGACCGGCATCAAGGTCATCGACCTCCTCACCCCGTACCTCCAGGGTGGCAAGATCGGCCTGTTCGGTGGTGCCGGCGTCGGCAAGACCGTGCTCATCACCGAGATGATCACCCGTGTCGCCTCGAACCACGGCGGTGTGTCGGTGTTCGCCGGTGTGGGGGAACGGACCCGTGAGGGCACCGACCTCTTCATCGAGATGGGCGAGACCATGATGGGTGACGGTGAGACCTCCGTCCTCGACAAGGCCGCCCTCTGCTTCGGTCAGATGGACGAGCCGCCGGGTGTTCGCCTCCGGGTTGCCCTTTCGGCGCTGACCATGGCCGAGTACTTCCGTGACGAGCAGGGCCAGGACGTGCTGCTGTTCGTTGACAACATCTTCCGGTTCGTCCAGGCCGGTTCCGAGGTATCGACCCTGCTCGGTCGTATGCCCTCGGCGGTGGGCTACCAGCCGACCCTGGCGGACGAGATGGGCATCCTGCAGGAGCGCATCACCTCCACCGGTGGTAAGTCGATCACCTCGCTGCAGGCCGTGTACGTGCCTGCGGACGACTACACCGACCCGGCGCCGTTCACCACCTTCACCCACCTGGACGCCACCACCGAGCTCAGCCGTGACATCGCCGCCCTGGGTATCTACCCGGCGGTGGATCCGCTGGCTTCCACGTCGACGATCCTCGCGCCCGAGGTTGTCGGCACCCGTCACTACAACGTGGCCCGGCAGGTGCAGGAGATCCTCCAGCGGTTCAAGGAACTGCAGGACATCATCGCCATTCTCGGCCTCGACGAGCTGTCCGAGGAGGACCGCATCACCGTCGACCGGGCCCGCAAGGTGCAGCGGTTCCTGTCCCAGCCGATGTTCGTCGCCAAGGTCTTCACCGGCCTCGACGGCGTGTTCACCCCGGTCGAGGAGACCATTGACAGCTTCGAGGCGCTGGTCACCGGCGAACTCGACGATCTGCCGGAGCAGGCCTTCCTGAACGTGGGTGGCGCCGATCAGGCCCGTGAAAAGGCCGAGCAGCTCCGCCGGGACGCCGGCTCCTGAGGCTGCGCATCAGGAGCTCGAGTTTCGGCCCCTGGGGACCGAAACGTCGGGCTCGGGGCCGGTGCCGCCAACGTATCGGATGCCCTCTGCAACTGACCTGAGAGGACTAGGAATCTATGAGTATGCGTGTGGAGTTCGTATCGCCTGAGGACATGCTGTACTCCGGTGATGCCAACCAGGTCATCGCCCGTACCCGCGGCGGTGGCGACATCGCCTTCCTCACCGGTCACGAACCGTTTATCGGTTCGCTGCTGACGTGTGAGGTCCGAGTCTTCGAAGAGGGCGGCGACGTCCGACGGTTTGCGGTCCGTGGCGGGTTCGTCTCCGTCACCGGGACCGAGGTGACCGTGCTGTCCGACGCGGCGGTGCCTGCGTCGGAGATCGACGTTGCCCAGGCCCAGGCCGATCTGGAGGAAGCGCGGGCGGCCGAAGAGTCCGACCCGGAGGACCCCTACGCCAGAGCCGACCGCCAATGGGCGGAGATCCGCCTGGTCGCCGCCGGCGCCGCAACCGGGGGCGACGGCCACTAGCAACGCATTCGCGAAGGCCGCTTCGTCCGCTGACGACGGCCTGCTTCCAACACCCGCAACGTACGGTCGGTCCGGTCCCACGTGGTTCCGGACCGGCGGCGTTTTCGGCCGCTTGCCGATCAGAGGTACCCGTGTTCGGCAAGGCACCCCTCCAGCTTGGTGGTGTCGATACCTGCGTCGAAGGTCTGCTGCAGGACCACGCCGGGTCCCTCCTCGACCGAAACGGATCCGTGGTCGAGACCGGTGATGTCCTGTGCACACTCGATGAACTCGTTAAATCGCCGCCGTTCCTCCACTTCGGACAGCGGCTCCTCGTAGAAGAAGATGCTGTCTATGTAGGAAAGGTGCTCGTCCATGCATCGGAAGATGATCCCGACGACTTCGTCGTCCCGTTCCGGATCGTCTGGATATCCCTGTGTCTCCCAGTCGTAGCGGTGATTCGCCTCGAGTGTGGGGCCGGAAACGACCGCCGCCCCGTTCTCCTCCAGGCAATCGACGGTGGCAAACACCGCCGCCTCGTATTCGTCGAAGGTGATCACACCGTCGGCAAGCGCGGGACGCTGGGCAGGCGGTGCAAACTGATTCGCCTGCGCCAGGATGTCCTCAAACGCGACCTGGTCCTGTTCGTCCCGTTGGTCTGCGCAGGCTGCGACCGTCATGACAAGGACAAGCGTGACGGCGACAGCCCCGATCGTCGACGTCCGCCGGGATTGCGAACGGATCGGGATTCGCATCAGGCTCGGTCCGACCCGCTCAGTCGTAGGCCGGCGGAGCAAGGGCGATGACGGTCAGTCCGCTTCCGACGGTTTGGCCATCCCATTCCTCGGCGTCATCCACCGCCAACAAACCCAGTAGATGGTCATCACCGCCGTGGTTGATAAACGCCAGTCGGAATCCCCGGGCCTCCAAAACCAGGTCCGCCTCCCGGTAGACGGCCTCGACGTCACCCCGGTCGGCGGCCAGGCCGAGCGGTCGGAACTCGTCATCGGTCAGATCAAGCGCCTGGTGGGCACCGAGCAGCTGTTCGATGGCCACCACGATTTGATCCGCCGCAGCCTCCCGACTGACCCGGCGCAGGGCCCGATCGGTCAGCAGCGTCCGACGGGCGTCCTGATAGAGCAGCTCCGGTGAGCGGACGTCCTTCGCCAACGTGATCGGCTTCGGCGAGAGCGCGTTTGCGAACGTTCTGGTCCGTTCGGCGTGTGACAGGTGGTGGAAACGGGATCGCCGGATCCTTGCCGCGTCGATGCCTCGGCGGATGGCTCCCAGCACGGTGCCCGGCTGTTGATAGGCCCCGAACATGACCTGGACCCGGTCAACCCCCACCCCCGGTTCTGCCGGTCCGCCTGGTCCGCTTCGGTCCGCCGGTCCGAGTCCCAGGTACAGGCCGACCCGTTCCTCGACCCTGTCGTCCTTGGTGATGGCCGGAGACCAACCGACGCCGGCCCAGCTCACCGCTTCCCACGGCCACAGCCGGGGCTCCCGGTCACCAAGCGCCACGCCGGTGATGCCGTCCTCGTCCACGGTGACGTCGAACCGGGATCGCCAGATCGGTGTGTCCTCGGTGATGCGGCCGGCCCGACTGGGCCGTGCGCCGGTTCTGCCGTCGGCCGTCGCCGACGGGTCGCGGCCGCTCTGCTGGACGCCGTTGCTTGTGATGCCACCAATCCCGGCTACCCCGTCGGTTGCGGCTACCCCGTCGGTTGCGGCGCTGTCGGTTGCGGTGCTGTCGATTGCGGTACCGGTCTCACCGGTCGCGGCGTCGGCGATGCGCTCGCCGTGGCCCGGCGCTCCGGGGTCGTGATCGTTGTCGGCCGGGCCGCGATTCGAACCGGTCGGCTCCGCAGGCGCTTCGGTGGCTTGTCGCCCCTCGGTGTCGGGTCGATCGTCAGTCTCGGTCCGGTCGTCCTCCTCGATCGCCTGCCACGGCTTCCGGTCCCACAGCGCAAGCAGCACAAACAGTGTGATCAGGCAGAGGATCAGCACGACGATCGAGTCCCCGGACCACTGGTAGATCAGGACGATGAGCACCCCGACGGCAAGAATGGTGCCGAATGTGGCGGCAGGTCGCACAGCCAGATGGTACCCCCTCCGGGAGCGGCGTGGCCCCTCCCGATAGTCATCGGTTACCGTGATCCGGTGGACGTTCGAACCCTGATGCGTCGGTCCGCCCGGTTTCATTCCCAGTACCCGGCGGTGGTGGAAGCCGGCGTCGACGGTGGCCCGGCTCGGCGGCTGACCTACGAGGAAGCCTGGGGCCGCGGGCTTCGGCTGGCAAACGCGCTCCTGGGGCTCGGATTGGCCCCCGGCGACCGGGTCGGCGTGCTGGAGGACAACACCCTGGAGTCCGTTGACTTCTTCTGCGGTGCGGCGGCGGCCAACCTCGTCCGGGTGCCGCTCTACCCCCGCAACAGCCGGGAGGCCCATGAACACATGCTCAGCCACACCGGCTGCCGGGCGCTGGTGGTCAGCAGCAGCCACGCCGATGCGGTGGCCGGGATCACCGATGACGTGTCGAGCCTCGAACACGTCATCGTCCGGGACGAGGGTTACGAGGACTGGTTGGCCGGCTTCCCGGACAGCGATCCTGACCCGCCCGTCGCCGAGGACGACTGGTTCATCATCCGCCACACCGGTGGGACCACCGGACTGTCGAAGGGGGTCGGCTACAGCCACAAGACGTGGCTGCACGCCGGCCGGGACTGGTTCTACAACTTCCCGCCGGTGGAGCTCGGCGACGTCTGCCAGCACGCAGGTCCGATCTCCCACGGCTCCGGCTACCTGTTCACGCCGATGTGGTTGTCCGGCGGGGTCAACCTGCTGATCCCCAAGTTCGACCTCGATCAGGTGATTGAGGTCATGGAGACCGAACGGGTGGCCTTCGGGTTTCTGGTACCGGCCATGCTGAACGCCATCGTCCGCCATCCCACGGCCAGGGATCGGGACTGGTCCAACCTGAAGTGCATCCAGATCGGCGGGGCGCCCACCGCCGATGACACGGCACTGCTGGCCAACGAGGTGCTCGGTCCGGTCCTCTACCAGGGGTACGGGCAGACCGAGGCGCTGCCCATCACGATGATGGGACCTGCGGAGTGGTTCAGCACGGTCGAGGGTTCCAACCCGCTGCGATCGGCCGGCCGGCCGCTGCCGTTCGGGGACCTGGAGATCGTCGATCCCGACTCCGGCAAGCCGCTGGACATCGGCGAGGAGGGTGAGATCGCCATCCGGTGCGACGGGCAGATGCAGGGCTTCTGGGAGAACCCCGACGCCACGGCCGAACGGATGAAGGACGGCTGGGTGCTCACCGGGGACATCGGCATGCTGGACGACAACGGCTACCTCTACGTTCTGGACCGCAAGGACGACATGATCATCTCCGGCGGGTTCAACATCTGGCCCGCCGAATTGGAGAACGTCCTGACGGATCACCCGGACGTGATCGAGGCGGCGGTGTTCGGGGTGCCGAGCGAGCGATGGGGGGAGAGTCCCTACGCCGTGGTGACCGTTGCCGACGGGGCAACGGTGACGGCCGAGGAGCTGATCGACCTCTGCGGCGACCGGCTCGGCTCGTACAAGAAACCGGCGACCGTGGAACTCACCACCGACGAACTGCCGAAATCGCCGGTCGGCAAGCTGGCCCGCAAGACCCTGCGGGAGCCCCACTGGGCGGGCCGCGACCGTCGGGTTGCGGGCAATTAGCGGCGATCCGGCCGCCGGTCGCCGAGTCCTCGGCCCGAGCGCCACTACGCTCGGAGCGTGATGTCAACGGAGGACAACGAGCTACGAGACGAAACGGAGCGGTGGTTCGTCCGCCGTGGCGTCCCCCACTTCATCGCCGACTACTCGGCGTCCGAGGACATCTGGACCCGGGCGACCCCGTTCCTGGCGTTTGTTGTTTTTGTCGAGCTGTTCTCCACCTTCGGTGACGGGGTCAGCGGCTGGGCCCAGGCCGGAGCGTTCTTCGGCGGGGTAGCGCTGATCGCCGGGGTGTTCGCCGCCATCAACCGG